>NZ_KI911559.1:1662095-1962994 GCF_000515255.1 Rhodovibrio salinarum DSM 9154 | reverse complement strand
CTTGCCGACGGTACCGCCGAACTTGCCATCGTGCACACCAGCGACTTCTTCCAGCTAAGCTGGCGCGGCGCCTATGGCGGGCGCGACCCGCGACTGGAAGCGATCACCGCCGTCGGCCGCCAGCCATTCTTGCTCCTGACGCGCGCCGGGCGCGAAGCTCCGGAGCGTAACCCCCTGACCCAGCGCGTCGGGACACAGCCCGGCTGGACCGCTGGCGGCAAGGTCGCGGCGCGCATCCTGGCGCTGGCCAGCAACCAACCAGCCCAACGGATGACCTCTGGCCAACTGATCTCGGCCCTGCGCGCGGGCGAGTTGGACGCCGCTCTGTTGCTGCTGGACGAAGGTGCGCGGGAGGCGCTCGGCACCCCGGCCAACAACGATATCCAGGCAGCAGACCTGAGCCAGTGGGTGATCGCCCCGCCTTTCTTTCTGAACGCCCAGCGGCTGCCGGCCTCTGCGGTCCCCGGAAGCGATGGCCCGATCGACACGCTATCGATGCAACTGGTGCTGGCCGGCCCCGCGCTCCAGGAAGCGACGACAGGCCCCGTCCATGGCGGCCCGGCCAGCACGGTCGGCATCCAGGGACGGCCGGTGCCGCTGCGGGAAGCGGAGACGCTTGCCGCGGCCAACGACACGACGGAAACCCTCGACCCCGTGCTGCCCAGCTTCCGCGACCGCGCCACACGGGCCGAGGCCGCCCGGCGCGACGATCGCTCCAACTGGCTGGAAACCGGGATGATACTCGCAGCCCTGGCCTATCTGGCCTGGGCCGGCTCGCTGCTCGCGCACCGACAAAGGCCGCCGGTCTAGGCTTTTGACCGCCAACCGTTCGTTTACCCCGACCATGTTATCCTTCCCCGCCCCCTGGTCATGGCGCACCGCGATTGCCATTTCTGATAGGGCGCTTTCTTCTGAACACGGTTCGATCCGCATGAGCGTGCGCGAGGACAAGGATCACCAACTGGCCGCGCCAGCGACGCGCTGGTTATGGCTCGCATTTGGCCACTGCGCGGTCGGGCTCGGCGTGGTGGGCGCGTTCGTGCCGCTGCTGCCAACCACCCCGCTGCTGTTGCTCGCCGCTTGGGCCTATGCCCGCTCTTCGCCCGCGCTGCGGCACTGGCTGCACACCCATCCGCGCTTTGGTCGCTACATCCAGGCCTGGCAGGTCGAAGGGGCGATCCCCACACGCGCCAAGATCCTGGCCGTAGCCGCGATGGCCGGCTCGTTCGCTCTCGCCTGGTCCGGCGGCGCAGGTGGGTATGTCCTGCTCGCTCTTGGCACGATCCTGAGCTGCGTCGGCTTGTATGTCACCACTCGCCCGACGCCGCGCAATACTCCCTAGCTTCCCGCCCGCTCGCCAAACGCCCGGACGGCCGCCAGGATGCGCGAGACCGTGGTGACCCAGCAGGCCGCCGCGAAGACGTACGCCAGCGGCACGAAGGCCTGCGGAAACACGCAAATCGCCGCGAGGAAGGCGAACGTCTCCGTCCCCTCGGTCAGGCCGCCCAGGTAATACAGCGACTTCCTGCCCCGGATTTCCGTCGTCTCGCCGCGCTTGGCCGCGATAATCGCGTAGGTCAGGAACGAACTGCCCGTGCCCATGAAGGAAAACAACAAGACGGCCGCCGCAAGCGCGTTCGCCGTTGGATCGAACAGCGCGAAACCGACCGGAAGGCCGGCGTAGATCAGGAAGTCGCAGACAATGTCCAGATAGCCGCCCAGATCGGTCAGGCGGTCATGCCGGGCAACCGCGCCGTCCAACCCGTCCGCCAGCCGATTCGCCAGCAGGGCGATCAAAGCTGCCAAGTGCCAGCCCATCGCCGCCAGCGGGACCGCCAGCAGGCCGACCGCGAACCCCACCAACGTCACCGCGTCCGCCCGTACGCCAATGGCGGCAAGCCGCGCACCGACGCGATCCAGCGCAGGATCGATCCGCCGACGCATGTAGGCGTCCAGCATACGCGTATCGCTCCTTCTGACAGTTCTATCGACTTTCGCCGGCGCGCAGGCAACCGGTAACCGGTTCTTAAGCCGTTTGCCGTCGAATGGCGTCCGGGACGGACTGTCCCAGATCATGAAGGGGCCCAGCGGTGGATCAAGTGGCGCGGGATCACGAGTACATCGACACATCGCCAGCATCCAGCAGCGCGACTTCGAACGCGAAGGCAGGCGGACAGACCGTCTTCAACACGTTCAATGTACCGCCGGAGGGTAAATACGAAGTCGGCCATCTGACGGTGTCACCCGCCGGCGAGGTCGCCGTCGCATACCCCAGCACCTGCCCGGTCGCTTTCGAATTCTCCTACCGCGGTGTGCCCTTTCAGGCGCAACTGCCAGGCGACCTCGATGCGCCGCTCACGATCAAAGCCGTGGTCGGCGTTCTGCCCTACTCCGCGGAGACGATCGCGGGCCGGAAAGCCACCCAGGACATCCTGAAGCTGGCCCAACCGGCCAGTGGCAGCTTCAGTCTGGAAACGGACGGACGAATCCGCATCACCTTTACAGCGCAGGTTCCCCGTCCCCGCACCCCAGTGACGGTGGTGGCGACCGTCGGCGTCCTGCTGGTCGAGTTGCGCCCCTACCTTGACTTGCTGGATGCTGTGGGTGCCCTGCGCCCGCGCCAGAAACCAGCGCGCAACTGAACCACCCCGGTTTCCGCCGACGGGGCTTCATTCCGTCGCTTCCGGCACGACGAACACCTGGCCAGGATAGATCAGGTCCGGGTTGCCGATCTGATCGCGGTTGGCCCGGTAGATCAACGTGTATTCCCAACCCTGACCATAGATCCGCCGCGCGATCGTCCAGAGGTTATCGCCCGGCTGGATCACCACCATGCTGTCGTCTTCTTCCAACTCGTCGACCATCGGCTGGTTGGCGAACGGCGTGGAGATGCTGGCCTGGACTCGACCCTCTGGCCCCAGTTGGTCGATGCGCAGGGTGTGCAAACCGGGCGAGACCTCGGCATCCGGCGTCATCGTCCAGTCGCCATCGGCAGAAGCCCGTGTACGCGCCAGTTCGGTGGCGTTCAGATAGGCGACGACCAATGCCCCCGCCGGAGCTTGGCCACGGATCGTGATGCCGCCATCAACCGTGTACTGCACGGCATCAAGCACCAGTTGGCGGTCTTCCAAACCGGTCTCGCCGGCAGGACGCTGCAACAGCTCTACCGCGCCCGGACCGGCGCGCGGAACCAGGACGGCGATCGGCGCATCGCCGCGCGTACCCGGGCCGTTGTCCGTATCTCCATGAGCATCAGGCGTGGCAGCCATGGAGCGCATCGCCTGAGCGGTTGAGGGGTCGCGGGTACGCTGCAAGCCGTCTTGCGACGGCTGCGTAGCGACGCGCGCACTGCCGTCGCCATCGCGTTGGCCGGACGCCTGCGTGGGAGACTCCCGACCCTGACCGGCCCGTTCGGACGCGTTGCCGCCGGGTCCACGCGGAATATCGATCACGACCACGCGCTCGGACTCACGGGTCTCGTTGCTCTCCGGCCCCTCAGCGCGCAGGGTCAACTGGAGCTGACCGGACGGGAGGGGACGATGCGGAATGGCGACGAACTCGCCACGCGTATTCGCCTCTGATCGTGCAACCGTCTGCCCGTCTCGCAGTACGGTAACCCGACTGCCCGGCGCCGCACGCCCGGCAATCACGGCCTCGCCGCTGCGCTCGACGCGCACGATATCGAAGCTCGGCACCTGAGGCGGCTCCGCCCGGGTGACCTGGGCGTCGGGCGCCCTGGCTTCCTCGTCGCGCACGGGCACGGTCACCTGCATGCCGGAATCGGCATCGCGCACGCGTGAGTGCTGACGCGTGGTCGGCGTCGGACCGGTTTCCGGGCCAGCGTCGTTATCCTCGGGCATGGCAGCACTGTGGCTGCCGCCCGTCCGGCTGGCTCGCGCGGAGGTGTCTTGCGGATCGGGGGTGGAGGCCGACGTCGCCCGGCCGGTCTCCTGTCCACCGTCGGTTATGGCAGTGGATGTCGGCGCAGTGGATGTCGGCGCATCGGGCTGACGCGCCGGCGATGGCCGCGTCTTGGGCGGTGTCTCGCTCGGCATCGCCGTGCCACGCTGCGAGATCGCCTCCGACTCCGTTTCGGATTGCGGAGTCTGCTCAGCGGACTGATCCTTGGGTGCCAAGGTGCCAGACGGCCCGGCATCCGGCAGTATGCCCGTGAATTCGGGCGTATCGAACCAGCCAGCGCGCTGCGCCACGAAAACTCCGATGGCTGCGGCCAGAATAAGTCCCCCGGCCCCGGCTACAAATCGTCCGGACATGCCGTCATACTTTCGATCCCCCAGTCGCGTGCCCCCACACGCCCGTCATTGTTAGCCTTTGCCAAGGAAATGCGCAACGTTCCCGAAATGTTTTAACCCGAACCACGACCTGAACGCGCACCCTGCCCTGCAGATACACGGTCGATGCGATTGACCGAATGGCCGCCCTGTTGGACAAGGCAGACAGGCAATTCCCGGCCTCCCATCGCCAGCCCACGAAAGCGCAACGTCCATGGCCAAACTCGACACCCTCTGCGTCTACTGCGGCTCCAGCCCGGGAGCCGCGCAGGCTTACACCACGATCGCCCAGGAACTGGGCCGGCGTTGCGCCGAACGTGGCGTGGGTGTGGTCTATGGCGGTGGCACGGTGGGCCTGATGGGTCAGGTCGCCGAAGCGGCGGTGGAAGCGGGCGGCGCGGTGACCGGGATCATCCCGCACCATCTGATGAGCCGGGAGGTCGGCGAGCAGGCTGACAGCGAACTCGTCGTGGTCGACAACATGCACCAGCGCAAGCAGGCGATGTTCGAGCGGTCAGACGCATTCTGCAGCCTGCCGGGGGGCATCGGCACGCTGGACGAAACGATCGAGATCCTGACCTGGAAACAGCTTGGCCTGCACGACAAGCCGGTTGTCCTGATCGATCACGACGGCTTCTGGCAACCGCTGTTCGACCTGTTCGCGCACCAGCAGGCGATGGGCTTCCTACGGCCCAATCATGTCGAGCTGTTCGAGGTCGTTCCCGACATCGACGGGCTGTTTGCCGCGATCGCCAACCATCCGGAGCCGACCCGACCCGACCGGCCAGACTGGACCTGAAGCGCCAACCCCGCGACCAGGTGCCGCGCCCGGTTCTTGCACCGCACAAGCGGCCTGCTTATTGTCCGGCGCACCAGACCGGCCGGGGCGCGAGAATACGCGCACGCAGCCTCGGCATCCGACGTTTCAGACCGCGCCCAAGGGGAGGCAGAAATGGCGAAGATCAAGGTCGCCAACCCGGTCGTCGAACTCGACGGCGACGAAATGACCCGGATTATCTGGGATTGGATCAAGCAACGCCTGATCCTCCCCTACCTCGATATCGACCTGAAGTACTACGACCTGTCGGTCACGCACCGCGACGAGACCGACGACCAGGTCACGGTCGACGCCGCCAAGGCGATCAAGGAGCATGGCGTCGGCGTCAAGTGCGCCACGATCACACCGGACGAGGCGCGCGTCGAGGAGTTCGGGCTGAAGAAGATGTGGCGCTCGCCCAACGGCACGATCCGTAACATCCTGGGCGGCACCGTGTTTCGCGAGCCGATCATCTGCCAGAACGTGCCGCGCCTGGTGCCGGGGTGGACGCAGCCGGTGGTGATCGGCCGTCACGCCCATGGCGACCAGTACCGCGCAACCGACTTCAAGGTGCCGGGCCCGGGCAAGGTCACGATGACCTACACGCCCGAGGACGGTGGCGAGCCCGTGACCTACGAGGTGCAGGACTTCAAGGGTCCCGGCATCGCCATGGGCATGTACAACCTGGACGAGTCGATCCGCGACTTCGCCCGCGCCTGCTTCCAGTTCGGCGTGCAGCGCGGTTGGCCGGTCTACCTCTCGACCAAGAACACGATCCTCAAGACCTACGACGGCCGCTTCAAGGACATCTTCCAGGAGGTGTTCGACAACGAGTTCAAGGCCGAGTTCGACCGTCTGGGCATCACCTACGAGCACCGGCTGATCGACGACATGGTCGCCGCCTCGCTGAAGTGGTCCGGTGGCTACATCTGGGCCTGCAAGAACTACGACGGCGATGTGCAGTCCGACACCGTGGCGCAGGGCTACGGCTCGCTCGGCCTGATGACCTCCGTCCTGATGACCGCCGACGGCAAGACGATCGAGGCGGAAGCCGCCCACGGCACGGTGACCCGGCACTACCGGATGCATCAGCAGGGCAAGGAGACCTCGACCAACCCGATCGCCTCGATCTTCGCCTGGAGCCGTGGGCTTAAGTTCCGTGGCGAGCTGGACGAGACGCCGGAGGTCGTCACCTTCGCCGAGACGCTGGAAAAGGTCTGCGTCGAGACGGTCGAGCAGGGCAAGATGACCAAGGATCTGGCCTTGCTGGTCGGCGAGAACCAGACCTGGCTCACCACCGCCGAATTCTTCGATGCGGTCGACGCCAACCTCAAGCAGGCCCTGGGCCACGCGTGAACGCCATGACCGACGATTCCGAGAACACCCTGTACTTCGACCTGCCGGCCGGGCGCGTGACCATCCGTCTGCGTCCGGACCTGGCGCCCAGCCACGTCACGCGGATCAAGGAACTGGTCCGTCAGGGCTTCTACGACGGCACGCCCTTCCACCGGGTGATGGAGGGCTTCATGGCCCAGGGCGGCGACCCCAAGGGCACCGGGACCGGCGGGTCCGGCCAAAAGCTCAAGGGCGAGTTCTCGAAGGAGCCGTTCAAGCGCGGCACCTGCGGCATGGCCCGTACGCAGGATCCGAACTCGGCCGACAGCCAGTTCTTCATCTGTCTGGCGGATTGCGATTTCCTGACCGGCTCCTACACCGTCTGGGGCGAAGTGCTGGACGGCATGGACGCCGTCGACGCGCTCAAGAAGGCCCCTGCCGGCCGTCAGTCCGGTGCGGTCGACGATCCAGACCATCTGCAGAAGGCCACGGTGGCGGCCGACGCGTAACGGCGCCGGCACCAGACAGCACGGCATGTCCAAGCCCCGATGACCACGTCATCGGGGCTTTTTTTCTTCGCTCACGCCCGCCAGAACGGCTTGGCGATCTCGCGCCGGATGGCATCGGGATCGGCCGAGATGTCATCCCACCGCTCCCACGGCATCGCCGCCAGCTGCCGACGTTCGGCCGCGCGCCGGCGCCAGCACCGCAACGTCATCCAGACGCCGCGCGGGCCCCATGGCGCATAAGCGATCCCAGACCGTCCGCGCTCGGCGTCCAGTTGGCCGCAAGTCATGACAACTCTCCTCATGTTGGCCCGGACCGCGTGTCCGCTGCTCTGAGGAGAAGATCGGCGCAATTGCATATGTCCACAAACGACGATATCTCCGGACCGCATGAATGAAACTCATGCGGTTCCGGAGGCCAGCTGATGGCACGCCGCCTACCCCCACTCAACGCCGCCAAGGCGTTCGAGGCCGCCGCACGGCACCTGTCGTTCACGCGCGCCGCCGACGAACTTGCGGTGACGCAAACCGCCGTCAGCCATCAGGTGCGCGCGCTGGAGGATTGGCTGGGCGTGGCCTTGTTCCATCGGGGCAATCGCCGGATCACGCTAACCGAGGCAGGACAGGCCTATCTCCCGGGGCTGCGTGATGGTCTGGACCGAATCGCGGCCAGCACTGCGGCGGTCGCCGACCGGACACGCCAAGGACCGGTCCATATCTCCGCGCTACAATCCCTGACCTCGCGCTGGCTGTTGCCGCGCCTGCCCGACTTTCACGCCCAACATCCCGCGCTCGACGTCCTGCTGTCGGCGGGTGACCGGCCGGTCGACCTGTATCGGGAGGATTTCCATCTGGCCCTGCGGTTCACGACGCGCGACCGGGTGGAAGCGCAAGGCCTGGTCGCAACCCACCTGATGGACGAAGCGATCTTCCCGGTCTGTGCGCCTGTTCTGACAGAAGCCGAGCCGCCGTTGCGCACGCCGGGCGATCTGCGGGGCCACGTGCTGCTACACGACAAGGTCGACGATACGCCAGAGGACCCCGGCTGGGCGGTCTGGTGCCGGGCCGCCGGAATCGCGCGCCCCGCCTCGCCGGCCCGACACTATTCCGATGCGGGACTGGTACTGCAGGCCGCGACGGCCGGACAGGGCGTGGCGCTCGCCCGTCTGTCGCTGGTCCGCGAAGACCTTGAAAGCGCCCGTTTGGTGCGTCCGTTCGGCCCCGTGACACGCACACGCTACAGCTACTACGCGGTCACCACCCCGGCGATGGCACCACAGCCACGGGTGCGCACGATGGTCGATTGGCTGGTCGAACAGGCCCGCGACCAAGCCGACGACCCGCTGCTCGCCGAGGCTGTACCACCGCCAGAGGGGTAGCGGACGGGATCAGGAGACAGCTAGCGGGGTTACGCCGCCACCGTCTCCTTCAGCACGTTCTCGATCGCCTCCATCGCCTGCTGACCGGCGTCGGGATCCGGGCCACCCGCCTGGGCCATGTCGGGACGGCCGCCACCGCCCTTGCCGCCCAGCGCGGCCGAACCCGCGCGCACCAAGTCAACGGCGGAAACGGTGCCGGTCAGATCACTGGTCACACCGACCACGAGCGAGGCCTTGCCATCATAGGCCGTCGCCACGGCCGCAACGCCCGAGCCGAGTTGCTTCTTCAACGCGTCGGCCATGCCCTTGAGCTCGCCCGGGGGCACGTCGGCAACGACCTGGCAGGCGAACTTGATGCCGCCGACCTCGCGGGTCTCAACGGCCGGGCCGCCGGAGCCGCCAGTGGCGAGCTTCTTGCGTGTCTCCGCCAGCTCGCGTTCCAGGCGCTTACGCTCCTCCAGCAACTGATCGATCCGGTTGGTCAGCTCGCCAGGCGTGGTGCGCAGGTGACTGGCCGCTGTCTTGATCTGCTGCTCCTGCGCGCGCACGAAGCGTTCGGCGGCATCGTGGGCGACCGCCTCGATCCGGCGCACGCCAGCGCCTGGACCTTCCTCGCGGAGGATCTTGAAAAAGCCGATTTCGCCCGTGCGCGCCACGTGCGTACCGCCGCACAGCTCGATCGAATAGGGCTTGTTGGCGCCCTCGTCGAAACCGCCCATGGAGATCACACGGACCTCTTCGCCGTACTTCTCGCCGAACAGCGCCATAGCGCCCGCCTCCATGGCCTCGTCCTTGCCCATGAAGCGGGTCTCCACCGGCGTATCACCCCGGATCCGGGCGTTCACCTCGGCCTCGACGGCCTGCAGATCGTCTTCCTGGATCGGTTTGGGCTGGGAAACGTCGAACCGCAGCCGGTCGGGCGCGACCAGCGAGCCCTTCTGCATCACATGCTCGCCCAGGCGCCGGCGCAGGGCTTCGTGCAGCAGGTGGGTGACGGAGTGGTGCGCGCGCAGGCGCGTGCGCCGCGCGCCGTCGATCGCCAGGTGTGCCGGCTCGTCAGCCTTCAGCGTGCCGTGCTCGACCTCGACCGCGTGGACATGCAGGTCGCCGACCTTCTTCTGGGTATCGGTAACCCGGGCCCTGGCGCCGCCTTCGGTGGTGACCATGCCGGTATCGCCGACCTGGCCGCCGGACTCGCCATAGAACGGCGTCTGGTTGACGATCAGGAAGCCCTGCTGGCCCTCGGCGATCTGGTCCACCTGCCGACCGTCCTTGACCAGGGTCAGGATCGCACCTTCGGCCGCATCGGTGTCGTAGCCCAGAAACTCGGTCGCGCCGAAGTGATCGCGAATGGCGAACCAGACCTTTTCATCCGCCTGCTCACCGGAGCCTGCCCAGGCGGCCCGGGCCTTACGGCGCTGCTCTTCCATCGCAGCCTCGAAGCCCTGCTCGTCCAGGCCCAGCTCCTCGCCGCGCAGGATGTCCCGGGTCAGGTCGAGCGGGAAGCCGTAGGTATCATAGAGTTTGAAGGCGACGTCGCCCGGCAGGGTCCCACCTTGGCCGAGCTTCGCCGTCTCGTCCTCCAGCAGGCGCAGGCCGCGGTCGAGCGTCTCCTGGAAGCGCCCTTCCTCCATCTTCAGGGTCTCGGTGACCAGCGCCTCGGCCCGGCGGATCTCCGGGAAGTGCTCGCCCATCAGTTGGGTCAGTTCGGGCACCATCTTGTAGATCATCGGTTCACGCACGCCCAGCTTGTGCACGTGGCGCATCGCCCGGCGCATGATCCGGCGCAGCACGTAGCCGCGGCCCTCGTTGGACGGCAGCACACCATCGGCCATCAGGAAGGTGGTGGCGCGCAGGTGGTCGGCGATCACCTTGTGGGAGGCGCGGAACTCGCCGTCCGGATCGACGCCGGACAGCTCGGCCGAGTTCTCGATCAGGCAGCGCAGCAGGTCGATGTCGTAGTTATCGTGCTTGCCCTGCAGCACGGCGGCAATGCGCTCCAGGCCCATGCCGGTGTCGATCGACGGGCGCGGCAGATCGACCTTCTGGCCCGGCTCGGGCTGGTCGTACTGCATGAACACCAGGTTCCAGATCTCGATGAACCGATCGCCATCCTCGTCCGGGCTGCCGGGCGGGCCGCCCGGCAGGTCCGGGCCATGGTCGAAGAAAATCTCGGAACAGGGGCCGCAGGGACCGGTATCGCCCATCGACCAGAAGTTGTCGGAGGTGCCGATTCGGATGATCCGGTCGTCCGGCAGGCCAGCGATCTTGCGCCAAAGCTGATAGGCGTCCTCGTCATCGGCGTAGACGGTCGCGATCAGCTTCTCCTTGGGCAGACCCAGCTCCTGGGTGACCAGCAGCCAGGCGAGCTCGATCGCGCGCTCCTTGAAATAATCGCCGAACGAGAAGTTGCCCAGCATCTCGAAGAAGGTGTGATGTCGGGCGGTGTAGCCAACGTTCTCCAGATCATTGTGCTTACCGCCGGCGCGCACGCACTTCTGCGAGGAAACCGCGCGCGAGTAGCCACGGTGTTCCTGGCCGGTGAAGACGTTCTTGAACGGAACCATGCCGGCGTTGGTGAACAGCAACGTCGGATCGTTGCGCGGCACCAGCGGCGCGGACTGAACGATCTCGTGGTCGTGCCGACCGAAGTAGTCCAGGAACTTGCGGCGAATTTCGTTGGTGGTGGTCATGATCCCCTTCGCGTACCTCGCGCGCGATTTTCCGGCCCCGTGGCACGGGGCGGCGCAGCTACCGTCGTCTTGGCCGGGTATGTAGCCAGTGCCCCGCCGCGCTGTCCACCCGCGCGCGAAGACGACAGCGTTCAGGGCGTAGCGGAACGCCGCGCGAACTGCCGGTGCGTATCACAGAACCGGCCTTGGCTGGGGACACAAAGCAAACGGGCGCGCACCCTTATGCCTCAGGATGCGCGCCGCGCCGTCAACCCACAAACCCTGGTCAACAAGTCCGACAGGGTCTGCCTAACATCAGCCCTGGGCGTCGTATTCGCCGCTGGGGTCGTCAGGCCCTTCAAGCATATTGGAGGCGACGAGACCGGCGTTTTCGCGAATCTTGTCCTCGACCTCCTTGGCGACCTGCGGATTGTCCTTCAGGAACTTCTTGGCGTTCTCACGCCCCTGGCCGATCCGCTGGCCGTTGTAGGAGAACCAGGCACCCGCCTTCTCGACGATATTGGCGGAAACGCCGAGGTCGAGCAGTTCACCGGTCTTCGAGACGCCCTCGCCATACATGATGTCGAACTCCACCGTGCGGAACGGCGGCGCCATCTTGTTCTTAACCACCTTCACCTTGGTCTGGTTGCCGACCACGGTGTCGCGGTCCTTGATCGACCCGATCCGGCGGATGTCCAGACGTACCGAGCTATAGAACTTGAGCGCGTTGCCGCCGGTGGTGGTTTCGGGCGAGCCGAACATCACGCCGATCTTCATCCGGATCTGGTTGATGAAGATCACCATGGTGTTGGAGCGGGCGATCGAGCTGGTCAACTTGCGCAGCGCCTGACTCATCAAACGCGCCTGCAGGCCCGGCTGGCTGTCGCCCATCTCGCCTTCCAGCTCCGCCCGCGGCACCAGAGCGGCGACCGAGTCGATCACCAGCACGTCGAGCGCCCCCGAGCGCACCAGTGTGTCGGCGATCTCCAGCGCCTGTTCACCGGCGTCCGGCTGGGAGATCAACAGTTCCTCGACGTCGCAGCCGAGCTTCTTGGCGTAGGTGGGGTCGAGCGCATGCTCGGCGTCGACGAAGGCACAGGTGCCGCCCGCCTTCTGCGCCTCGGCGACGACGTGCAACGCCAGCGTCGTCTTACCCGAGGATTCGGGGCCGTAGATCTCGACCACGCGCCCGCGCGGCAGACCGCCGATCCCAAGCGCGATGTCGAGCCCAAGGGACCCGGTGGAAACCGTCTCCGCCTCCACGACCTGTTCGCGATCGCCCAGCCGCATGACCGAGCCCTTGCCGAACGCGCGCTCGATCTGCCCGAGCGCGGCGTCCAGCGCCTTGCTCTTGTCCTGGTCGGGAGCCTGCTGCTTGGTGGAAGATTTTTTGCTGGCCAAGGATAGAACGTTCTGCTGCGCCATGAGTGGATGCCCCCTTATCCCACAGCCCTCGCGGCCGGGGCAACGCGTGGTGAACGGGTTCAAGCAGGTTTCGTTGTACTGCTTTCGTTCTCACTTAATAAGAACAAAAGAGAAACTCCAAAGGGCGCCACCCTGCGACTCCGCGGAATCACTCGGTTCCGGCGACACGCACAAACGATCGCACTTTAGCGCGCATCGGCGTACAGCACGTCCTTCACCATTCCGGCCAGCTGCTTGAGGGTGAACGGCTTGCCCAGGAAATGGGTGTCGGCTTCCTCACCCAGGTTGCGGCGGAAGGAATCCTCCGTATAGCCGGAGATGAAGATCACCTTCACGTCTGGACGCGTCTCGCGCACCCGTTTGACCAGCGCCGGCCCATCCAGATTCGGCATCACCACGTCGGTGATCAGCAGATCGACCTGGTCGCCCTGGTCCGCCATCACGTCCAGCGCATGCTCGCCGGAGCTGGCCTCCAACACGGTGTATCCCTTCTTGCGCAACGCCCGGGCAGAGAAGGCGCGCACCGCCTCCTCGTCCTCGACCAGCAGCAGGGTGCCCATGCCGGTCAGATCGGTCACCTGCCCCTGCCCGCTCTTTGTCGGCGCGTGCTCGCTCGCGATCTGCTGGTGGCGCGGCAGGTAAATCTGGAAATTGGTGCCCACGCCGGGCGCACTGTCGACCAGGATGAAGCCACCGGTCTGCTTAACGATGCCATACACGGTGGACAGGCCCAGACCGGTGCCGGCGCCCACCTCCTTGGTCGAGAAGAACGGCTCGAAAATCCGGTCCAGGTTCTCCTGCGCGATCCCGCAGCCGCTGTCGGCGACCTCGATCAGCACGTAGTCGCCCGGCGGCACGGTCTCGCCCTCGCGCTTCAGCGGGCGGCTCAGTTGCTGGTTGCTGGTGCGGATCGCCAGTTCGCCGCCGCCATCCGCCATGGCATCGCGGGCATTGACGGCGAGATTGATGATCACCTGCTCGAGCTGACCCTGGTCGACCTTGACCTCCCACAGGCTGCGGCCGTGGATCACGTCGAGCTGAATGTTCTCGCCGATCAGACGGCGCAGCAGATGCATCAACTCCTGCAGCACGTCGGTCACGGACAGCACGGTCGGGCGGAGCGTCTGCTGTCGGGAGAAGGCGAGCAGCTGACGCACCAGATTGGCCGCCCGGTTGGCGTTCTGTTTGACCTGCATCAGATCGGCGAACGACTGATCGCCTGGCCTGTGACGCAACAACAGCAAGTCGCAGAAGCCGATCATCGCGGTCAGCAGGTTGTTGAAGTCGTGCGCGATGCCGCCAGCCAGTTGGCCCACCGCCTGCATCTTCTGCGATTGGGCGAACTGCTCTTCCAGGTTCTTCTGCTCGGTCGCGTCGATCAGGTGCAGAACATGGCCTTCGCGTTCCAGCCCGCGGGCACCGCCGGCGCCCTCCGCGTCCAAAGGTGTGGCGAAGACTCGACAGACGGTGTCTGGTTCGGCCGCCGGCCGGACCTCCGGGCGACCTCCACCGCCGTCGCGCGACAAGGCCTGCCCAAGCGCGGCCCGATCGCCAGGCCGCACCAGTTGCTGCGCCGGCTGCCCGACCACGGCGTCGCGGCTTACGCCCATCAGTTTAGAGAACGCGGCGTTGCATTCCTGCACGCGCCCGTCAGCGTCCAATAGCGCAATGCCCACCGGGGACTGTTGGAAGAATCGGCGGAACCGACGTTCCGAGCGTTCCAAGGCGTCGTGCACCTGGCGCTCGTCCGACAGGTTGCGGACGACCGAACGGGTCGAGATCGGCTGCCCGTCCTCACCGCCGACAACCTCCTGCGTGATGTAGGTCTCGATCCGTTGCCCCGTGGGGCCAACCAGGACGACCTCGCGGGGGCCGAGCGTCACCGCATCGCCGCTGGCAGCGTGGACGGTTTCTTCCGACGCGAACGGGACATGCGCCGGCGCCCCTTCCGTTGCGGCCTCGGGGATCAGATCGTGCAGTCGGATATGGCCGTCGGTCAGTTTCTCCGGTGTGGTGCCCAGCCAGTCGGTCAACGTCTTGTTGACGAACAGGAAGCGGCCATCGCCATCCACCGAATAGAAACCGACCGGCGCGTGCTCCAGCAGATCGACGAAGCGCGCCATTTCGGTGCGCAGGATGTCCTGCATCTGCCGGCGCGCGGTGATGTCCTCGGTCAGCCAGGCGACCAGGCCATCCTGGTCCGGCATCGGCTGAGCCCGCACGTCGAGCCAGATCCGCTCGCCACTATCGGGGTCCCACACCGGCGCCTCGACGTGCCCTCCGATCCCGGCGGCGGCGTTCGCCGCCAAGCGGCGAAGCTCCTGCCGCGCGCCATCGTCGTCGACCTGCTCGGCCAGCACCTCGGGCAGCGCCCGACGGCGATCCCCGAACCGCTCGACGAACGCCGGGTTGTTGACCAGTGGCGTGCCATCCCGGCGGCCTAGTTGGCGCGGCCAGGGCATGGCGTTGAAGGCCGCCTGCATGCGCACGCGCCCGCGCTGGGTCCGAATCAGGATAACCGCAAGGCCACCAGCCACCAACGCAAGCGCACCGGCCAGCCCCGCCAGCAGCAGGACCAGCGGGCTGCCCCAACCGCCAGCCGCCGCCGCGCCAGCCACCGCCTGCGCACGCACGGGCGTCGTGCCCCCGATCAGGCCGGCGGTTGCCACCGCGATAGCCACTGCGCTTCGCCATTTGCCAATCAAGAGCCGGCCTCTCCTCAGAACGGTTCGCCCACCCAATCCCACACACCTCCGAACGCCGTGCCGCCTCACAGTCGCGCTGAACCGGGGATGGTGCAAAGGGCTTCTTGCCCGGCAAGACGCATCCAGCTTCCGCACCGCCTTAGCGCCCCGCGGTTGCTGGCATGCGGCCCTTCAGGCGCATCACATAGCCGATAATCTCGGCAACCGCTTTGTAGTGCTCCGCCGGGATCTCCTGATCCAGTTCCACGCTGGCATGCAGCGCGCGGGCAAGCGGCGGGTTCTCGACCAGCGGCACATCGTTCGCCTCGGCCACTTCGCGGATGCGCCGGGCGACCTCGTCGACCCCCTTCGCCACAACCCTGGGCGCCGCCATTTCGCCGTGGCTATAGGACAGGGCAATGGCGTAGTGCGTCGGGTTGGTGACCACCACGTCGGCCTGCGGCACAGCGGCCATCATGCGCTTGCGCGACTTCTCCATGCGCAGCTGACGCAAGCGCTGCTTGACCTGCGGGTCGCCCTCGGACTGCTTGAACTCGTCCTTCACCTCCTGCTTGGACATCTTCATCTCTTCGTGGTGCTTGTAGCGCTGGTAGGCGACGTCCAGCGCCGCGATCACGGTCATCACCGCCAACACCGCGCCTGTGACCTTGAGCGCGTAGACCCGCAGCACCTCAAGCTGCGCCGTCATTCCGATCTCGATCAGCTGCGGCAGGGTGTCGTGCTCCGGCCAGATCACCAGAAAAGCGACCAAGCCGACCAAGGTCAACTTGGCGATGCCCTTGGCAAAATCGACCAGGGCGCGGGTGGAAAACAGCCGTTTGGCGCCCTTAATCGGCGAAATCTTTTCCGGTTTAGGCTTCAGGCTCTCCACGCTGACCAGAAACCCGATCTGGACGAAATTCGCCGCGACGGCTGCGATCATCAGAAGGCCCATGGGCAACAGCAGCACCCATAGCATGTCGATCATGGTGTCGGTCAGAACTGGACCAAGCCCACCGCCGGTGGGCAGCAGAGCGGCTTTGGCCAGAAAGCGGCGCAATGTGTCGCTGACGCCGCTCGCCATCGCGGGCGCCATGATGGTCAGGATCAGACCAAGGCCGAGGATGATGAACCAGTGGTTGACCTCCTGCGACTTGGCGACCTGCCCTTTCTTGCGGGCTTCCTCCAGCTTTTTCGGGGTCGGGTCTTCTGTCTTTTGGCTCTTATCCGTTTGGTCGTCGGACACGCCGCCCCTCCCCTATTGCTGAAAGACCATGAACAGGTCGGCGAACTGGCCCGTGAAGTAACTGATTATGGCCGGCAGGGAGATCATCAGCAGCCAGATCCCCTTGATGATCTGCAAGGGCATGGTGGCGAAAAAGATCTGCACCTGTGGCATCAGACGCGACAGCAGACCGACCCCGAGGAAAAGAACCAAACCGGCAACCACGAAGGGGGCGGCCAGCTTCATCGCGATCAGAAAGGAACGGGCCACCGTCTGGCTCATCAACTGGGCGAAGTCGGCCACCGGCGGCGCCACTCCGACCGGAAACACCACGTAGCTATCCACCACCGCCGCCAGCATGATGTGATGGATATTGAGCCCGAAGATCGCCACCAACGCGGTGATATTGAGGAACGCGCCGATGATCGATCCCTGCTGCTGGCTGGCCGGGTCGTTCACCAAGGCGTTGGCCTGGCTCGACATGTAGGCCATCACCATGCCGCCGGTGACCAGGGCCGACATGAACACCCGCGCCAGCGTGCCGATGAACAGGCCGATGAACAGCTCGCCAGCCATCAAGGCCAGCAGCACACTCACCTGGTCCGGCTCGCCCGGCAGCGTGTCCTGGACCAGCGGCGTCACCAGCAACGATACCGCGAGCGCCAGGATCATCCGGGCACGCGGACTGACGTAGGACTCACCGAACCCCGGCAGGGTCGACAGCGCCGCGCCGACGCGCACGAAGACGAGCAGCACCGAAAACAGCGTGGCGGGCAGCAGTTCCTGGAGCACGGGCGCGGCGCCTTTAGGTCTTAGCCGCCCGCGATGATCTTGTCCGTCAGCTCCAGCGTGAACGCCGACAGCGCGTTCAGCATGAACGGCGCCAAGACGATCAGCGCGACCATGACGACCAGGATCTTGGGCACGAAGGTGAGCGTCATCTCCTGCATCTGGGTCAGCGCCTGGAACAGCGCGATCACCATGCCGATTCCCAGCGCGGCCAGCAGGATCGGGCTGGATACCTTGAGCATGACGTAGACCGCCTCGCGGCCGACCTCGATGACCTCGGTCTGATTCATGGTTAACAATCCAGCTTCGAAAGAAGCCCGCGTCGATTCGCTCGGCGGCAGCCGATCGCGCGGGCCCGGTTAAGTTGAGGGCTTGGTCGCTTGAGGTCTCAGGGCGCCTCAGATCGGCATGCGCATGATCTGCTGATAGGCCTGCACGGCCTTGTCGCGCAGGGTCACGACGGTCTGCAGCGTGCGCTCGGCCTGCGACATCGCCATCACGACGTCGTTGATGTCCGCCTTGCCGGCGGCCGCGGCCAGCGACATCCGCTCGCCGCCCTTGAGATCCTGGATCGCGTCCTCGCCCGCGCTGCGCAGCATCTGCGCAAAATCGCTGGTGATCGCCTCCGTTCCCTCGGACTTGGACGGCTGAACCTTGGCCTGTTCGGCGACCCGCTTGTAGGCGGCGAGCGCCTCGCTATAGGACACGGACATCGGAACCGGTCTCTCTCTTCGTTAAGCGCCGCGGGCGCAAAGGCGTGCCTTGCCTAGAGCGCGGCGATGACCCTTCAGGCGGCAGCCTTCCTGGCCACCAGGATGATGCAAAGTCAGCGGATTAGCGCAGCAGATCGATCGTACGTGATAACATCGTGCGGGAACTCTCGATGACCTTCAGGTTGGCCTCGTAGCTGCGCTGGGCCTCGCGCATGTCGGACATCTCGATCAAGCTGTTGACGTTCGGCGTCTGGATGTAGCCTTCCTCGTTGGCCGCCGGGTGGCCGGGCCGGTATTCCTGGCCGAACTCGCTCGGATCGGGCTCGATCTGGTCGATCTTCACCTGGTTGATGCCGAGCTCCTTGTTCACCTCGTTGGCGAAGGTGACGAGCTTGCGTCGGTACGGCTCGCCGTCGGGCGTCCGCGCCACGGAATCGGCGTTCGCAACGTTCTCCGACAGCACGCGCAGACGCACGCCCTGTGCCTTCATGCCGGCGGCGGAGATATGCAGAACCTTGGAGAGATCCATCGTCTGGCGTCCTGCGCTCTGGCGCATCAGGGTCTATTGCGGCGCGCGGCGGCCTACTGGCCCCGGCCGAGCGCGATGCGGAACATACCCATGTGCTTTTTGTAGAGATTGGTCATGGTCTGGTAGTCCATCTGAGTCTCGGACACCTTGACCAGCTGTTCTTCCAGCACGACCGCGTTGCCAACCGGCGAGGTCTCGTACTTCTCTTTCGCCTCGTCGACGTCCAAACGCGGCTCACCGGGGATCGACGCATCGACATGCCCCTCGTGGGTGACGCGCGGGGCCATCGGCTTCAGCATCCGCTCGATCACCCGCTGGAACGGGGCTTCCTTCACGTCGCGCGGCTTGTAGCCCGGCGTGTCGGCGTTGGCGATGTTGTCCGCCAGCACACCCTGGCGCTGGCTGAGCCAGCCCATCTTGCGCTGCAACGCGTCGAATACCGTGAAGTTCTGCACACCCATGTCGCTGCCGACCTTCGTTAACCTGTCCTCAGCACGCGGCGGCCCCGACACGGCGCGTACCGGGTCTGCGCGTAGGCGAACCTTCGCAGTCTGCTTGTTAAGAAGCGGTAAAGCCGGCTAAATTGCGCCGAGCCGGCGGCTACGGGGAACCGTCCCGAGGCTGCGGTCGGCGGCCACCTTAGGAGAAGATGTGCCCGGATGCTTTACCTGACCCGAAAGATCGGGGAATCCGTCATTATCAATGACGAGATCGAGGTCACGGTCGTCGACATCCGTGGCAAGTCGATCAAACTCGGCTTCAACTTTCCGGCCGATGCCAGCGTCCTGCGCCGGGAGGTCCACGAGCGCATCCAGGAAGAAAACCGTGCGGCCGCTGGCGGCGCGGAAACCTTCGCCGCCACCTTCGGCACCGACGGCGAGCAACCGGCCGACGCCGGCGATGAGAGTGGCAACAGCGATAAGAACGAGAGTTAGAGCGCCGTAGGGGCGACCCCGCGCCAGAACGTCACCGTCATGCAGATGCGCGGCAGGCCACGGTTCGCGCGGCAGTTACCACTGACACGGTGGCGCCTCCCCTACGGTCCAGACCTCAAGCCGCGGTTTGCAGCGGATAAATGTCCGGGCGCAGGGTCTCGGCCAGGCCCTCTTCGGTGTAGCGGCCGTCCGCAAGCGCCCGCACATACGCGGCCAGTACGGGCCCGTCCGGACCGGCCCAGCGGTAGCCGTTAACCTCCAGGAACAGCATCAACGCGGCCACGCCGGTCCCTAGGTTGTGCTGGGCGAACGGCTTTTCCTCGATGAGGCCGACCAGGATCGCGCAGGCCAGCCGCACGACGTCGCGCTCGTCATGATAACTGTAGAGCTGACGCGGACGTTGCAGAGCACGCTCGACCCCGCTCAGGTCGGCCAGTTTCGGGCCCTGCGCACCCTCGCCCAGCGCCTCGGCATTCAACTGGGTCAGTTGCTCCGGCGGCAGCCAGTGCGGCTCGCCGCCGGGCGTGAAGGTCGCCTCATGCGTCGCCAAGGTTGCCTCGCGTTTCCTGCGTTGCCTGCAGCGCCCGCGCGCGCAGCGTCTCGTACTCCGGCGTCTCCGCAACCGGCATCGGCGGGTAGACGGTCGTCTTTTCCTTATCGCGTGCGTGCGCCGCTTCGACCGTGAATCCGGGTTGCTCGCTCATGGGTGTGCGCTCGATCGGTTGGAACCACGGCAAGGCCGATACACGGGCCTTCCGTCAGAATAGCTAGGTAGATCGCCCGCGCAGGGCAATAACCTGCACCGGAGTGCAGACATCTTCCGATCGGCGCGAATTCGTTAACGCCGTTTACGCCGCGTTAAACACGATTCCCGCAGTCTCCTGCTCGACGGCGTCGGCACCCCCGGCCGGCGCCCTCCCTACCAGCGGCTAGGCGCAGACCATGACCGGCGACAGCGACGACAGCAGCGACGGACGACGGCGCCGCCAGGTCGCCGTTGCCCTGCAGTGGGACCCCGAACGCCGGGATGCGCCGACGGTGACCGCCAAGGGCGAAGGCGCGCTGGCCGAGCAGATCCTGCGGGTGGCCTTCGACCGCGGGGTCAAGGTGCGCACCGACGCCGATCTTGCGGAGGTGCTGCGCGCCGCCGAGCTGGACCGGGAAATCCCCTACGCGGCCTACGCCGCCGTGGCGGAAATCCTGACCTACATCTACCGGGCCAACGGCGAGGCCGTGCCGGATCCGGCCGCACCGCCGCAGGCTGGCGCCAGCGGCCCAGAGCCAAGCGACGACGACCCGAGAAACGACGAGGACCCCCGATGACCGCCAGCTCGACTGACAGCGCGATCGACACGCGCCTGGACGACCTGCTCGCCGAGGCGCGCGGGATCGAAAACGCCTTGGCAGCAGGCCACGAGCAGGACGCCACCGAGCTGGAAACCGGCATCCAGAATATCTGCACGGACATCGCCGCCCTGCCGCGGGAAAGCGCACGGACCTACCTGCCCCGCCTGCAGGACCTTACCGACGCGCTCGATCGCATCAGCGGGACGATGCGCGGACGCCTCGACGGCCTCAGCGCGGAACTGAAACAGCACGGCGCACGCAAGACGGCCGTGCGTGCCTATGGCAAGGCAGGCAGCACCAGTTCCACGCCGACCGGCCGCCGGTAACCGCAGAGCGAGCGCGCGTTCCCAGACATGGAAATCGAAACCTACCTGCGCTTCCTGCTCGTCCTGGTGTTCGTCCTGGGATTGATCGGGGGCTTCGCCTACCTCGCCAAGCGACTGGGCCTGGGCGGCCGGATGGCCCCGACCAACGCCGGACGCGACCGCCGACTGGGAATCGTCGAGGTCCAGCCGTTGGACGGCCGGCGCAAGCTCGTCCTGATCAAGCGCGACGATCGGGAGCATCTGGTGATCCTCGGCCAGAACACGGAGACGGTAGTGGAAACCCGGATCGGCGCCGGCGACAGCTTTGCCGCCCAACTCGAGCGGGAGACGGGCGCATGAGCCGGCTGACACGCACCTTCAAAACCGCAGGACGCGGTCGCTGGTTGGTGGCCGGGTTGAGCGGGCTGTTCCTGGGCGTGGCCGGACTCGTCGCCCTGACCAGCCCGGCGGCGGCGCAGTCGCTCAACCTCGACTTCGGCCAGGGCGGGGCCAGCACGGCCTCGACCATGATCCAACTGATCGCGCTGGTGACGGTCCTCTCGCTCGCACCGTCGATCCTGGTGATGGTGACGTCGTTCACCCGGATCGTCGTGGTGCTGTCGTTCCTGCGCTCAGCCCTCGGCATCCAGCAGACGCCGCCCAACTCGGTGCTGATCAGTCTGGCGCTGTTCCTGACCGTGTTCATCATGATGCCCACGCTGGAACAGGTGTACGACGACGCAGTGATTCCGCTGGTCGATCAGCAGATCGACGAGATGGAAGCCCTCGATGCGGCGGCGGCCCCGGTACGCAGCTTCATGCTGGGCCAGGTGCGCGAGCAGGACCTGCAGCTGTTCATGGACATGGCAGAGGTCGAGCTGACCGACGATCCGCAGGACGTGCCAATGCGCGCGCTGATCCCGGCGTTCATGATCTCCGAACTGAAGCGCGCTTTCGAGATCGGGTTCCTGCTGTTCCTGCCCTTTCTGATCATCGACATGACGGTCGCCTCGATCCTGATGTCGATGGGCATGATGATGCTGCCGCCGGTGATGATCTCCCTGCCGTTCAAGCTGATCTTCTTCGTCATGGTCGACGGCTGGTACCTGGTCGCGGGCTCGCTGGTGCAATCCTACGGCGGCTGAACCGGAGAGGCGCGAGACAGACGGGTCGGGGTTGCCCGCCCCCGTCGCGGACCCAAGTCGCAGGCGCACACAAGCGACAAGGCTCCCGATGACCGACCCTCGCACCGCCCAAGCCCCCGCGATTTTGTGGTTCCGCAGCGACCTGCGCCTGGCGGACAACCCGGCGCTCAGCGCCGCCATCGAGAGCGGCCGGCCAGTCGTCCCGCTGTTCGTACTGGACGACGACACGCCTGGCGCCTGGGCGCCCGGTGGCGCACAGCGCTGGTGGCTGCACCAGTCGCTCGAAGCGCTGTCGGAGACGCTGCAGCGCCACGAAGCAAGCCTCGTCCTGCGTACCGGTAACGCGGCGGAAGTGCTGCCACAGGTCGCGCAGGAAACCGGCGCCGCGGCGGTCTACTGGAACCGGCTGTACGAACCCTGGGCGAATGCGCGCGACGCCGAGATCAAAGCCGACCTCAAGCAGCGCGGCGTGCAGGTCGAGAGTTTCAACGCCCGCCTGCTGTTCGAACCCTGGACGCCCAAGACCGGCAGCGGTCAGCCCTACAAGGTGTTCACGCCCTTCTGGAAAGCGTTGCAGAAGCTGGCCCCGCCGCCGGCTCCCCTCCCCGCACCCGCCACCGTTCCGACCGGTCCAACGATCAAAAGCGACCGGTTGGCCGACTGGGGGCTGTTGCCAGGCACGCCCAAGGCCAAGGAACCGGACTGGGCCGGCGGCCTGCGCGCGCACTGGACGCCCGGCGAGCAGGGCGCACGCGAACGTTTGAACGCCTTTCTGGACACCTGGCTGCCGCACTACGACGAGACCCGGAACCGTCCGGACAAGCCCGGCACCAGCCGGATGTCGCCGCATCTGCATTTCGGGGAAATCGGCCCGCGTCAGATCTGGGCGGCGGTGCAGCATCGCATGGACGCGCGCAACGACGCTCAGAACGCCGCCACGGCGTATCTGCAGGAAATCGGCTGGCGGGAATTCTCCTACCACCTCCTGTACTGGTGGCCGTCACTTCCGGAGGAGACCTGGAAGGACAATTTCAAGCGCTTTCCCTGGGCCGACGATCCCGACGGGCTGCGCGCCTGGCAACGCGGCATCACCGGCTATCCGATCGTCGATGCCGGCATGCGCGAACTTTACCGAACCGGCTGGATGCACAACCGGGTGCGGATGATCGTCGGCTCCTTCCTGGTGAAGGACCTGCTGATCCACTGGCGGGAAGGTGAAGCGTGGTTCTGGGACACGCTGGTCGATGCCGACCTTGCCTCCAACGCCGCCTCCTGGCAGTGGATCGCCGGCTGCGGCGCCGATGCCGCGCCCTATTTCCGGATATTCAACCCCGTAACCCAGGGCCAGAAGTTCGATCCCGAGGGGGCCTACGTCCGCCACTGGGTCCCCGAGATCGCCCGCCTGCCGGACAAGTATCTGCACGCCCCCTGGACCGCGCCGGACCGTGTGCTGGCCGATGCGCGCGTGCGCCTCGGCACGACATATCCCCAGCCGATCGTCGACCACAAAGCGGCCCGTCAACGCGCGCTCGACGCCTTCCAGCAGATCAAGCAGGGGTGAGCGAATTCGCCCACCCCGAAGCCGATTTGCGATTCGTCCGTGACCGTGGGACGATCCGTCGTTAGACCTGCTGCGGTCGCAACCGGTAACAGCCCGGTTGTGTCCGCAACCATCCTTCCATGAACCGCGAGACAAGGTCCCCTAACCCCATGGACGAGCAGCAGCAGCGCGACGTCGCCGCCAAGAAGGTCCTCGAGGCGATGCAGAGCGCGATCGACGAGGGCGTGGAACCGGACGTGGTCAAGCTGGTCACGCTCTCGGCCGCCGTCACCAACTTCGTCAACGATTACGGCGAGGAAGCCACCGCGGGCATCATCGAGACCCTGCCGGAGAAGGTTCGCAACGGCGCCTTCAGCCAGCCGAGCGCCGACCAGCAGGGCAGTGACGACAAGGACGGGGACGGCGAATAGCCGATACGTCCCCCATCCTCCCATAAAATCCAACAGCCCAATGTTCCGCGCATGAGCGACGCCCACCCGCCGGAACGCCCGCAGGAGGTCGCGGACTTCCTGCGAGCCCACCCTGAGACCCGCGCCGTCGACGCCATCTTCGCCGATCTATCCGGCGTCGTTCGCGGCAAGCGCTACCCAATCGACGATCTGGACAAGATCTTCACGCAAGGGCTGGCGTTCCCGGGGTCGGCGTTCATGCTGGATGTGGTGGGCGAAAGCCACGATCCCATGGGTCTGGGCTTTTCCGATGGCGACCCGGACGTGCCGGCGGTCGCGATCCCCGACACATTGGCGCCGGTTCCCTGGGCGCCCAAGCCGCTGGCGCAGGTTTTGCTGTCGTTCCGCAGCGGCGACGGCGGTCCCTACCCCTACGAACCGCGCAACGTCCTTGCCCGCGTCGCCCGCGAGGTCGAGACGCTCGGCCTGCGCCCAGTGGTGGCGTTCGAGCTCGAGTTCTATCTGATCGACCCCGAGCGCGCGCCCGGCGACGCGCCGCAGCCGCCGATCTCGCCCCTGACGGGAACGCGCGATACCGGCACGCAGGTGTACGGCATGGCCGATGTCGACGCGTTCGACACCGTGCTGGAGGAGATCACCCGCGCCTGCGCCGCCCAGGGCGTGCCGACCGGCGCGATCAGCGCCGAGTACGCGCCGGGCCAGTTCGAGATCAATCTGGGCCATGTCGCCGACCCACTGATGGCGGCCGATCACTGCGTGCTGTTCCAACGCGTGGTCAAAGGGGTCGCCAAGCGCCACGGCCTGCAGGCGACCTTCATGGCCAAGCCGTACCCACAGCAGGCGGGGTCCGGCATGCATATGCACCTGTCTCTGCTCGATCAGGACGGAAACAACGCGTTCGACGGGGGCGAGGCCGGTCCGGCGAGCCCAACGCTGCATCAGGCCATCGCCGGCATCCTGGAGAGCCTACCGGAAGCGATGGCGATCCTGGCGCCGAATCTGAACAGCTATCGCCGCTTCCAACCGGACATCTTCGTGCCGATCCGCCGATCCTGGGGCTTCGAAAACCGTTCGGTCGCCTTGCGCATTCCCCATGGCGCGGGCCATGCCCGACGGATCGAGCACCGCGTGGCGGGCGCGGATGCGAACCCTTATCTGGCGCTGGCTACCGTATTGGCCGGCGTGCACCACGGGATCGCCAACCGGCTGGAGCCAGGCACGCCCGACACCGGCAACGCCGGCCACGCCTTCGACGCCACGCTGCCATGGCGCCCACGCCGGGCGGTCGAGGGGCTCGCCGATGCTCCGATCCTGCGGCGCTATCTAGGCGAGGCGTACATCGACGCCTACGCTGCCTGCAAACAGGCGGAGATGGACAAGTTCGAAAGCGAGCCGTCGCCGCTTGAGTATCGGTGGTATCTGCAAGCAGATTAAGTTTTCGACTTCTATATTGAGCACCTGCTGCAGGTTCACGCTCCCGTCTTGAACCTGCAGCGGCTTAACGTGCTTTTAAGCCGTGACCTGCCACATTTAGCTGGTGAGCTTAGTGCAAACGCAGTTACTTGTGGACGAAGCTGGGGAAAGCCCTGTGGACAATCAGCAGAAAAGTAGCCTGAACCGGGCGTTTAGTCCCTATCTGCGCAAGCCGATCCGCAGTCTGGACGAGGTCCGGCACGACGATCGCAGAAGCGACGCCGAGAGGAACGAGCAGGCGCATGAGCGACTGGACAACAACGCCTTCCGGACCAGCGACAACTATTGATCCGGGTTATCGGCCGGTATCGTGACAGGCGCTTGCCCGACCGGCCGTACGGCACCATTTTGGGGCCATGCCCGACGGCGCCGACGCAATCCACATCGAAGTCATCTCGGAAATCGCCCAAGTCGACGCGGCCGACTGGAACGCGTGCGCCGGCGACGATGATCCTTTTATCTCCCACGCCTTCCTGGACGCGCTGGAACAAAGCGGCTCAGCGGTGGGCGAGCGCGGCTGGCTGCCGCAGCATCTAGTCGCGCGCAACAGCGACGGCCGGGTGCTCGGCGCAACACCGCTGTATCTGAAAAGCCATTCCTACGGCGAATACGTGTTCGACTGGGGCTGGGCGGATGCCTACGAACGCGCCGGGCGACAATACTACCCCAAGCTGCAGTGCGCGGTACCGTTCACGCCGGTCACTGGGCCCCGGCTCTTGATCAACCAGGAATTACCGGCGGCATCTCGCAACGAGGTCGCGCATACGCTGATCGCCGGGCTGACAGAGGTGGCCCGTCGACACGACGTATCCTCCCTCCACGTCACCTTCCCCACCGAGGACGAACGCGAGCACCTCGCCGAAGCGGATTTCCTACCGCGGATCGGTCTGCAGTACCATCTTCACAATCCGGGGTATCAAAGCTTCGACGATTTCCTTGCGGCCCTGCAGAGCCGCAAGCGCAAGCAGATCAAACGCGAGCGCCGCGAAGTCGCGGATGCCGGCTTGAAGCTGCGCCGCCTCACCGGCAGCGACATCGAGCCCCGGCATTGGGATGCCTTTTATGCCTTTTACCTGCGCACCGCCGACAAGCGCTGGGGCTTCCCCTACCTAACAGAGGAATTCTTCCACGAAATCGGCCGACGCATGCCGGAGCGCATCCTGCTCGTGATGGCGGAAGAGGCCGATGGCACGCCGGTCGCCGGCGCCCTCAACCTGATCGGGCGGCACGCGCTGTATGGACGCAACTGGGGCGCAATCGAGGACTACGACTTTCTGCACTTCGAGGCCTGCTACTACCAAGCGATCGAATTCGCGATTGAACGCGGTCTCTCCCGCGTGGAGGCCGGGGCACAGGGCGAACACAAGATCCAGCGCGGCTATCTGCCTGTCGCGACCCACTCGGCTCACTGGATCACCGACCCGGCCCTGGAACAGGCGGTCGACGACTTCCTAAAACGCGAACGCCGCGCTGTCGAAGCTCAGATCGTGGGCTTACGCGAACAGCATAGCCCCTACAAACACGCGGACAGCTAAAGCTGGGGCCACGTTAGCCAGGCCACAACGACATCAAAGGCGAAAACGCCCCCGCCGGCTTTTGCCGACGGGGGCGCTTTTCGAAGCATGCGGGGGTCGTAGGCCCGCAGTGGACTATTCCACCAACTCGGGCTTGTTTTCTTCCTGCGCACCGCCGCCGCCGGAGCCGGAATTGTCGTCCGTGCCCTTGGTGCGGCGACCACCGCCGCCCCCGCTATTGCCATTGTTGCCGCGGCCGGAGCCGGGTTCGAAGAACTCGAAAGTCGGCTTGTTGGTCTCCGGATCGATCGACACCCGGACAACCCCGCCCTTGGCGAGCTTGCCGAACAACAGCTCCTCGGCGAGCGGCTTCTTGATGTGATCCTGAATCACGCGGCCCAGCGGACGCGCGCCGTAGAGCATGTCGTAACCGTTGTCCGCGAGCCACTGGCGGGATTCGTCGGTCAGCTCGATGGTCACGTTGCGGTCGGCGAGCTGCGCCTCCAGCTCCATGACGAACTTGTCGACGACCCGCGTGATGATCTCCTGATCCAAGTTGCGGAACGGGATCACCGCGTCGAGGCGGTTGCGGAACTCCGGCGTGAACAGGCGGTTGATCGCCTCCTCGCTGTCGCCGCCGCGCGCCTCGTTGACGAAGCCCATGGCCGGCTTGGCCATCTCGGCCGCGCCCGCGTTCGTGGTCATGATCAGGATGACGTTCCGGAAGTCGACCGTCTTGCCGTTGTGGTCGGTCATCTTGCCGTAGTCCATGACCTGCAGCAGAACGTTGAACAGGTCCGGATGGGCCTTTTCGATCTCGTCCAGCAGCAGGACGCAGTGCGGGTGCTGATCGATCGCGTCGGTCAGCAGGCCGCCCTGGTCGAAGCCGACGTACCCCGGAGGCGCGCCGATCAGGCGGCTGACGGAGTGCCGCTCCATGTACTCCGACATGTCGAAGCGGGTCAGTTGGATGCCGAGCGAGCGCGACAGCTGCTTGGCCACCTCGGTCTTGCCGACGCCGGTCGGACCGGAGAAGAGATAGTTGCCGATCGGCTTCTCCGGCTCGCGCAGGCCGGCGCGGGACAGCTTGATCGCGCTCGACAGCGCCTCGATCGCCTGATCCTGACCGAAAACCATGGTCTTGAGATCGCGTTCCAGGTTTTGCAGCGCGGCTTTGTCGTCCTTGGACACCGACTTCGGCGGAATCCGGGCGATCTTGGCGACGATGCCCTCGACATCTTTCACGCCGACGGTCTTGCGGCGCTTGGAGTCCGGCAACAGCATCTGCGCTGCGCCGACCTCGTCGATCACGTCGATCGCCTTGTCCGGCAGCTTGCGGTCGGAGATGTACTTCGCCGACAGCTCGACCGCCGAACGGATCGCCTCGTTGGTGAACTTGACGCGGTGGTGCTTCTCGTAGTGCGGCTTCAGCCCCCGCAGAATCTTCACCGCGTCCTCGACCGTCGGCTCGGTGACGTCGATCTTCTGGAAGCGCCGGACCAGCGCCCGATCCTTCTCGAAGTGGTTGCGGTATTCCTTGTAGGTGGTTGAGCCGATGCACCGCAGAGTGCCGCTTTGCAACGCGGGCTTGAGCAAGTTGGAAGCGTCCATCGCCCCGCCGCTGGTCGCGCCCGCGCCGATCACCGTGTGAATCTCGTCGATGAACAGGATCGCGTGATCCTGCTGTTCCAACTCCTGCAGAACCGCCTTGACGCGTTCCTCAAAGTCGCCGCGATAGCGCGTGCCGGCCAGCAGCGCGCCCATGTCGAGCGAGAAGATCTGCGCGTCGGACAGCACGTGCGGCACGTCGCCGGTGACGATCCGCCGCGCCAGCCCCTCGGCCAGCGCGGTCTTGCCGACGCCGGGATCACCGACGTAGAGCGGGTTGTTCTTGGTCCGGCGGCAGAGCACCTGGATCGTGCGTTCGACCTCGTGGTCGCGGCCGATCAGCGGGTCGATCTTGCCGTCTTCGGCCTTCTGGTTGAGGTCGATGCAGTAGGCGTCCAGCGCCTCGTGCCCCTTACGAACGACCTTCTCGCCCTGCTGCTCCTCGTCCGCACCGTCCACGTTCCGTGCCTCGCTGCGACCGGCCACCTTCGCGATGCCGTGGGAAATGTAGTTGACCGCGTCCAGCCGGGTCATTTCCTGCTCCTGCAGGAAGTACACGGCATGGCTTTCGCGCTCGGAGAACATGGCGACCAGGACGTTCGCGCCGGTCACCTCTTCACGCCCACTCGACTGGACGTGGATGGCCGCGCGCTGCAGTACGCGCTGGAACCCGGCGGTGGGCTTCGCATCGCCGACCTGGGTCGTGATCAGGTTGGACAGTTCGTTGTCCAGATAGTCATTCAGCTCGTTGCGCAAGCGGTCGAGATCGACGCCGCACGCGCGCAGCACCGCCACCGCGTCCGGATCCTCGATCAGCGCCAGAGCCAGATGCTCGAGCGTGGCGTACTCATGCCGGCGCTCGTTGGCGTAGGCCAGGGCGCGATGGAGCGTTTGTTCGAGGTTTGCCGAGAGCATCCGCGGCCTATTCCTTCTCTAGCGTACATTGCAGAGGGTGCTGGTGCTTACGGGCGTAGTCTATCACCTGGGTTACTTTCGTCTCAGCCACTTCGTAGCTGTAGACACCACAGACTCCCACGCCTCGATGGTGCACATGCAGCATTATCTCGGTCGCTTCCTCACGACTCTTGCTGAAGAAACTTTCCAGGACGTGAACGACAAATTCCATCGGAGTGTAATCATCGTTCAGCATCAAGACCTTGTACATGGACGGCTTTTTCGTCTTCGCCCGGGTCTTGACGACCACGTTCGTCGACGTGCCACCGCCTGGCGTCTGGTCTTGATCCTTGCGTTCGCTCATGGCCGTGCGTTCGACCTGCCCGTTGCGTCCGCGTGCCAGCCGGGCCTCTCGGGCTGCCAGCCGGCTCCTGTGTGGTTCTCTGATGATATTGCCTGTCGCGCCTGCTTGGGAAGCCCCGCAGCGGGACCCACCAGTTGTTGGGAATGATTGTGCCCGCCAGATTGTCGCAGTGACCACAGCGGGCGGCCCGCGCACCGAACGTGCGCCCTTATCTGAATCTAAGACGCCGAAGGGGGCAGTTCCAGCCCCGGTTCGTCGGCTGCCCCTATGAACGCCGATATGGGCCCCCAAGTTCGGGGGAGCGGATGAACCGCTTCTGATACGCGTCACATTGCCCCAGGACGCGGCACAGGACACGCAGAGCGAGAAAGGGCGCACACGCATGTTCGACACCAACGCTCCCACCACCGGGGATGGGGAAACCCTGCTCGACCTGCTGGGCGACCTGGGCCGTGGCGACACCCGGACGGCCGTGCGCGCGTTCACCGCCGACGGTGCGGAAAGCCTGAGTTATCGGGAGCTCGACGAAAGCGCACGGCAACTGGCCGGCGGCCTGCAAGCGCGCGGGCTCCAAGTCGGCGACTTCGTCGCGATCTATGCGCCGAATTCGCCGCGCTGGGTCCAGGCGCGTCTCGGCGTGCTGATGGCCGGCGGCGTTGCCGTGTCGCTCGACAGCGACCTGGGCCGGGAGGCCCTTGCCCTGCAACTCGCGGACAGCGATCCCAAGGTGGTCGTCACCGTCCGGGCCCACCTGGACGACCTCGACGCCGCCGGTGTGCTGGACGGCCGCGACCTCTGGCTGCTCGACGCCGAACCTGGGGAAGACGCGCGAAGTTGGCGCAACTTGCTGGGGGCGCCCATCGACGAACTGCCCAGGGTCGACCCGGACCAGACCGCCTCGCTGTTCTACACCAGTGGGACCACCGGCCCGCCCAAGGGCGTCCCGCTGACTCATCGCAACATCGTCGGCAACCTGCGGGCGATCCAGGCGCTGAACGTCGTGGGACCGGGCGATCGCATCCTGTTGCCCTTGCCCCTGCACCACTCCTACCCCTTCATCGTCGGCCTGATGATGCCGCTGATTACCGGCGCCACGCAGATTCAGCCGGCCGGCGTCAGCGGACCGGAGATTCGTCAGGCCCTGGCGGAAGGCGAAGTCGACATCGTTGTCGGCGTCCCGCGCCTGTACGACACGCTCGCCCAGGGCTTGACCGCCCGGCTGCGCGACGGCGGCGCGGTGGAGAAGGCGATGTACCGTCTGCTGCGTCTGTCGGGGTGGCTCCGCCGGCATTTCGGCGTGCTGCGGGGGCGCACGCTGCTGCGCCCGCTGCACAAGCGTCTGGCGCCCAACCTGCGGCTGATGGCCTCCGGCGGCGCCAAGCTGGAGGCTGAGACGGCACAGACGCTGGAGGCCTTTGGCTGGATGGTGCTATCCGGCTACGGGCTGGTGGAAACCGCCTCGATCACCACCTTCAATCCGCCCGGCGCGGCCAAGCTCGGCACCGCCGGCAAACCGGCGCCCGGCGCGCAGCTGCGCATCGACCACGCCAGCGCCCCCGACGCGCCCGAAGAACAAGGCGAGATCCAGATCACCGGTCCGAACGTCTTCCCCGGTTACCGCAACAACGCCGACGCCAACGCCAAGTCCTTCACGCAGGATGGCTGGTTCAAGTCGGGCGATCTCGGCTATCTGGACGAGGACGGCTACTTGGTGATCGTCGGGCGGGTGAAGGAAATGATCGTCCTGCCCGATGGCAAGAACGTCGCGCCGGACGAGGTCGAGACCGTCTACGCCGAAAGCCCCTACATCCGCGAGATCGCGGTGATGGAGCAGCAAGGCCAGCTGATCGGTCTCGTGGTACCGGACGTGGATACCTTGCGTGGGGCGGGGCACAGCGTCACCGACGTGATCCGCGTTTCGCTGGCCGAACTCGGCCCGCGTCTGCCGGCCTACAAACGGCTGAGCGACTGGGCGCTGGTGCGCGAACCGCTGCCGCGCACCCAACTCGGCAAGTACCAACGCCACAAGCTGGCCGCCGTCCTGGAGCGCGCCGAACGCGGCCACGACCCAGCCGACGCACCCTGGTCGGAGGCGGACCGCGCGTTGCTCGAAACCGCGCGCGGCCGGCAGGTCTGGGACTGGCTGCAGAGCAAGTTCCCGAACAAGACCTTACATCCAGATACCAGCCCGCAGCTCGATCTCGGCATCGATTCGCTGGCCTGGGTCACCTTGGGCCTGGAAATCCAAGAGCGCTTCGGCATCGCCCTGTCGGAGGAGGCGATCGCGCGCACGCTGACCCTGCGCGACCTGCTGCAGGAAGTCGACCGCGCCCCGGCAGCCGAAGGCACCGATCAGGACGCGCATAGTCAAACTCTGGTGGCGGAAGCGCGCCACTGGCTGCGTCCGCGCGGAATCGTGACGATGACCGCAGGCCGCATGCTGCATCAGGTCGCCCGCGGTCTGACCCGCCTGATCCTGGGGCTACGGATCGAAGGGCTGGCGAACGTGCCAACGCAGGGCCCCGTGGTGATCACGCCCAACCACGTCAGCGACCTCGACCCCGTCGTCCTCGGCGGCGCGCTCGACGGCGCGCGGGCGCGTCACGTCGTCTGGGGGGCGATCCGGGAACGGCTGTTCACCAACGCGCCCGGCCGCGTCCTGGCACGGGTCGCCCACATGGTCCCGGTCGACGACCGCGCGCCCGGCGCCAGCCTGGCCGTGGCGACCGAGGTGCTGCGCCAGGGCCATATCCTGGTCTGGTTCCCGGAGGAATGGCGTGCGCCCGATGGCCGTCTGCAGCGTTTCCGGCCCGGCATCGGCCGGTTGCTGCTGGACACGGACGCGCAGGCAGTCCCCTGCTACATTGACGGAACCTTCGAGGCGATGCCCCGCGGCGCCCGCCTGCCCCGTGCCCGCAAGGTCACGGTGCGCTTCGGCGCGCCTGTCTCCGCCATCGATCTCGCCGGCGCGGACGCGACGCCGGAAGCGGTCGCCGATGCCTTACGGACAAAGGTCGCCGGCCTGTCCGAGCGCGACGCCCCTTAGCGCCGCGCCCTCCAGGCAGGCCTTACGTGAAGGCCACGCCGGCTTCGGCGAGTTCGCGTTCGGTCTGTTCGCGACCGTCATCGGTGATGGCGCGGGTGGCCGCACGGATCAACACGGTTTCGAAGCCGAGCTTGACGGCGTCCAAAGCGCTGGCACGCACGCACACGTCTTCGGCCAACCCGCCCAGGATGACCCGGCGCACCCCCTTGCGACTCAACTCGTGCGCAAAGCCGGTCTCGTCGAAGGCACTGTACTGGTCCTGGTCGAAGCGTGTGCCCTTGGACACCACGACCGTCGATTCCGGCAACCGAAGTTCCGGGTGAAAAGCCGCGCCGGCGGTGTCCTGCACGCAATGCGGCGGCCACGGGCCGCCTTCGGACTGGAAGCTGAGATGATCGCCCGGGTGCCAGTCGCGCGAGGCGTAGACACGTGCCCCGGCGCGTTGCGCCGCATCCGCCCACTCGTTCAGGATCGAGATGACCCGGTCGCCTCCCGGCACGGGTAGCGCCCCACCAGGACAGAAGTCATTCTGGACGTCGACGATCAGGAGTGCGTCCGCTGAGCCCAAATCGCGACTTGGATCGATCGTCATGGCACCTGCCCTCCTTGGCTTCGATCGCACACGCTCAAGGGCGCGCCGCCTGCTTCAAAGGTGGTCGGTCTGGTTGGCCACGTCCAGCGACTTACAACTAATCCTCGACCAGCGGGCAGGCGCTTTCCGACAGCGGAGGAAAGGCGAGTTCCGCCGGGATCGTCTCAACGATCTCGTAGAGATCCCAGGGTCCAGTTGACTCCGACGGGCGTTTCACGCGCGCGCGGTACATCTCGTGCACCATCAGCCCATCCGCGCGCACCCGACCACCAGTGGCGAAGAAATCGTCGACCGGCATCTTCTTCATCTGCTCAACCACTGTACGACCGCTGTCGTCGCCCACCGCGGCAACCGCCTGCAGGTAATGCATCAAGGAGGAATAGACGCCGGCCTGCACCATGGTCGGACGCTGACCATCGCGTCGGGCAGCAAACCGTTCGGCGAAGGCACGGCTGGCATCCGTGCGGTCCCAGTAGAACGCGGTGGTAAGCGGCAGGTCCTGCGCGACCTCCAGCCCCATCTTTTTGACGTCGCTCAGAAACAGGAGCAGCGGGACGACCCGTTGCGGCCCGCGTTGGACCCCCAACTCGTGCGCTTTTTCAATCGCCCGGACCGCGTCCTGGCCCGCATTCGCAAGCCCGATCGCGTCCGCCTCGGAGCCCTGTGCCTCCATCAGGAGCGCGGTGAAATCGTCGGTATTGAGCGCGTGCTTGGCGGCTCCACGCACCTCGCCGCCATTGGCCTCGATCACCCGCTGGGCGGCGCGCTGCAGGGTCGTGCCGAAAGCGTCGTTCGCGGTGACGAAGAACCAGCTTGTCAGCCCTTCCTTCAGCATCGCGCGGACCGTGCCGGCGGCGAGCGAATCGGTGTCGTAGGCCCAATGCACGCTGGTCGGCGAACAGGCTTCACCGGTGAGGCTGGAGGCGGCCGCCCCGTTGATCAGGAAGGCCGTGTCGGTGTCTTCGGTCACCTCCTGCACGGCGAGCGCAACATCGGAGGCGGGAACATCGACGATGACGTCGACGCCGTCGACCTCGATCCACTCCCGCGCGATCGAGGCGCCCAGTTCGGGCTTGTTCTGATGGTCGGCCGACAGAATCTCGATCGGCCGGTCCATGACCTCGCCACCGAAATCCTCAACGGCGATACGCGCGGCCTCGACCGACCCCTGCCCGGCCAGCTCGGCATACACCCCGGACTGGTCGTTCAAGATGCCGATCTTAAGCACGTCGCGGGAAATCGCGGCGTCGCTGCGGATCGTCGGTACCGCGACCAATACGGCGAGCAACACCGCTGCCGATAGTGACAGGGCGAGTCGGGCCTTGTGATGCAACGCGCTAGGTCGGCGCCGGAATAGCAAAACCGCGCGTCGGGCAGCGTATCGGAGGACCGGAAGGGTTAGACGTCTGTGTCGCACGCTGGCGGAATCGTTCGAGGACGGCCGGATAAGGATGAGAACAAGGGTCTGCACGGACCGATTGCATCGGAAGCGTACCGGGGCCTGACACGCGCGTCCAACGCAAAACGCGTCGGCCGCCTGCTGACCCCGGCGACTTACCGCCCGAGAGGGCTAGTCTTCGCTTACCTTGTGCTGGGCCATCTGCTCCAGCGCCTTGACCATGCCCGAGTGGTCCCAAGCCTGACCGCCCAGCGCGTTACACGCGTTGAATAGTTCCTGCGCCGTGGCGGTGTTGGGCAGCGAAACGCCGATCTGCTTCGCCGACTGCAGGGCCAGGTTCAGGTCCTTCTGGTGCAGCTCGATCCGGAATCCGGGGTCAAAACTACGGTCGATCATGCGCTGGCCGTGCACATCCAGGATTTTGGACTGCGCCAGCCCGCCCAACAGAGCCTGACGAACCTTGGCCGGATCGGCACCCGCCTTGGACGCGAAGGTGAGCGCTTCGCCCACCGCCTCGATCGTCAGGGCGACGACGATCTGGTTGGCCACCTTGCAGGTCTGGCCATCGCCATTGGCCGTTCCGACCAGCGTCACCGAACTGCCCATGATATCGAACAGCGGCTTGATCGTGTCGAAGGTTTCCTGCGCGCCGCCCACCATGATCGTCAGCTGGGCATTCTTGGCGCCGCCTTCGCCACCGGAAACCGGGGCATCGAGGTAACCCGCACCAGCCTCCTTGACCTTGGCGGCGAACGCCTTGGTCTCGGTCGGCGAGATCGAGGACATGTCGACCACGATCTTGCCGTTACTCAACCCGTCATGCACGCCGCCGTCGGCGAACAGGACCTTCTGCACGTCCGGGGTATCGGGGACCATCAGGATGATCACCTCGGCGGCCTCGGCGACCTCCTTGCCGCTGCCACACTCCGTGATCCGGCCGCTCAGATTGTCCGGTACGGGGCTGCGATGGGTAACCGTGAACAACTCGTGGCCCGCATCAGCCAGATGACCGGCCATCCAGCGGCCCATGATGCCCAATCCGATGAAACCGATTTTCATACCGTTCGCCTCCTTAAGCGATTTTCCGGTTATCCCTCGGCCACGCCCGTCCCAACCGGCGTTGGACGGCCTCTATCGTGCGCGGCACGTGCTTGTCAGTTTGCAGCTTAAATGCTTCAATTCGCCGTGAGTTATGCTGGGGCGCGCGTGATCGTGCGCGGCGTCCTCCGCCCTGCCGGCCGGGAACCGGACCGACAACGATCAAGGGAGTTCCGCCATGTATCGCAACGCAGCTCTGCTCGCGGGCGTGATTTCTGTTCTGGCGGCGGTGTTATTCCTGGGCTGGATGATGGTTTCGGTGAATTCCCTGCCGCTGTGGATCGTCATGGTGGTGACGATGGGCATGCTGGTGTTCGACTTCTATCAGGCAGCCAAAGAGGAGGGCTCGGGCTCGTAAGGTCCGCGCCCCCATCCGAGGCGCCCCGTTTCGCTGCGAGGTCGCTGGGCCGGCCGTCAGTTGCTGACAGACCGCACCAACCAGTTAGCCATCCGAAACAGCCGCGCGTCGTCACCGCGCGCGCCCACCAGCTGGACACCGATCGGCAGCCCGTTGGCGCCGGTCATCAACGGGATCGAGAGCGCCGGCAACCCCAGGTACGTCCAGATCGTGCAGAAGGTGGCGCTGCCCGTGCTGTCCAGACCGTGCGGCGCCGTGCCGGGCGCCGCGGGTGTCAGGAAGACATCGTAATCGTTCAGGATTTCATCCGCGATCGCCGCCAGGGCACCGATCGACTCGGTCGAACGGATATAGTCGACCGCACGGACTTCCCGACCGCGCTCGATCTGAGCGCGCAGACTGTCGGAGAGCTGATCCGCACCGCGCTCATAGTCACGGTGGTAGTTCCGCGCGATCTCCGTCTCCATCACCGTTTTGTGCATGGTATGGATGTGCGCGAAGCTATCCGGCAGGGCGAGCTCTGTAACCGCGTCGCCTAGCGCCTGCGCCAGTTCGCCGAATGCGTTCTGGGTCTCGCTGTCCGCCTGATCCCAAACGGGCGTCTTGACGAAGGCCATCAGTGGGGCGACCGGCGGCAGTTCGCTGGCGGCCTGGTGCAGGTCTGGGGCTGCACACGGGCGCATCGCGCTGTCGCGACTGTCGTACGCCATCATCTGCTGCGCCACCAATCCGGCGTCCTGCAGCGTTGCCGCCAGCACGCCGACATGATCCAGCGCCGGGGACTGACGCAACACGCCGGTGCGCGAGATCGCACCAAAAGTCGGCTTATAGCCCCAAACGCCACAGAAGCTGGCCGGACGGATCACCGAGCCGTTGGTCTGCGTCCCCAACGCCGCGGGCACGTGTCCGGCTGCCACAGCCGCCGCGGAGCCGCTGGACGAGCCGCCCGGCGTGTGCTCGGGATTGTGCGGATTACGGGTCTTGGTGACACCCGGCGCATAGGTCGCCAGCTCGGTCGTCGAGGTCTTGCCCAGAAGGATCGCCCCCTGGCTACGCAAGCGCTCGACGGCATAGGCGTCCGTGCGCGGACGACGTCCCTTGTGCAGCGGCGTGCCGTACTGGGTCGGCATGTCGAAGGTATCGATGATATCCTTCACGCCCAACGGCACCCCGTGCAACGCCCCCATCGGCGCCCCCCGACGACGCGCCTTATCGGCGATCTCGGCCTGCTTGCGGGCGTTGTCGCGCGCCAGATAGTCCCACGCCTGCACCGTCGGCTCGGACTCGTCGATCCGCGCGAGGTAGGCTTCCAACGCTTCGCTCGCGGTGATCTCGCCGTCGCGGATGCGCTGCACGAGGGCGCTCGCACTGTTGGTCTGAGCGGTGCCGCTCGACGTCTCGCCGCTGGTCACGGAAACACGACTCCTCGATCCGTTCGTTTGCTTCGCAGATTTCAAGACGTCAGGACGCCCGAAACCACCGCCAATACGTCCCCCGGGACCGGCCCTGAACCGGCCCGGTCCCGGGGGATGCCTTCAGCCTCTAACCGTACATCACCTCCGGCAGGTAGAGCGCCACCCCCGGGAAGACGTACAGCAGCACCATCGCCAGAATGACGATGCCGACGAAGGGGATCACGCCGCGGAAGATGTTCATTAACTCCACGTTCGGGGGCGCGACCCCTTTCAGGTAGTAGGCCGACATCGCCATCGGCGGGGTCAGGAAGGAGGTCTGCAGGTTCAACGCGATCAGGATGCCGAAGAACAGCGGGTCGACGTTGAACGGCTCCAGGAGCGGCAGGAAGATCGGCACGAAGATGATGATGATCTCCGTCCACTCCAGCGGCCAGCCGAGCAGGAAGATGATCAACTGCGCGATGATCAGGAACTCGACCCGGGTCAGGTTCGCGTTCAGGATCCAATGCTCGATCAGATCGTGCCCCCCCAGGTAGGAGAAGATCGACGCGAAGGTCCAGGACCCGATGAACAGGTAGCAGACCATCGCACTGGTCCGGGCCGTCAGGAACACAGATTCACGCAACCGCTCCCACGAGAGCGCCCGGTAGGCCGCGGCCAGCACCAGACCGCCCAACGAGCCCACGGCCGCCGCCTCGGTCGGCGTGGCCAGCCCCGCCAGGATCGCGCCGAGGACGCACATGATCAAAACAGCTAGCGGGAAGAAGCTGGTCGCCATCAGCCGCAGCACCTGGCCGATCGGCATGTCCAACTCTTCCTGGGCCGGCTTGGGGGCCAGCTTGGGGTTCAGCACCGCCCGGCCGATCACATAAGCGATGTACATGCTGGCCAGCATCAGACCCGGCAGCAACGCGCCGGCGTAGAGCTGTACCACCGAGACCCCGGCGGTCGCCGAATAAACGATCAGCATGATCGACGGCGGGATCAGGATGCCAAGACAGCCACCGGCGCAGATCACGCCCGAAGCGAACCGCTGATCGTAACCGGCGTTCAGCATCGTCGGGAAGGCGAGCAGCCCCATCAGCGTCACCACCGCGCCGATGATGCCCGTGGCCGTTGCAAACACCGCGCAGGTCAGCAGCGCGGCCACCGCCATCGACGCCGGCACGCGCCGGGCCGCCACCTGGATCGAGAAGAACAAGCGGTCGATGATGTTCGCGCGCTCGATCACGTAGCCCATGAACAGGAACAACGGGATGGCCGTCAGAATGTCGTTGGCCATCACGTCGAAGGTGTTCTGGACCATCAGGTCGAAGACGCGGTCGCCCATGGCGTAGAAGCCAAAGATCAGGCCCATGGCGAGCAGCGTGAAGGCGATCGGATACCCCAACAGGATGGTGAAGATGAACAACACCATCATCAGGATGCCGACCTGGGGATCGGTCATGCCTGGCCTCCCGTCCCGAGCTTGTCACCGTGCTCGGCTTCTTGTTGGTGCATAATGGCGGTCTCGGTTTCCTCGACGTCGCGCAAACGTTGCGGCCAATAGCCGTGCTTCATGCACCACACGCAGCGCGTGACCTCGGCTGTGCCCTGCAGAAACAGCAACAGACCGGCAAACGGAATCAGGGTTTTAAGCGGATAGATCGGGATGCCCATCGGCGAGAAGATGGACGTTTCCATGTACGTCCAGCTCTCCTGCGCATAAAACGCACCCTGATACATCATCGCGGCCACGCCCGGCAGCAGGAAGACGATGTGCAGAAGCATGTCGATGCCTGCCTGCACGCGCTGCGGAAACAACCGGTAGACGACGTCGCCACGAACGTGCCCGTCGCGCGACAGGGCATAGGGCCCGGCCATCAGGAACAGGGCGCCGTACATGATGTAGCTCATGTCGTACGCCCAGCCGGTCGGCGAGTTCAGCAGGTAGCGAACGAAGACCTCGTAACTCCCGCCCAACGTCAGGATGATGATGCACCAGGCAAACGCCTTGCCGGTGAACATGCTGAGCCGGTCGACGAAATACAGGTACTGCATGCGCGGTAACCCCACGCTGGAATGCGGATGGCCCGGAGAGATGGTTCCGGCGGGTGGAAGCGCTCGGGTCGGCCGTTCGCAAGAGCGTTCGTGAACGACCGAATCATCGGGACGGTACGGCGCCGGCGAGAAGGAGCATGCGTCGGAATCGAGACACAACGCTTCGGCCGCTTGGAGTCCTGCCGGTCAGCAGTCATCCGAGCCACCGGTCGTTGCCCCTCACAGACACGGGGCGACGGTGCGGGCCGCCGCCCCGTGAATGCGCCGAAGCCGGCAGGCGCAGTCCGGCGCCTGCCGGCGATGTGGCCGCGCCGCCCGTTTAAGAGGGCAGCTTGCCGAAGTAGTGCTCCCAAGCCATGACGTAGTCCGGCTGGTCACTGTGCAGGTAGTAGCCGACCCGTTCGGCCCAGGCACGCTGAGAGTCGGTCACCTTCTTGAAGAAGGCATCCTCGGCGCGCAGGTTTTCAAGAACTTGATCCCACGCATCCAACTGAGCCTTCAGGATCGACGGGTCGGTGCGGTGCACCTTCACGCCACCTTCGTCCTGGATCCACTGCAGATCGCTGGAATAGCGATCCAGTCCCTTCCAGTAGTTGTCCGAGGACGCAGCCTTGGCGGCGTGGCGCAGGATCGCCTTCTGCTCGTCGGCCAGCCCCTCGTACATGTCCTTGTTGAACAGGATCTCGAAGAACTCCATCGCTTGGTGATAGGAACCGAGATAGTAGTGGTCGGCGACATCGTGGGCACCGAACGCGCGGTCCGAGGTCGGATTGTTGTACTCGAACGCGTCGATGACGCCACGCTCCAGCGCCGGCACGATCTCACCACCGGGGAGCTGGGTGACGTTGACACCCATCGCCTGCATCACGTCGGTGGCGAGGCCGACCGTGCGGTACTTCAGGCCCTCCATGTCCTCGGCGGAGTTGATCTCCTGGTTGAACCAGCCGAGCGGCTGCGCGGGCATCGGCATCGCGAAGAACCCGACGATGTTCAGCCCCAGGATGTCCTGCACCAGCTCGTGGTAGAGATCCAGGCCCTCGCCCTGCCAGATCCAGCCGAGCGCCATGTGCGCGTCCCAGCCGTACACCGGCGCCGTGCCGAACAGCGAGGCGGCCTTATTCTTGCCGTACCAGTAGGCCGCCACCTGGTGACCTGCGTCGAGCACGCCCTTGTCGACGGCATCCTGGACACGGAACGCCTTCACGACCGAGCCGGACGTCAGATAGTCGATTTTCAGGCGTCCCTCGCCCATCTCGTTGACCATCCGGGCGTAGTCTTCGGCATATTCGTTGAAAATATCGCCGGAGCCCCAGGCGCCCTGCATCTTGATGGTGGTCGTCTGAGCACGCGAAATCTGCGGCGCTGCGATCGAGGCGGCCGCACCGGCGCCAGCTGCGGCGGCACCTGTAAGGAACTTACGACGGTTAGCGTTGGTCGGCGTTTCCGATGTTTCGCCAGTTGCCTGCGTGACCTTCTGATCGGTCATAGCGGTATCAACCTCCCTGTTGCCTTGGCTGGGCCGGAGTTCGACCGCATAAGCAACGGCCATCTTCCGACCCGGTGGGCCAGCGGTTTGAGCCGCGGCACTACCGGATTTTTATTTTTACAGCCTGTAGCCTAAAGCCGAGCCACGCTGGACGTTACATGGCGTCACAGCCCGGCCCCGGCAGCCCCGCACCGCGGACCTGCGCGCCTGGAGCTTAGCGATGGCAGGATCGCTTAACAAGCCAGGATCATGCGTTTTTGGCGGGATACAGCGATAGTTTGGCGGAAGCCCGCAGGCTGAGGATGGCCTCTACGCAACCCGATCGCCCGGTTCGCGGCCACCAAAAAAGCTGTCCAGATTGTCCAACGCCCGGTCGCCCATCGCATTGCGCGTGTCGACCGTTGCCGAGCCGATGTGCGGCAGCAGGAAGACATTCTCTAGTTCGCGGTAGCGAGGATCCCCGCCCGGCTCCCCGTTAAAGACGTCCAGTCCGGCCGCGGCGAACTTACCGGACGTCAACGCCTCCAGCAGCGCATCGTCGTCGATCAGCGCGCCGCGGGCGGTATTCACTAAGATCGCACCGTCTTTCATGCGCGCCAGCCGGTCCGCGTTGACCATCCCCCGAGAGTCGGCCGTAGCCGGGCAATGCAACGAGACGACGTCGCAATGGCCCAGCAGATCGTCGAGATCGGGGTGATAGACCGCCCCCTGCTCTTTCGCGGGATCGAGCCGGCTGCGGTTATGGTAGCGGACCTGCATGTCGAAACCGCGGAAGCGCTGGGCCGCCACCTGCCCGACACGGCCCATGCCGACGATGCCGACGGTCTTGCCGGTCACCTGCGTGCCGACCATGAAGGACGGGCTCCAATCCTTCCAGCCGCCGCTGCGAACCAGACGCTCGCCCTCGCTAGCGCGGCGCGCGGCGCCCAAGGTCAAAAGCAAGGCGATCTCGGCGGTGGCATCCGACAGCACGTCCGGTGTGTTGGTGACGACGATGCCGCGCCGCGTCGCCGCCTCCAGATCGACGTGATCCACGCCGACGGAAAAGTTGGCGATGATCTTCACACTGTCCGGAAGCTGATCAATCACCTCGGCGGTGAAATGCTCGGAATGACAGGGCAGCACCGCATCCTTGCCCGCACACCGGCGGAGCAGCTCATCGGATGTGAAGATATGGTCGTCGTCGTTGAACTCCGCCGCGTAATCACGGGCGATCCGCGCCTGCACCTTCTCTGGCAGGCGGCGGGTCACCAGAATGCTCGGTTTCGCCATGGCGTGACCTCCCTTGGATTGCTTATCTCGTCTTACACGCACGTTTGATCGCACAGGCGCTTCTAGCATGCGCGCGCTGCCATGCGGCACCCCCGAGCGCCGCCACCGGCAGCCGGCGGGTGGCCAAACGCCGGACGCGACACTACGCTCCCCCCGAGTTTTCTCTGATTCCCATGACAGGAGTTCGCCCGCCATGCTGCAGATCGCCCGTTTGTCGCTGAGCGATGCCCGCACCCTGATCGCCGGGGCCGCCAAGCGCGCGGAGGAGATCGGCGTGCCCATGTGCATTGCCGTGACGGACGAAAGTGGCAACCTGATCGCCTTCGAGCGGATGGACGGCGCCAAAGTGCTGTCGATCGACATCGCCCGCGACAAGGCGATGGTCGCGTCCGCCCAGCGCAAGTCGACGGCCGATTACAACAAGGCCGTGCAGGCAGAAGGCAGCTTGACCTTCGGGATCCACACCGCGATCGGCGGCCGCTTTTCGGTGGTCGGCGGCGGCATCCCGGTAAGCGTCGATGGACAGGTCGTGGGGGCGGTCGGCTGCTCCTCTGGTACGCCGGATCAGGACGGTGACTGTGCGCAGGCGGGGATCGACGCCTTCCTGGCGGCACGCTAGCCGGACCGCATCCGATCCAGGGCGTCCTGCGCGTATGCCCCTCCGCCGGCCGGCCACGGCGTGGTCACCCGCTTTCAGTTTGCCGCGCTGCCATGCCCTGACCGGCGAAGGGGGTGGACGCACGCGCTGATCCACCTAATTCCCAGTACGAATTCGTGGACGCACAGCGAGAGGACGCGCGCAATGGCGCCGCTTGAGCCGCACGACGCCCTGCGGACGCCGCAGGCGGATGTACAGGATTCCGGTTGCCAGCATCCTGGCGCCAGCAATGGCCATCATTACGCCCACGGTCCCGGCGCGCAGGTCGACCGCGCGGAAGCCGAAGCGGCCGTCCGAACCCTGCTAACTTATATCGGCGAGGACCCCGACCGGGAGGGGCTGGTGGACACGCCCAAGCGGGTCGTCAGCTCGTACGACGAATTCTTCGGCGGTTACGCCCAGGATCCCGAGGATATCCTGGCACGGACCTTTGAAGAGACGGACGGTTATGACGAGATGATCGTGCTCGATGGCGTGGAGTTTACCAGCCATTGCGAGCACCACATGGTTCCGATCGTCGGCACGGCGTACATCGGCTACCTGCCAAAGACTCGGGTGGTCGGCGTGAGCAAGCTCGCCCGCGTGCTGCAAATCTACGCCAAGCGTCTACAGATTCAGGAGCGCCTGACCGCACAGGTGGCCAATGCGATCGAAGACGTACTCGACCCGCGCGGCGTCGCGGTGGTGCTGCGCAGTCAGCACCAGTGCATGGCAAGCCGGGGCGTACGCCAGACCGGTGCCATGATGACCACCAGCCGCATGCTCGGCGCCTTCCGCGAAAGCCGGGAGGTCCGCCAGGACTTCGAGACCCTGGCCGGTCTGAACCGGCGCTAACCCTCTGCTGCCGAAGTTTTTTACGTCTGCCCTATGAAAACGCGTGTCACACAGGGGTGTACGCGCATCCCTGCGCGATCGCTCGACCGAGGAGCATGAGCGGTAAGCCGGCACTTATGTGGCACGCCACGGCTGTACGCTTACGCACGCCATAAGTGTACGTGGGTGTTCGCATGGTGTCATCTGTGCGCACGCACGACTGTACTGTACACACAAACGCCGTAAGGCGTACGCCAATTACGGCTTGCCTTGAGCTTGTTCCTAGGATTGCATCCGTGCCATGACGCGTACGCGGTATGCCGAGCATAACCGCGCGCCGTCCGTCGCGCCGCGCGGCGCGACGGACGCGCAAGCCGACACGCAGGCCCACGTGTCCGCGTCGGCGCGCTCGCGCGGCAGCGAGCCTGGAGGCACGAGCTTGGAACATCAGCACAATCGCGGCACGGCGCCGTCGACCGCGGATTTGCTGGAAACCTTCCCGCGGTTGTTCAACGAGCAACGCATTCCCCTGCGCCGCCTACTGGATGCGCTGGGCGATCGGGGTATGGCCTCGGCGCTGTTGCTGCTGACCGCACCACAGCTCTTGCCCCTGCCGCTCGGCGTCTCCAATGCGCTGGCCCTGCCGATCGTGCTGATCGCCCTCCAGATGGCGGCCGGCAACAGCCAGCCCTGGCTGCCCGAGTGGGTCCTGAACCGACCGGTGACGCGCGACAAGGTGCTTGGTGCGTGCCGACGCATGGTACCGATGATGCGCCGGATCGAGCGGGTGATCCGTCCGCGCTGGCGACACATCTGGCAGCCGCCCGGCGACCGGCTGGTCGGCCTCTGCTGCGTCGTGATTTCGCTGGTCTCGCTGGCGCCGTTACCGCTGACCGGCTGGCTGCCGGGAGCCGCCCTGCTGATCGTCGCGCTCGGCTTGCTGGAGCGCGACGGCATGATCGTGGCCAGCGGCCTCGCCGTTGGCGCTGGGGCGGTTGCCGTTTTCGTCGCGGTCGTGGCCGGGCTGGTGGAGGCTGGCGAGACGATCCAGCAGGAAATGTCGCGGGCGGCGCTTGGGGTGCTGACGGGGCACCCCCTGGCCGCCCTGACCTCAGGCCTGCCCTTTTAGCAACTTCTTCATCGATACATCCGGGTCGGCCAGCTTGTCGGGATCGGGATTGACGCCGCGCTCGATCATCCGCCGGGCAGCGGCGATATCGGCCGGGCGGTCCACCGCATTGGCGCCGATCAGCCGCCCCTGATCGTCCAGGTAGAACAGCGTGAAGCCGGCCCCTTGTTCCGGATCGCCACGCCAGACCTGGCGCGGCTGGCCGCTCGGCATCCCCACCATCTGCAGATTGACCCCATGCTGGTCGGACCAGAACCACGGCACGTCATCGTGGCGGACGTCTGCCACCCCGGCCATCGTCTGCCCTGCCACCAACGCCTGATTTTGGGCGTTCTGCCAGGATTCCAGCCGGAGCTTGCCGTTGGTGTAGGGGTTCGGGTGACGGGTGACGTCGCCGGCGGCAAAGATATCGGGATCGCTGGTCCGCCCCTGATCGTCGACTTCGATCCCATCGCCAACCTCAAGCCCGGCCTGCAGGGCGAGCTCGACGTTCGGCTGGATGCCCACGCCAATCACAACAAGATCGGCGTCGACACGCGTGCCGTCGGCAAGTTCCACGCCCTCGACGTGCGTGCTGCCGAGCAGCCGGGAAACCTCGGCCTCGGTGCGAACGTCCGCACCGTGGTCGCGATGCAATCGGGCGTACCAATCGCCCAACTCCGGGGCGACCTGCCGGCGCATGAGGCTGGACGCAGCCTCCAGCACCGTCGCCTCGCAGCCCAGCTTGCGGGCGGCAGCCGCGACCTCAAGGCCGATGTAGCCACCGCCGACTAGCGCGACACGGGCCCCCTTGCGCATCGCATCGCGGATCGCCAGGCAATCCGCCACGTCGCGCAGCACGTGCACACCCGCCAGCTCGACACCGGGGAAATCGGGCACCTTTGGCTGCGCGCCGGTGGCCAGCAGCAGCCGGTCATAGGCGAGCTCCTGCCCGTCCTGCAGCACCACCCGCTTACGCGCTCGGTCGATTCGCCCGGCCCGCGTCGACAAACGCAGGTCGATCTTCTGGTCCTCGTACCAATCGTGCGTGCGCAGGGCGGCGCTGTCCGGCTCGGCCGCCCCGGTCAGCACCTCCTTGGACAGCGGCGGGCGTTCGTAAGGCGCCCGCTCTTCCTCGCTCAACAGAATCACGTGCCCGTCGAAGCCGGCCTTGCGGATACCCTCGACGGCACGGCCACCGGCTTGACCGCCGCCGATGACAACGAAGGTCTGGCTGGAATTGCTGTCGGCCAACGCGACCTCAGGCCTGTTTCTTGAAACCGACGTAGACCTGATCGCTCTCGACCTTCACCGGATAGGTCTCGACCGGATCGTCCGCCGGCGGCGCGGTGGCCTCACCGGTTTTCAGGTTGAACGTCGCCTGGTGCAGCGGGCATTCGATTTCCTCGCCTTCGACGAAGCCTTCGGAGAGCTGAGCGAACTCGTGGCTGCACACATCGTTAATGGCGAAAATGCCATCATCCAGCTTGACCACACAGATCAGCGTATCGCCAATCCGGGCGTGTTCCGGCTCCTGCTCCTCAAGCTCGCTCGCTTTAACAACGGCGTGCCACTCCAAATTGTCGTCGGCCATTTCAGTTCCTTTGAGATTTGTGGTCTGGGATGACTGGCGGTGAAAAACGGCAGCACGGGCGTCAGCGTATTGGCAACTAACGCTACATAGCATCCAAGGGTCCGTCTCGCCATGGCGTGGCGGCAGTCGGATGTGCCAGGATGCCCAATGGAACAACAGACCGGACCGGGGATCGCCAACGCGCGCCCTACTCCGGCGACTGGACGCAAGAACGTGTGACGACGCGCACACCTTGGACACGCCGCCGGCGTCACGGGCTTGAAGCACTTCCCGTGCGGGCCAAGATACGCGTTAGCAGTCAGGAACTTGGATCCCCCCTCTGCGACGGGGGCGATCCGCAACGGCCGCACTCAACACCGGACGCGGCAGAGCACGAGGAACCATGCTGGAGCTGTCCCAAGGCAACCGTTACCCCGTCCTTCCCCTGCGCGACATCGTCGTCTTCCCCCATATGATCGTCCCGCTGTTCGTGGGCCGGGAGAAGTCGGTCAACGCGCTGGAAGAAGTGAAGCGCGAGGACAAACAGATCCTTCTGGTTGCCCAGAAGGACGCACAGAAGGAGGACCCGCAGTCGGGCGATCTCTACGAGGTCGGCACGCTGGCGTCGATTCTGCAACTGCTCAAACTGCCCGACGGCACGATCAAGGTGCTGGTCGAAGGCGGTCAGCGCGCCCGCGTCAAACAGTTCACCGAGAACGACAGCTTCCTGGAAGCTGAAGCGGACGTGATCGCTGAGGACGAATCCAGCGAAGAGCGCGACTTGGATGCGCTCCGTCGCTCGGTGGTCTCGCAGTTCGAGCAGTACATCAAGCTGAACAAGAAGATCCCGCCGGAGGTGCTGAACACCGTCAGCCAGATCGAGGAACCCTCGAAGCTGGCCGATACGGTCGCCTCGCACCTGTCGCTCAAGATCGCCGACAAGCAGGAACTGCTCGAGGCCGACACGGTCGCCGAGCGGCTGGAGAAGATCTACGGCTACATCGAAGGCGAGATCGGCGGCCTCGAGGCGGAAAAGCGCGTGCGCAACCGCGTCAAGAAGCAGATGGAGAAGACGCAGCGCGAGTACTACCTCAACGAGCAGCTGAAGGCGATCCGCAAGGAGCTCGGCGAGGGCGACGACGGCCAGGACGAGCTGCAGGAGCTTGAGGACAACCTGAAGAAGGCCAAGCTGCCCAAGCAGGTCCGCGAAAAGGCCGATCAGGAGCTCAAGAAGCTCAAGAACATGAGCCCGATGTCGGCCGAGTCGACGGTGGTGCGCAACTACCTCGACTGGATCCTGGCGGTGCCGTGGAAGAAACGCTCCAAGCTGAAGAACGACCTGGAGTACGCCCGGCAGGTCCTGGATTCCGACCACTACGGCCTGACCAAGGTGAAGGACCGGATCCTGGAGTACCTCGCCGTGCAGCAGCGCATGGGCAAGGTGAAGGGACCGATCCTGTGCCTGGTGGGCCCGCCCGGTGTCGGCAAGACCTCGCTCGGCAAGTCGATCGCCCGCGCCACCAACCGGCAATTCGTCCGGCAGTCGCTGGGCGGCGTGCGTGACGAAGCAGAGATGCGCGGTCACCGCCGCACCTACATCGGCTCGATGCCCGGCAAGGTGATCCAGGGCATGAAGAAGGCCGGCGCGACCAACCCGCTGTTCTTGCTCGACGAGGTCGACAAGCTGGGCGCGGATTGGCGCGGCGACCCGACCTCCGCGCTGCTCGAAATCCTGGACCCGGAGCAGAACAACCAGTTCGTCGACCACTACCTGGATGTCGAGTACGACCTGTCGGGGGTGATGTTCATCACCACGGCCAACACGCTCGACATGCCCCCGGCCCTGCTCGACCGGATGGAGATCATCCGGATCCCGGGCTACACCGAGGACGAGAAGGTCGAGATCGCCAAGCGCCACCTGATCACCAAGCAGCGCACGGAAAATGGCCTTACCGAGCAGGAGTGGTCGATCTCCGACACCGCGCTGCGTGAGCTGATCCGGCGCTACACCCGCGAGGCCGGCGTGCGGAACCTCGAACGCGAGATCGGCACCCTGGCCCGGAAGGCGGTCAAGGAGATCCAGCTCTCCAAGGCCAAGCAGGTGCATGTCACCAAGCAGAACCTTGAGAAGTACGCGGGCGTTCCGCGCTTCAAGCACACCGAGGCGGAGACCGAGGACTTGGTCGGTGTCGCCACCGGCATGGCCTGGACCGAAGTCGGCGGCGAGCTGCTGTCGATTGAGAGCGTGACCGTGCCCGGCAAGGGCAAGGTGACCTCCACCGGTAAGCTGGGCGACGTGATGAAGGAATCGATCCAGGCGAGCGAGTACTTCATCAAGTCGCGCGCGCCGGAGTTCGGCATCCAGCCGAACCTTCTGGACCGCAAGTCGGTGCACGTGCACGTGCCCGAGGGCGGCACGCCCAAGGACGGCCCGTCCGCCGGCATCGCCATGGTGACCTCGATCGTCTCCGCGTTGACCGGCATCCCGGTGCGCCACGACGTGGCGATGACCGGCGAGGTCACGCTGCGCGGCCGCGTGCTTGCGATCGGCGGCTTGAAGGAGAAGCTGCTGGCGGCGATGCGCGGCGGGATCAAGACGGTGCTGATCCCCAAGCAGAACGAGAAGGACCTCGCCGACATCCCGCAGAACGTCAAGCGGGCCCTGGAAATCATTCCGGTGGATACGGTCGACGAGGTGCTCGACAAGGCGCTGACCACCAAGCCCACCCCGGTCGAGGTGGTCGAGGAGACCGAGGTCGACCAGCTGGCCCGGCCGAGTGAACCGGCGCGGGGCGGCGTGACCAAGCACTAATGCGTTTTCGCATGACGTGGTGATGGCCGGTCGGTGGCAAGCAGCCCACACTCGGGCGACCGCTTGCCATCGCCCCAAACCCATCAATAACGCCCCTGGAAGGCTCATGCTTTCCGGGGGCGTATGCGTTGCGGCCCTCAGTCCGCAGCGGCCAGGCGGCGGCGCAACCGCGGTAGTGCGCTCTCCAGCCGCGCCGCGTAGCCAACCAGCGGCGGCCGCACGCCGTGCTGGAACAGCTCCCGGCGCTGTTCTCGCGTGGTTCCGGTCAGGACCACCGAGATGCCGCGCCGGCGCGCCTTCTGGGCGAGGCCGTGGATCGTATTCGCCGCGGTGGAATCCAGGAACGGCACGGCCGCGAAGTCGACCACAAGCAGGCGGTGGGTGTCGGCGATCCGCTCCAGCACCGAGCCGATCGAGGCTGCCGCGCCGAAAAAGAAAGCGCCGGAGATCCGGTAGACCACGATGTCCGGGTCTGTCGCATTATGCCCATCATAGGGCGTGCGGCCGGCCGGCCCGTAATCGTCGTCGGCGCGGTCCTCTCGGACGAACGGCGTGTGACTATGTACCGCCGTGGTCTCTGACATGCGGTGGATGAACAGCAGCGATCCCATCGCCACGCCAACCACGATCGCCTCGCTGAGGTCCCGGAAAACGGTCAGCAGTAGGGTCGCAAGCAGGATCGCCGCGCCCCCGCGCGAGGCGGTCAACAGGCTCGCGATCGCATCGCGCTCGATCATGTTCCAGGCGACCACGGCCAGCACCCCGGCAAGGCTGGCGAGCGGGATGTAGCTGGCCAGCGGGGCCGCCACCAAAACGAAGGCGAGCAGAAACAGCGCGTGCAGCATGCCCGCCACCGGACCGTGCGCGCCGGCGCGCACGTTGGTCGCGGTGCGCGCGATCGTACCGGTGACGCAAATGCCGCCGAACAGTGCCGAGCCGACGTTGGCCACGCCCTGGGCAACCAGTTCGCAATTCGAGCGGTGGCGCCGCCCGGTCATGCCGTCGGCCACCACGGCCGAGAGCAGCGATTCGATCGCGCCCAGAAGCGTGAAGGCGAGCGCGTTCGGCAGCACCGCCAGCACCTTGTCGAGCGTTGCGTCGGGCAGTGCCGGCATCGGGAGGCTGCTTGGAATACCACCAAAGCGGCTGCCGATGGTCGCGACCGGCAGATCCAGCAGTGCGCTCGCCGCCGCCGTACCAGCGATCGCCAGCAACATCCCCGGCCAGTGCGGGCGCAGACGCTTCAACCCGGCAATCGCCAGGATCGTCGCAAGCGCGAGCCCGATTGTCGCCGGGTCTGCCGTCGGCAACGCGTCCCAAAGCACTAGCAGCTTTTCCAGAAACGGGCCCGGCTCCGGCCCGTCGAGCTGCAGGCCCAGCAGGGCGCGAAGCTGGCTGGCAAAGATGATGATCGCGATACCGGCGGTGAAGCCGACCGTCACCGGATAGGGGATGAACTTCACGTAGGTCCCCAGACGCAACAGCCCGACGACCGCCAGCATCGCCCCGGAAAGCAGCGTCGCCAGGATCAGTCCATCCGGCCCGTGCGCCTGCACCGTGGCAGCAACCAGCACGATAAAAGCGCCCGCCGGCCCGCCGATCTGGAAACGGCTGCCGCCCAGCAGCGACACCAGAAACCCGCCCACGATCGCGGTATAGAGCCCCTGCGCCGGACTGGCACCGGAAGCAATCGCAATCGCCATCGACAACGGCAGCGCGACGATCGCGACGGTCAGACCAGCCAGCGCGTCGCCCCGCAACTTCCTGAAGTCGTAGCTCTCCCGCAGAACGGTGACCAGCTTCGGCGTGAACAACTCGACGAAGCCCGCAGCACCAGATGTGGCGGCGGTGCGAGTGACAGGATCGGTCCTGCTCGGCAAGGCACACTCCTTCTGACCCGGCGGGATCGCCGGCCGGGCCAGACGGTCGCCATCGCTGGGCTCTATCTTCAAAAAACGACACAGGCAGCGCCTGCACGGCGACGGAGATCAGCCGTGGTCCGACTTGTCTCCCGGCACGGGTGCGCTCCCCGATGGCCCTGCCGAGGCCTTCAGGCGAACCCCGCGCCCGTGACCGCGGCTCTCCGTTCCTTCTCCGATCAGCTCGACTCCCGCCGCCTCGAGCGCCTGCACCACCCGAGTCAGGCTCTCGACCACGCCACGGACGTTGCCTGGGCTGGCTTCCATCCTCTGGATCGTGGGCACGGACACACCAGCCCGCTCGGCCAAGGTCTTCTGGTCGAGTCCGAGCAACGCCCGAGCCGCGCGGAGTTGGGCCGCCGTGAGCATTCGTGATCCTTCAAAGCAAATCAGAGCGTTACAGGGTATACATGCTATCTTGATGTTTCAAGCATCACCCTTAAAACATTAAACACCAACACTGCCGATTCACCGACGACTTTCATGGGTTAAGGACGGCCCCCTGGACAGCTTCTAGAGTTCAAGGAGAGTTGAGATTTGATAACATGTTCGCCGGTAGCCGCCACTATAGACAGTTACGCGGCGAAACAGATAGCAGCGGAGGGCCTGACACTATGCTTGCCGCAACTCTGTTCCGGCAAATTATCCGGGAGGGGCGCCTAACGCTGATCGACGCCCAGGGCCAGCGTTTTACGTTCGGTCAAGGCGATCCTGCAGTCACGGTCCGAGTCACAGACCGCAAGACAGAGTTCAAGATTGGCGCCCACCCCAAGCTCTACCTGGGCGAAGCCTACATGGACGGCCGCTTGGTGATCGAGGAAGGGACACTTTACGATTTCCTCTACATCTGCGGGCGCAACGTACTCCGGCTGGAGAACCACCCGCTGTGGGGCGTGTTCGAACGCGCCGGCGCCCTGCTCCGCCCGCTCCTGTACTACAATCCGGTCGGCCGGGCGCGGAAGAACGTCGCCCACCACTACGACCTGTCGGGCGAACTGTACGACCTGTTCCTGGACGACGACTGGCAGTACTCCTGTGCCTACTTCTACGATCCCCAGGGCGAAACGATCGAGCAGGCGCAGCAGAACAAGAAGCGGCACATCGCCGCCAAGCTGCTGCTCGACCGCCCGGGCCTGGAAGTGCTGGACATCGGCTCCGGCTGGGGCGGGCTCGGCATGTACCTGGCCCAGGAAGCCGGCGCGAACGTCACCGGCGTCACCCTGTCGGAAGAGCAGATCAAGAAAAGCCGTCGGCGGGCCAAGGACGCCGGCCTGGACGAGCAGGTACAGTTCCAATTGCAGGACTATCGCAACCTGACCGGCCGCTACGATCGGATCGTCTCGGTGGGCATGTTCGAGCACGTCGGCACCCGCCACTACCACGAGTTCTTCCAGAAAATACACGACTTGCTGGCGGACGATGGGGTGGCGCTGCTGCATTCGATCGGCCGGATGAGTCCGCCCGGCTCCACCAACGCCTGGTTACGAAAGTACATCTTCCCTGGCGGCTACACCCCCGCCCTATCGGAAACGCTGGGCGTGATCGAACGCCGCAATCTTTGGGTCACCGACGTCGAGATTCTGCGCCTGCACTACGCCGAAACCATCAGACGCTGGTATGACCGTTTCCAGGCCAACCGCGATCGGGTGCGCGAACTCTACGACGAACGTTTCTGCCGGATGTGGGAGTTTTATCTGATCGGCTGCGAACTCTCGTTCCGGGAGATGGGGCAAATGGTCTTCCAGATGCAACTCACCCGCCAGCAGGATGCCGTCCCCCTGACCCGCGACTACATTACCGATTGGGAACGCGCCCAGATGGACGGCCGCCAAAGCGCCGCGGCGGAGTAAAACGTCAATATCTTCAATTCTATGGCGGAGTTTAGGCCGGTGACTTTTGGCGGCCTAAACTCCGATATATAAGCGATACCCTTTCTCCGACCAATATGGGAACACCTCTTCGCAGAGGATTTTAACCACATCCAACTGCCTAGAACCGCTCTCAGCTACTAGACGGAAATTCTCTGCTTTATCGTGCTCCAGCACTGCTACGAAAGGTCTCTTCGCAAGTGTTTCCTCATACTTCGATGTCCTAATAACATTAAACCTCTTAAACCCGTCATGATGGTTATGAACGGAAGTAGACATATGCTTGCTACAATTTGAAATTTGTCGACATAATTCCATCCCTGGACAGGAGGACGTTATGTTTCTGCGCAAGCTCGCGAAATTCTCTGGCTTGCCGCCCAAATCTGTAAGCCAAACATCTCGCTCAAACTTATCCCCAGGAGAATGTGGCTCCATTTCAATTTTCGCCCATATCCACTCCGGAATATGATTAGCCGTAAGCGCAAAATTTAGGACATGCTCAATCAATTCATTTAACTTATCAGCATCTTTTATACGACATACTTCATTCTCGAGTTTACGTATAAGGTCGAACGGGGAATCTAACGTAAACACACTCTCGTAGGAATATTTCATACCTGCCTCGCTAAGTTGTTTTTGGAAGAAAGGCGTTTATCCGGATTTATACGGTTAAGGTTACTGAGTTTATTACAAAGACCTTCAGATATCTGAATTCACACATAAAAATCTTTTATGTCAGGCCTTTACCTTCAGACTTACAATTTATGCACAATATACCTTGATTTATACTATTGCAATAGTTGTGGTTTAAGCCATAAATTTCCCAAGATCAGCGCTTCGAAGTGGCGCAATAAGACAAGCCGGTTTGCCGTTAGCGTAGCGCCCCGACTCTGCTAGGCTCGTGGCCATGAATGACAGCAGCAACATCGCGCACCTGCCGGGCACGGAAGGCGGCGACGGCGATCAGACAGGCTACCGTGCCCCGCCGGTCAACTACGAAGCCGAGCAGGCGCTGCTCGCCGCGGTGCTGGCCAACAACCAAGCCTACGAGCGGGTCGCCGACTTCCTGCACGCCGGGCATTTCGCCGATCCCGTGCATTCCCGGATCTTCGAGGCGTGCGGCAAGCTGATCAACCGCGGGCAGATGGCCAACGCGGTGACCTTGAAGAACGTCTTCGAGCAGGACGGCGACCTGCAAGACGTCGGCGGCGCGCAGTACCTGGCCGAACTGCAGAGCGCCTACGTCACCGTCATCAACGCCGAGCACTACGGCAAGGCGATCCACGACCTCTACCTGCGCCGCCAGCTGATCGAGCTGGGCGAGGACGTGGTCAACGAGGCGTTCGATTACGACCTGGACAGCCCGGCGACCACCCAGATCGAGGTCGCCGAGCAGAAGCTGTTCAACCTATCGGAAAGCGGCCAGACCGAAGGCGGCTTCCAGTCGTTCCGGCACGCGCTCTCCGGCGCGATCGAGATGGCGGAGAGCGCCCACCGCCGCGAGGGGCAGATCGCCGGTGTGCCGACCGGCTTCGTCGACCTCGACGAGATGCTGGGCGGCATGCACAACTCCGACCTGATAGTGCTCGCCGGCCGGCCGGGCATGGGCAAGACCGCGTTCGCCACCAACGTCGGCTTCAACGCCGCCCGGCGCCACCGCGACAGCGGCGGCGAGGACGGCGCGGTCGTCGGCTTCTTCTCGCTGGAAATGTCGAGCGAGCAGCTCGCCACGCGTATCCTCTCGGAATCCTCGATGGTGCCGAGTGAGGACATCCGTCGTGGCAAGCTCTCCCCCGACTCCTTCGAGCAGGTTGTCCAGGCGAGTCACGAACTCTCCACCCTGCCCTTCTATATCGACGACACGCCGGCGGTGTCGGTCGGCCAAGTGCGCACGCGTGCCCGGCGACTGAAGCGCCAGCAGGACCTGGGCATGATCATCGTCGACTACATCCAGCTGATGCAGCCGACCGCCGGCAGCCGACCGGAAAGCCGTGTGCAGGAGATCTCCGAGATCACCCGTGGGCTTAAGATGATCGCCAAGGAGTTGAACATCCCCGTGATCGCGCTGTCGCAGCTGTCGCGCGCAGTCGAGCAGCGCGAGGACAAACGCCCGCAGCTGGCCGATCTGCGCGAATCGGGCACGATCGAGCAGGACGCCGACATGGTTATGTTCGTCTATCGTGAGCAGTATTACCTGGAGCGCGCCGAACCGACCCAGCGCCCCGACGAGTCGGAGGAAAAGCACCAGGAGCGCTACGACAAGTGGCGCGACCGGCTCGAAAAAGCTTGGGGCAAGGCGGAAGCCATCGTCGCCAAGCAGCGCCACGGCCCGACCGGCAAGGTCGAACTCGCCTTCGACGGCGCAACGACGAAATTCGGCAACCTCGCGCGTGAAGACCAGACGCCTGATGAAATCGGCTGAAGCCAGCGGCGGGACGCCGCATCCGACCGGGCTCGACGCTACTCTGCTCGCCGACCCGGCCGCCCGACGTGCCTGCGCGCTCCTGCAGGTCGACCTGGACGCCGCTGCCTGGAACTACCGCCGGCTGTGTGATCAGCTGACGCCCGGAACCGAATGCGCGGCCGTGGTCAAGGCGAACGGCTACGGCCTGGGCATTGAGCGCATGGCCCCGACGTTCGCGCGCGCCGGGGCGCGCACCTTCTTCGTCGCCACGATCGATGAAGGATTGCACCTGCGCCGTGTGCTGACTGAGACGGGTTGGCCGGACGCGGCGATCCACGTCCTGAGCGGCCCGCTGCCGGGTACCGAGCGGGACCTGCTGGACGCACGCCTGACCCCGGTGCTGAACAGCCTAGGCGACCTCGATCGGTGGCGCGCGGCCGGCAAGGCCGCGGGCGTACGCCCGGCTGCAGCCCTGCATGTCGACAGCGGGATGAGCCGCCTTGGCCTGCCGGACGACGAGGTCGACCGGTTGGCCGCGGACCCATCGCCGCTCGACGAGGTCGCGCTCGCCCACATCATGACCCACCTGTCCAGCGCGGATGATCCCGGCCATCCAGAGAACGCCGCGCAACTCGAGCGCTTCGACGCCGCGCTCGCCCGCCTGCCGGCCGCACCGGTCAGCTTTGCCAACTCCTCGGGCATCTTCCTGGGGCCCGACTATCATCGCAACCTGGCCCGGCCGGGCGTGGCGCTTTACGGCGTCAATCCAACACCCGGGCACCCCAACCCGATGCAGCGGGTGGTCACGCTGAAAGCGCGAATCCTGCAAGTCCGTCAGATTGACGCTCAACGGGGGGTTGGCTACGGTGCGAGCTTCCGCGCCCAGGGGCCGACCCGGATCGCTACGATTGGTGTCGGCTATGCCGACGGGCTGCTGCGCCATCTCTCGAACAGTGGGCATGTAGCGGTGCAAGGCCGCTGCGCGCCCGTGGTCGGACGGGTTTCCATGGATTCCATTACGGTGGACGTCACCGAATTCGGCGCAAACGCGCCGGTTGTAGGCGATTTCGTCGATGTCATCGGCGACGGCCACGACCAGGACGCGCTCGCCGAAGAGGCCGGAACGATCGGCTACGAAATGCTGACGGCCCTCGGGTCGCGCTACCACCGGGTCTATACCGGCGGGGGCGGCTAAACCGGCATGGTGCTGCTGCAAATCGTTGGGCGGGCCTTCCTCAACTTCCTGGCCGCCGCCGGTCGCCTGTTCCTGTTCACCGCCCAGGCCGTCTCGCACATGGTGCGCCCGCCGTTCTATTGGCGCAGCCTGGGCCGGCAGATGCTCGACGTCGGCTTCTATTCGCTGCCGGTGGTCGGGCTGACGGCGATCTTCACCGGCATGGTGCTGGCGCTGCAGTCCTATACCGGCTTCGCCCGCTTCTCCGCGGAAAGCGCGATCCCGAACGTGGTCGTGGTCTCGATCACCCGCGAGCTGGGCCCGGTGCTGGCCGGCCTGATGGTCGCCGGACGCGTTGGCGCGGCAATGGCGGCTGAGATCGGCACGATGCGCGTGACCGAGCAGATCGACGCGCTGACCACGCTCGCGACCAACCCGTTCAAGTACCTGGTCGCCCCCCGGCTGTGGGCCGGCATCATCACCCTGCCGGTCCTGGTGCTGACGGCGGATGCGATCGGTATCTTCGGTGGCTATCTGGTGTCGACCTACAAGCTCGGCTTCAACCCGGCCGTTTACCTGAACAACACGCGCGAGTTCCTGGAGGTGATGGACGTCGTCTCCGGCCTCGTGAAAGCGGGCGTGTTCGGGTTCCTGATCGCGCTGATGGGCTGCTACCACGGCTACCACTCCCGCGGCGGTGCGCAGGGTGTCGGCGGCGCCACCACCAACGCGGTGGTGTCCGCCTCGATCCTGATCCTGTCGTTCAACTACGTGATCACGGAGCTGTTCTTCGCCCGATGACCGAGACGAACGGCGGCACGACCCAACAGCCCCCGAAGATCCGCGTGCGCGGCCTCTACAAGGCGTTCGGCACGCATCAGGTGCTGAACGGTCTGGACATCGACGTGGCCGAGCAGGAGTCGGTCGTGGTGATCGGCGGTTCCGGCACCGGCAAGTCGGTGCTCCTGAAATGCATCCTGGGCATCCTGGAGCCGGACGCCGGCACGATTGAGGTCGACGGGCAGAACGTGGTCGGCCTCAAGGGTCCCGCGCGCGACGAACTGCTGCGCAAGTTCGGCATGCTGTTCCAGAACGCCGCCCTGTTCGACTCGCTGAGCGTCTGGGAAAACGTCGCCTTCGCCCTGGTCCAGCGCGAGAAGATGGACAAGAAACGGGCACGGGCGGCGGCGATCGACAAGCTGGCCCAGGTCGGCCTGCAGGAAACCGTCGCCGACCTTTACCCGGCGGAACTGTCAGGCGGCATGAAGAAGCGCGTTGGCCTCGCCCGAGCGATCGCGACCGATCCGGAAATCATCTTTTTCGATGAGCCCACGACCGGTCTCGATCCGATCATGGGCGACGTGATCAACGATCTGATCGTCTCCTGCGTGCAGGAGCTGGGCGCCAGCACGCTGTCGATCACCCACGATATGGCGAGCGCGCGTAAGATCGCCCACCGGGTCGCGATGCTCTACGAAGGCAAGATCATCTGGCAGGGCCCGGTCGCGGAGGTCGACACGACCGACAATCCCTACGTCCAGCAGTTCGTCCACGGCCGCGCCGAAGGGCCGATCCGCATGCCGGTGCGCCAGGAATAGTCCCGAGCCGCCGATGGCCAAGCCGAAGTCCCAGTTCGTCTGCCAGTCCTGCGGCAGCGTGCATGCCAAGTGGCAAGGGCGCTGCGATGGCTGCGGAGAATGGAACACGCTCGCCGAGGAAGAGATCGCCCAGGCCGCGCCTGGCGGGCTGTCCGCCAAACGGGGCAAACGCGGGCGGGGGCTGGAGTTCGTCGACCTCGCCGGTCAGGCCGACCGGGAACCGCGCCGGGTCTCCGGGATCGCCGAGTTCGACCGGGTGTGCGGCGGCGGACTGGTCGAAGCCTCCGCCGTGCTGGTCGGGGGCGACCCCGGCATCGGCAAGTCCACCCTGGCCCTGCAGGCCGCCGCGGCGCTGTCGATGCGCGAGGGCACGAGCTGCGCCTACATCTCCGGCGAGGAGGCGATCGATCAGGTGCGCCTGCGGGCCCGTCGCCTGGGCCTGGCGAACAGTCAGGTACAGCTGGCCGCCGCCACCAACGTCCGCGACATCGCCGCCGCGCTGGATAGCGCCGACGCCCCGGACGTCGTCGTGGTCGACTCGATCCAGACGATGTACGTCGACAACCTGGAAAGCGCGCCCGGCACGGTCGGCCAGGTCCGCGCCGCCTCGCAGGAATTGATCCGGTTGGCCAAGGCGCGCGGTTTCACGCTGCTACTGGTCGGCCACGTGACCAAAGAGGGGCTGATCGCGGGCCCGAAGGTGCTGGAGCACATGGTCGACACCGTCCTCTACTTCGAGGGGGAGCGCGGCCATCAGTTCCGCATCCTGCGCGCGGTCAAGAACCGCTACGGCGCGACCGACGAGATCGGTGTGTTCGAGATGACCGACGGCGGACTGGTGGAGGTCGCCAACCCCTCTGCCCTGTTTCTGGCGGAACGCAACGGCCAGGTCTCCGGCGCCAGCGTGTTCGCTGGGATGGAGGGCACGCGCCCCGTGCTGGTCGAGATCCAGGCGCTGGTGTCCGCCTCGCCGCTCGCGACGCCGCGCCGGGCCGTCGTCGGCTGGGACGGCAACCGCCTGTCGATGGTGCTGGCGGTCCTGGAAGCGCGCTGTGGGCTTTTACTGGCCGGTAAGGATATCTACCTAAACGTCGCGGGCGGTTTGCGGGTGGGTGAGCCGGCTGCCGACCTCGCGGTCGCCGCTGCCCTCGTCTCCGCCGCCTACGACCGGCCTGTGCCGGAGGATACAGTGATCTTTGGCGAGATCGGATTGTCAGGCGAGATCCGCGCGGTTGGCCAAAGCGAGCAGCGCCTGAAGGAAGCCGCCAAACTCGGTTTCGAGCGCGCCTGGACGCCGCCGCGCAGAGGCGGTAAAGCCAAGGCACCGCCCGGACCGGATGGACTCGGCCTGGAGGAGCTGAGCCACCTGGAGGAGTTGGTTGCGCGCTTCGCCGACGGCGGCCGCGCCTGAGAGGTTCGGTCGGTTCATGGACAGCCGCGCGCTCCCAGGCCGTGCGATCGATCGAGCGCCGACCGCGCAGCCATCCCACCAAGCCCCCTAGCGCCCGACGCGCCTAACAGGACGCCCCGATGGCCGACTTGCCGATCAACTTCATCGATATCGCGGTGCTCACGGTGCTGCTGCTCTCCGGCGCGCTCGCGTTCATGCGCGGATGCGTGCACGAGGTGCTCTCGGTCGGCGCCTGGGTCGGCGCGGGCCTGGCGACGCTGTACGGCTTCGAAACGGCTCAGCCATTCGCCCGGGATATCATCGCGATCGACCTGCTGGCCGACATCGTCGCCGGCGTGGTGATTTTCGTGGTCACGCTCGTCGTGCTGTCGATCATTTCCCGGGTCTTCTCCAACCGGGTACGGGAAAGCTCGCTGGGCGCCCTCGACCGCTCGCTTGGCCTGGTGTTCGGCCTGGTGCGCGGCGTGCTGCTGGTCGCGGTCGCCTGGATGCTGATGACCTGGGCCCTTCCCAATCCGAACGAACGGCCCAGCTACCTGCAGGAGGCGAAGAGCGCGCGCCTGGTCGCGGCGACGGCCTCGGCTCTGGAAAGCGCCCTGCCCGAATCCCTGCGCCATCAGGGAAGCTCGGCGGCCGGCCAGGCCCAGCAGGGTGCCAAGGATGCGCAGGACCTTAAGGACGCTTACGACGTACTCAGTCGGCCCAAGACGGAAGCGCAAGACCCGAAACGCGAACCGGGCTATAACGAGGAGCAGCGGCAGGACTTGGACCGTCTATTCGAAAACCAAGCGTCCGAAAACGGGAGCGGCGAGCAATGATCACGACCAACCCGTTCGACGACGACAAACTCCATGAGGAGTGCGGCGTCTTCGGCATCTTCAACAATGCAGACGCCGCGAAGCACACCGCGCTCGGCCTGCACGCCCTGCAGCACCGCGGACAGGAAGCCGCCGGCATCGTCAGCTACGACGACACGCAGTTCAACGCCTACCGTGACGCCGGTCACGTCGGCGACATCTTCTCCAGCCCGGAGCGGATGCGCCGGCTGGAAGGCCACTGCGCGATCGGCCATAACCGCTATTCGACCAGCGGCGACACGGTGATCCGCAACGTCCAGCCCCTGTTCGCGGAGATGGACTTCGGCGGTTTCGCGGTCGCGCACAACGGCAACCTGACCAACGCCCGCAAGCTGCGCCGGGAACTGGTGCGCCGCGGCTCGCTGTTCCAGTCGACCACCGACACCGAGGTGGTGATCCATCTGATGGCGACCGCCCCGGCGCACACCGTGATCGAGCGGCTGATCCACGCGCTTAAGCAGATCGAGGGCGCCTACTCCTTCACCGCGTTGACCGACAGCGAGCTGATCGGCGTACGCGATCCCCTCGGGGTGCGGCCGTTGGTACTGGGCACGCTGGGCGACAGTTACATCCTCGCCTCGGAGACCTGCGCGCTCGACATCATCGGCGCGGATTTCGTGCGCGACATCGAGCCGGGCGAAATGGTGGTGATCGACAAGGAAGGGCTGCGCTCGCTACGCCCCTTCCCGCGCCAGCGCCAACGGATGTGCGTATTCGAGTACATCTACTTTTCCCGCCCCGACTCCCAGATTGAGGGCACCAGCGTCTACGAAGCGCGCAAGCGCATCGGCGCCGAGCTGGCCCGCGAAAAGGAGACCCACGCCGACCTCGTGGTGCCGGTGCCGGACTCCGGCGTGCCAGCGGCGATCGGCTATTCCAATCAGGCGAATATCCCCTTCGAGCTCGGCATCGTGCGGAACCACTACGTCGGGCGCACCTTCATCGAGCCGACCGATTCGATCCGCCACCTGGGCGTGAAGCTCAAACACAACGCCAACAGCGCGCTACTGCGCGGCAAGCGGGTCGTGCTGGTCGACGATTCGATCGTTCGCGGCACCACCAGCGCCAAGATCGTGAACATGGTCCGCCAGGCCGGCGCGGCGGAGGTGCACATGCGCATCGCCGCGCCGCCGACCCGGCATCCCTGCTTCTACGGCATCGACACACCGGACGAGTCGGAACTATTGGCTGCGCGCTTCGACGTCGACGGGATGGCCGAGGAGATCGGCTGCGACACCCTGGCGTTCATCTCCGACGACGGGCTGTACCGCGCCATGGGCTATCCCAAGCGCAACGCGCTGCAGCCGCAATTCTGTGACGCTTGCTTCACGGGCGAATACCCGATCCGCCTGACCGACCAGGTTGAAGGCGAAAGCCGCCAGCGCCAACTGAACTTGCTCGCGGAGGGCTGAACGCGCGCCCCGTCGCCGTCCCCTCAAAGGAGGGAGCTTGACTGACCTGAACCTCCGACCGGCGCTCGACGGCACAGGCCTGCGGGTTCTGACACCGCACCGCCGGGCCCCGAGCGGCCTGTTAGCCTGACAGCCGTGTTCGCACGGCTCGCCAACGGTCTGTTCGCGGCCGCCGGGGCCGCCAGCGCGGCGCAGTTCCCGGCCTTTTACCAACAGTACTTGCAGCACCTCTCCGGCCGGCTTGCGCAGGCGCGCGACGACCTCGCCCCGGTAATCCAGGACGCGCAGGCGCGCGGTCTTTCCGTCAGCGACTATCTGGACCGCGCGGCGACCGAAGGCGGCGAGTTGACCGGCACGCTGGTGGCGGGCTATCGCTCCACCTATCAGGCGTTCGAACGGTTGCAGGCCGCGCATCAGGCGCTGACCGACGCGGGCCCGCTGGACCGTCCGCTCGCGCTTGCCCGCCATCTCGACATGCAGATCGTCGAGGGCACGCTCCACGGCTTCGCCCCGGCCCTGCCGTTGACGGTGGAGGGCGGCGGCTACGCGCTGGCGGGACTGCTGCTCGGGCTGCTCGCGGTGTGGACGTTGGAGCGTCCGGCGCTTGCGGTGCGCCGGCGCCGACATGTCCGCCGGCTGCGCCGGCAAACCGCCGACGCAGCGAGCAGAATAGCGCCGCTCGGCCCCGCCGAAGGCACGCGGCGCGAGCCCCGCTTGCTGCCCGCGCGCACGCCTGCGGCGGAAAGCGCCCTGGACCCCGGACAGGCCGCTCCGGCACAACACACGACACACACACCGCGCGACGCGTCGGCCAAGACGCCCACGCTCAACGCGAGGCAGGAGAAGACCCGGACATGACCGAACAGCAGGGCCGCCTGCAGAACCGCATCGCCGTTGTCACTGGCGCCTCCCGCGGGATCGGCCGCGCGGTCGCGGAGCGGTTCGCCGCCGAGGGCGCGACCGTCGTCGCGATTGGGCGCACCAAGGGCGCGCTGGAAGAACTGGACGACGCGATCGCTGCGACCGGCGGTCCATCGCCGGTCCTGGTGCCGCTCGACCTGCGCGACTTCGACGCGCTGGACCGGCTGGGCGGCTCGCTGTTCGACCGCTACCAAAAGGTCGACATCCTGGTCGGCAACGCCGGCGCGCTCGGCCAGCTGGGCCCGATGAGCCACATCCCGCCGGATACCTGGCAGGAGGTGATGGACATCAACGTGACCGCGAACTTCCGCCTGATCCGCAGCCTGGATCTGCTGCTGCGCCAATCGGATGCCGGCCGGGCGATCTTCACCACCAGCGGTGTCGCCCGCACGCCGTTCGCCTACTTCGGCGCCTACGCCGCCTCCAAGGCCGCGCTGGAGCATATGGTCAAGGTCTGGGCGGCAGAACTGAACAAGACCAACATCCGGGCCAACCTGCTAGACCCAGGCGTGGTCCGCACCAGCATGCGCGCCCATGCCTTCCCCGGCGAGGACCCAAACCAGCATCCCGAACCGGCCGCAATCACCGAACGCTTCGTCGAGCTGGCCGAACCGGCGTGCACGCACCACGGCGAGGTGGTGCACGTCTGATCGTGGCATAGAGCCGTGCGCACGCCCGGTTTTACGCGTCCCCAGCCGCCGGCAGCGTGAGCGTCGCGCACAGGCCACCAAGATCGGAGTCGCCGAGGGCGACCGTGCCGCCGTAAAGCTCCGCCAGCTCGACAACGATCGCCAGGCCGAGACCGGACCCGTCGACGCGGGTGTCCAAACGGCGGCCACGGTCGAACACGGCCATGCGCTGGTCCTCCGGCAGGCCGGGGCCGTCGTCGTCCACCGCGATCACAAGCCAGCCCTCCGTCGCCGCGGGCCGGGCGGACAGGCGTACCTGAGCGTGCGCCCACTTGCAGGCATTGTCGACCAGGTTGCCCAGCATCTCTTCCAGGTCCTGCCGGTCGCCGCGGAAGGCGGGTACGGTATGCCCGTCAGCCTCAACCGATAGCTGCTTGGCCGCGTAGAGCTTGGACATCGTACGGGCCAGGCGTTGCAGCGCCGCCTGCGCGTCCGCCCGACTCCCCGGCACGTCGACCGTCGCGGCCACGCGGGCACGGGCGAGGTGATAGTCGATCTGGCGCTGCATGATGCGCGTCTGCTCGGCGATCCGCGCAGCAAAGGCGGCTTGGCCGGTGTTTTCCAGGACCGCGGCTTCATTGGACAGCACGCTGAGCGGGGTTTTCAGGCCATGGGCCAGATTGCCGGCCTGCGTGCGCGCCTGCTCCACGACCGTCGCGTTGCGCTGCAAGACGGCATTCAGGTCCGTGACCAGGGGCTGAATCTCCGCTGGATAGGTGCCTTCGAGCCGTTGTGCCCGCCCCGCGCGCACCTCGCCCAGCGCTCGGCGCAAGCGGCCGAGCGGGCGCAGGCCGCCAGCGATCTGCGCCCCAGCCGCAGCGATCAACCCAAGCCCGAGTACCGACAACGACACCGTCAGCACCCGCGCGAACCGCTGCACGGCCGTATCCAGCACCACCGCGTCGCGGGCAACCACCAAGCGTAGCTGGTCGTCACGACCCGGCAGGCGGACCGCGCGCTCATATGCGATCAGCGCGGCCTCACCAGGTCCGGTGAGGCGATGACGGTGCACCTGACCGTTCAACAGCGTATCCGACGGCAACGGGAGCGCCGCGTCCCATAGCGAGCGGGAGCGCAGCAGCACCTCCCCGTCGCTCGCCTGGACCTGCCAGTAGGTGCCGGAATAGGGCCGCTCGAACTGTGGCGGGCTGAGGCTTCCAGTCAGGGTCAGGCTATCCTGCGGACCGACCTCCAGATTGGCCGCGAGTTGATTCAGCAACGCTTCCTGCCGCTGGGCGAACTGGTCTTCGATATGCGCTGCGAAAATACGGGTCAGCACGACGCCCGTGACGACCAGGGCGAGCGCGATCCACAGCATGGCGCCGAGCAGCAAGCGGAACGACAGCGAGCCGGGACGCACTCCCACAGGCCAGCGCAGCCCCATCACCGCCCAGCCCCGCCGCGGTACGGCTCACCGTCCGCCTCGATCCGGTAGCCGAGCCCGCGTTCCGTTTTGATCAGAGCCTGCCCGAGCTTCTTGCGCAGTCGGCGGACGAACACTTCGATCGTGTTGCTATCACGATCGAGATCCTGGGCGTAGACGTGCTCGCTCAACTCCATGCGGGAGACGGTGCGCCCCTGGTGGTGCATCAGGTAGGACAGCACGCGGTACTCGTGCGCGGTCAGGCTTACCGGCGCACCATCGACCGTCACACGGTTGGCGCGCGTGTCCAGTGTCACCGGTCCGCACGTCAGCTCCGCGGAGCCGTGCCCGCTCGCCCGACGAATCAGTGCGCGCACGCGAGCGACCAGCTCGGCCATCTGGAAGGGCTTCGAGAGATAGTCGTCGGCCCCCGCATCGATGCCTTCCACCCGCTCGGTCCAGGCACCACGCGCCGTCAGGATCAGGACGGGAACGTGGTTGTCGCTCTCGCGCCAGGAACGCAGGACGGACAACCCATCCAACTTGGGCAGCCCCAGATCCAACACGACGGCGTCGTAGCTTTCCGTCTGTCCCAGGAATTCGCCCGCCTCACCGTCAAAGGCCTGATCCACCGCATAGCCGGCGTCGGTCAGTGCCGCACATAGCTGGCGCTGCAGATCCGCGTCATCCTCGATCACCAGCAAACGCATCAGTCGCCGAACCAGTCCCAGCTGTCGTGATCGTCGTCGCCATCCTCATGCTCGCGGTCGTCGCGGTCGTGCGCTTCCAAGCCATGACCGCGCGCCTTCAGCAGCTCCCCCGTCCGCGCGTCGTAGTACAGCTCGGTGACCGCCCCGTCGTCGGACAGCATCTTCACCTCGTAGACCAGTTGTCCGTCGAACGGATCATGTTGCTCCCGCTCCAGCTCGACCGCCAGCATCTCGCCGGCAAAATCGCGGCGTACGCGCGCGAGGACCTCCTCCAGCGGCAGGATTTCGCCGCGCTGAACGGCCTCGCGCGCCTGCTCATGGTCGCTGCTGGCGTGCGGTGCAACGCCCAGAGCAAGCAACAGCAGGCCGGCGAGCAGAAAAGGTGACAGACGGGTCATGGCAACCGCCCTTCTACCCCGGGCGCGGATGAACGTGAACTGAACAGCCCATTCAAGCTGCGTTCAGCCACGCTTCGGCAGGGTCCGACGCGACATTGCTCGCAACTCCCCACACAACCATTAGGAGGAAACCGGACCATGCCGACCCCGGCTCGGATCAAAAGCTTCTTCGTCTGGGACCTACCCACACGGGCCTTTCACTGGCTGCTGGTCGCCTCCGTCACGGTCGCCTACATCACCGGCGGCGAAGAGGACGGCTTCGAGTTTACGCTGCACGTTGGCGCCGGCTACCTGGTCGCTGCACTACTGATCTTCCGCATCGTCTGGGGCTTCCTGGGCAGCGAACACAGCCGCTTCCGCGACTTCCTGCCCACCCCCAATGCCGTGAAGACGCACATCCAGGGTCTGCTGTCGGGCAAACCGAAGCACTACGTCGGCCACAACCCGGTCGGCGGGCTCGCGATTTTCGCCATGATCGCGGTTCTGCTCGCAACCCTCTACACCGGCCTGTTCGGCGGCGGCGAGGAGCTACACGAAACCTTCGCCAACCTGATTCTGATCATCGCGATCGTGCACGTCATCGGCGTGATCGCCGAGACCATCCTGACTGGCGAAAATCTGGTGCCCGCGATGATCCACGGCCGCAAGAAGCTGCCCGAAGACACCGATGGTGCTCAAGACAGCCAGCCAGCCGGCGCCAGCCGCGTCCTTGCCTCGCTCGCTGCGGTCGGGATCGCCGCCGTTGCCGGCGTCACCAGCGGCGCCACGCCCTGGCCCCCGACCGAAGCCGCGTTCGAAAGCGAAGAGCACGAACAGGCGGAGGCCGAGGACCACAAAGAAACCGGCTACGGCGAGGAAGAGGAATACGAGGCGTACGAGGACGACTGAGCCAACCGCCCTCACCTAGTTAGCCATAGCCCCCTGCTCTCAATCACACGACATCGTCATCAAAGGAGGCGCACCATGCGTACCCGTTCGCTTCTTCTGGCCAGTGCCCTGGTGCTCGCCAGCGCTGCGGGCACAGTTGCCCTGAACGGCATCCAGGCCACCCACGCCGCCAGCAGCGGCGGCGCTGGGGACACCGGCCAAAGCGTCCAGCAGCAGAGTCGCGATGATACGAACAAGCTCCAGACCGGTCAGCGGACAATGCCGATGGAAGAGGTCATAGGGAAGCTCAGCCGGCAAGGCTACAGCGACATCCGCGAAGTCGAGCGCGATGGCCCGGACCGCTACGAGGTCGACGCCCGCGATGCCGAGGGCCGCCGGGTCGAGCTCAAGGTCGATGCCGTCACCGGCAAGGTCCTGAGCCGCGAGGACAACGACTGACGCGCGTCTGGACTCCCCGCGCGTCCGTCGGCCCCCGCCGCCGTGCCCGCCCCGGCGGCGGGGGTGCCTGCCGCTCCCAGCGACGCCCCCACAACATCACCCCATACCCCCCAAAACCAGACGAGGTAATGGCGCATGAAGGGCGAGGCCTCACGACTGTCAAAACTTCAACACGCTCGCAAGCGTGCCCTGTGGCTTGTCGCCGCCAGCTTCAACGCCGCGTTTCTCGCAAGCGTACCGGCCTGGACAGCTGAAGGCCCCAGCGAACAAACGATCGAGATCGCCGGCTTTGCGGTCATCGCGCTCGCTGTCCTCGGACGCACGTGGTGTACCCTCTACATCGGGGGACGCAAGAAGCGCACGCTCGTGACCGAAGGCCCCTACAGCCTGAGCCGCAATCCCCTCTACGTTTTCTCCGTCATGGGGGCATTTGGGATCGGTGCAACCAGCGGCAGCATCGTCATGGGCGCCTTGCTTGCCGCGGCGGCGGCAGCGATTCTGGACATTGTGATCCGCCGTGAAGAGGCATATCTGACCGAACACTTCCCGGTTGCTTACCTCGAATACATGCGCAGCGTGCCACGCTGGCTCTCCCCCGACGCGCACTGGCATGACGCGGAAACCGTCGAGGTTCGGCCGCGCCTCCTGCTCATCACCCTGCGGGACGCCAGCCTGATGCTGCTAGCACTCCCCGTCGCCGAAGGCATCGAGGCGCTGCACCGCCTAGGCTATCTGCCGGTGCTGCTGCACCTGCCGTAACGCAAGCACCGGTAGCCACGGCCGCTTGACGGCGACGTCCTTTGCGGCTGGCACGCATGCCCCTTACGCGTAGGGGTTCTTGCTCTTTTTCAGGTGGAAGCGCACGGGCACGGCCGGCAGGTCGAAGTCGTGCCGCAGCTCGTTTTCCAGATAGCGCAGGTAGGAATCCGACAGGTCCTTCGGACGCGAGCAGAACAGCACGAAGGTCGGCGGCCGGGCCTTGGGCTGGGAGACGTACTTCAGCCGGCAGCGCTTGCCGCCGACGCTGGGCGGCGGATTGGCGGCCTCAACCTCGGACAGCCACTGGTTCAGATCAGGGGTCGCGAACTTGCGATTCCACAGGTCGTAGACCCGCAGCACCTGATCCAGCAGCTTCTGCATGCCCGTCCCCTTGAGCCCCGAGACGGGGACGACGGGGACGCCCTTGACCTGCGGCAGCGAGCGGGTCAGGCGATCGGAGACGGCGCTGCGCACCGGCTCCTTCTCGCCGACCGCATCCCACTTGTTGAGCGCGAGGACGAGCGCCCGCCCCTCTTCAATCGTCTGGTTGGCGATCGTCAGGTCCTGCTTGTCCAGACCCTGTTCGGCGTCGATCACCAGCACGACCACATGGGCGAACTGCACCGCCCGCAGCGCATCCGCGACCGCGAGCTTCTCCAGCTTCTGGTCAACCCGCGCCTTGCGGCGCAGGCCGGCGGTATCGACCAGCTTGATCTCGCGGTCCTTGTAGACCCAGTCAACGGCGATCGAATCGCGCGTGATCCCGGCTTCCGGCCCGGTCAGCAGTCGCTCCTCACCGAGCAGGCGGTTGACCAGCGTCGACTTGCCGGCGTTCGGCCGGCCGACGATGGCGAGGCGCAGCGGCCCCGCATCGGCTTCCTCCGAAGCGTCCTCGGCTTCGGCGTCGGCTGCGAGCTCATCGGCATGGCCGGTCGTCTGCGCGACCTCGCTCAGCAATTCGTGTACCTCTTCCAGGCCGATGCCATGTTCGGCGGAAAAGGCCACGGGATCGCCGAGGCCGAGCGTGAACGCCTCCGCCAGACCGGCCGCCCCCGCCTGCCCCTCGCACTTGTTGGCGAGCACCAGCACCGGCTTGTCGCCGCGGCGCAGCTTGTCGGCGAAGATCTCGTCCGTGGCGGTGACGCCGGCGCGCGCGTCCAGCATCATCAGGACGACGTCGGCTTCCTCGATCGCGATCTCGCTCTGCCGGCGCATGCGCGCCTCGAGGCTATCGTCGTCGACGTCCTCCAACCCGGCGGTATCGAACAGCCGGAAGGTCAAGTCGAACAGCTTGCCCTCGCCCTCGCGCCGGTCGCGGGTCACGCCCGGGGTATCGTCGACCAGCGCGCTGCGCCGGCCGGTCAGGCGGTTGAACAAGGTCGACTTGCCGACGTTCGGCCGGCCGACGATGGCGACGGTCAGGGTCACGGGAACACCGGTTGCGTTTCGTCGGTGGATCGCTGCCGGGCGCGGGCTAGCGGTAAGCCGCCAGGGTGGCGTCGTCGGTCAGGATGTAAAGCGTTTCGTCCGCGACGACGGGCGGCGCGGCTGGTGCCCCCGGAAGATCGATCGCCCCCAGCACCTTGCCATTGTAGGGCGACACGGACACCGCCTTGCCGTTGGATCCTAGCAGGATCAGTCGGTCGCCAGCCAGCACCGGCCCCTGCCAGACGATCGGCCCGTCCTTATCGTCCGGGTCCTCCCATTGCGCCAGCTGGGTCACCCAGCGGATCCGGCCGGTCTCGCGCTCCAAGGCCAAGAGTTCGCTGCGAACAGTCACCATGAACAGCCAGTCGCCGGCGATCCAGGGCATCTCCATCCCGGCCAGGCGCTCATCCCAGACGCGTGCGCCACGGCGGGTGTCGATCGCGGCCATGCGGTTGGCGTTGGAAATGGCGTAGACACGGTTGCCGTCGGCCACCGGTTTGGCACGCACATCGGTCAGGTTGGCGACAGAGTCCGTCCGGGCGATCCCGGCCAGGCTGTCGCTCCACAGCGAGCGCCCGTTCTCCGGCAGGAGCGCGTACAGCTCGCCCGAGGAATAAGCGACCAGGACAGAAGCGCCGGTGGCCGCCGGGCTGGCGGAGCCGAGCAGGCCCGCCTGCTCCTCGATCCCCTGGTGGGTCCAGATTTCGCTGCCGTCGCGGGTCGACAGAGCGACCGTTTCGTTGATGATCGTCACCGCATAGACGCGCCCATCACGTACCGTCGGGCCAGCGCGCATCGGCGCGCTGGCGTCATAGGTCCAGACGGTCTCGCCCGTCTCGGCGTCGAGCGCGAACACCCGGCCGGCGCCAGTGGTGACGAACAGCCGACCGTCGGCGAACGCGACCCCGCCGCCGAACACCCCATCGGCGTCCTCGATCAGCTCGCGCCGCCAAACAGTTGCGCCATCTTCGACGTCATAGGCGCCGACCGTGGCCACGGCATCCATGGCATAGACCCGGCCATCCGCCACGACCGGCTGGCTCATGATCTGCTGACGGTCGTCGGAGGATTCGCCGACGTCCACCGACCAATCGCGCGATGGGGAATCGCCCAGTTCCAGATGGAACATGGCATGACTCGGATTGCCGCCGGGCTGCGGCCATTCGGCGTTGACGTAGGGACGCGGCAGCTGAACCTGTCGGTCCTGGATGGTCTCGTCCGGGCTCAACCGCTGTTCGGGGCCGAGCACGTCGATCCGCTCGCCTTCCAGACGGTCGGGATCCTCTTCGAACCAGCTGCAGGCGGCCAGTGTGAGTACAAGCCCGGCGAGGGCGCCATGGCGCAGTAGCGCGCGAATCATTCCTGCAGCAGCTCCAGCATTTGGGTGGCACGGCGGCGCTGGGCCGGGGGCACATCGCTACCGTCGGCGATCTGCTTGAACAACTCGACGGCTTTCGCGTCGTCGCCCTGTTTGTGGGCGAGCGTTGCCTGCAGCTCCAGCGCCGTCCAGCGGTATGGGCTTTCCTGAGAGGCGAGCGGCTGCAACTGCTCAGCCAGCTGCTCGGGATCGCCGCTGTCGACCTGATGGACGACCGCGAACACCGTGGCAAGCTCGCGCAGCGGATCGTTGCCGCCACTATCCGCAATCCGGTCCCAGATCTGGACGGCCTGCTCCGTCTCCCCCTGCTCGGCCAGCAGCTCCGCGCGGCGGAAGGCCGCCAACAGGGCATAGCCGCTGCCGGACGGATCGGACATCTCGGCCAACTTTTGCAGGCCCTGCTCGGTCTCATCCTGTTGCAGCAACTGAACGGCGGCGTTGTAGCTGTCGGATGCATCAAGGGCCTGACTGCGCTGCCATTGCTGCCAGCCCTGATAGCCCGCGACCGCCAGGACAAGCACCACGGCGGCGGCAATCACGAAGACCCCGTACTTCTTCCACAGGGTCGCGTAACGTTCCTTGCGGATCTCCTCGTCGACCTCGCGGAAGATATCACTCACGGCGGTATCGGCCCTCGTGCCCGGGTTGGCGCGCTGCCCGCAAGCGGACGGATGCGCGGATGTGCGTCAATCTGGTGCGTCATAAAGCAGCCCACCGCACAGCTTGCAAGCGGCGGGCTGAAAGCGCGCGTCACCCTAGCCAAGCGCGCGCCCCCTTGCAAAGCCCGTGCGCGGCGCGCCCGGACGCCGCATGGGCGCCCCCGCCTACCCCTTTTTCCGCTTCGGGTTCATGGCATCCCACTGCTGTTCGCTCAGGGCGTCCATGAAGTTGAACTGGCCGGCACCTTTCAGCCACTCGCCGCCGTCGATCGCGACCACCTCGCCGTTGATGTAGCTGGACTGGTCGGCCAACAGGAACACCGCAAGGTCCGCGAGTTCGCCGTGCTCCCCGAAGCGCTTGGCCGGAATCCGGTTGCGCCAGGTGTCCTCCAGCTCCTGGGTGGGAACCAGACGGTCCCAGGCCCCCTCGGTCGGGAACGGGCCCGGCGCGATCGCGTTCAGACGGATGTTCCGGTCGCCCCATTCCACCGCCAGCGACTGCGTGAGCGCGCGTACGCCGGCCTTGGCGCAGGCGCTGGGCACGACGTAGGCACTGCCCGTCCAGGCGTAGGTGGCGACGATCGACAGCACCGTGCCCACATGCCCGTCGCGCAGCCAGCGCCGCCCACATCCGAGCGTGACGTAGGCCGTCCCATTCAGGACGATGCCCGTGATCGCGTCGAACGCCCGCGGGCTCAGTTCCTCCGACTTGGCCAGGAAATTGCCAGCGGCGTTGTTGACCAGCGCGTCCAGCGGCCCGTCCTGCCAGATCGTCTCCAGCATCGCCTCGACCGCGTCCGCATCGCGAATGTCGCAGACGTGGCTGGCCGTGCGCCCCGGAAAGTCGGCGTCGAACTCCGCCCGGGTCGCATCCAGCGTATCCGCCCGGCGGCCGCAGATCACGAGATGCGCGCCGAGTTCCAGGACCCGTCGGCCGAGCGACTTGCCGAGCCCACTGCCACCCCCGGTGATCAGCACGCGCTTGTCCTGCAGGAGATCCGACCGATACATCAAACTCTCCCCATAAAACTCTGATTCTGTTGTCAGGATTGCCGACGGGATGCCGCCCGGCGGGGCTATTTCCCGGCGACCGGCGTCTGCGGGCCGACTTGCTTTCCGGACTTCCTGTTGGCCTGTTTATCCACCTGGGCACGCGCCTGATTGGCGTCCAATTCGTCGAGTTCGGCCGAGCCGCCCTCGTCCTCGCTGGGCAGACCGCGCTCCTTGCGCGGCGTGCGGCCGAAGAAGTCGCGGTAGCACTTGGAGAAGTGGCTGGCGGAGACGAAGCCGCAGGCAAGCGCGACGTCGATCACCGACATGTTGGTCTGCAGCAGCAAGAGACGCGCCTTGTTCAGCCGCAACTCCAGATAATAGCGCGCCGGCGAGCGGCCGAGGTACTTGCGGAACAGCCGCTCCAGCTGGCGCGTCGACAAGCCGGAGGTGCGCGCGAGGTCGGCGCGCGACAGCGGGTCCTCCAGATGCTTTTCCATCAGGTCGATCACCGACAGCAGCTTGGGGTGACGGACCCCCAGGCGCGCCGGCAAGGAAATCCGCTGGTGGTCGTGGCGGTCGCGGATACGCTCGTGCATGAACTGGTCGGCCACCCGCGCAGCCAACTCGTGGCCGTGCTGCATGGCAATCATGTTCAACATCATGTCGATGCCCGCAGTCCCGCCAGCGCAGGTGAAGCGTTGACGGTCGATCTCGAACAGTTCCGTGGTGACCTCGAGTTCGGGGAAATCCTCTGCGAAGGCCGCCAACGCTTCCCAGTGGATCGTGCAGTTGTACCCTTCCAAGAGACCGGCACGCGCCAGGACGTAGCTTCCGGTCCCGATCGCCCCCAGGTCGACCCCCTTGCGGTCCAGCTTGCGCAGCCAGTTTATCAGGGTCTTGTCGGTTACCTTGTGCGCGTCGATTCCCGCACAGACCGCCACCGTCTGCAGATCGTTGCCCGACTCCAGATCCCCGTCGGGCGTCAGGTGAAAGCCGTTCGATGCCGCCAGCGGCTCGCCCGATATCGTTAGCAACGGCCAACGATAAAGAGTCTTGCCAGCCAAGCGGTTAGCAAGCCGCAGGGTCTCGATCGCGCTCATCAACCCGATCATTGAGAAGCGCGGCACGACTACGAAGCCGATCTTCTGCGGAAGCTCCCGCGGCACGGTACCCAGCATGCTTTTGACCCAGCAGCGTCCCTATTTCGTTGCAATCAGATGACTCGATTCAAGCACATAAGATCGGGTGTCGCGATCTGAAAGTTTTCTGCCGGAGATCGGCTAGCCCCTCAAGCCTGGCCAGCGTGTTCTGAACCCTGCAGGCATCCCGATTTCCGCGCCGTCCAGGCGGGCAGTGACGCGGGGTCCTGGGATCCGGTTCACCGCTTGGATGGGAGCGCGCGGCAAGAGCATGACAGCTCGCTACTCGATCTTCTCGCTGGTCAAGAACGCCCTGTCCTATCACGAGAACTGGCAACAGGCCTGGCACTCGCCAGAGCCGAAGAAGCAGTACGATGCCGTGATCGTGGGCGGCGGCGGCCACGGCCTTGTGACCGCCTACTATCTTGCCAAGGAACACGGCCTGCGCAACATCGCCGTGATCGAACGGGGGTGGCTGGGCGGCGGCAACACCGGCCGCAACACCACGATCGTGCGCTCCAACTACATGTGGGACCAGTCCGCCGCGCTGTACGAGCACTCGCTGAAGCTCTGGGAGAACATGACCCGGGAGCTGAACTTCAACGTGATGTTCTCCCAGCGCAGCGTGCTCAACCTCGCCCACACCCTGAACGAAGTGCGGATCACCAAGCGCCGGATCAACTCGAACCGCCTGAACGGCATCGACAGCGAGTGGCTGGAGCCCGAGGACGTCAAGCGCGAGGTGCCGATCATCGACCTACGCGGTGGCGGTCGCTATCCGGTGATGGGTGGCTCGATCCAGCGGCGCGCGGGCACGGCGCGCCACGACGCGGTGGCCTGGGGCTATGCCCGCGCCTGCTCCGAGATGGGGGTCGATATCATCCAGCAGTGCGCGGTCGAAGGCTTCGACATCGAAGGCGGCCAGGTCACCGGCGTGCGCACCTCCAAAGGCCACATCAAGACCAACAAGGTGGGTCTCGTGGTCGCCGGGCACTGCGGCGTCCTCGCCAACATGGCCGGGTTCAAGCTGCCGGTGAACTCCCGGCCGCTGCAGGCGCTGGTCAGCGAACCGGTCAAGCCGATCGTCCACAACGTGGTGATGGCTGGCGCGGTGCACGCCTACATCAGCCAGTCCGACAAGGGCGAGCTGGTGATCGGCGCCGGCACGGACGCCTACAACGGCTATTCGCAGTGGGGCTCCAACCCGGTCACCGAGGACACGCTGGCGGCGATCTGCGAGCTGTATCCCCTGTTCAAGCGCATGCGCATGCTGCGCCAGTGGGGCGGCGTGGTCGACACCTGCCCGGATGCGAGCCCGATCATCGGGCTGTCGCCGGTCAAGGGCATGTACCTGAACTGCGGCTGGGGCACCGGCGGCTTCAAGGCGACGCCCGGCTCGGGCCACATCTTCGCGGACACGGTGGCGAACAACCGTCCGCACCCGATCGCCGCCCCGTTCGCCCTGGACCGCTTCCGCACCGGCTTCCTGATCGACGAACACGCCGCCGCCGGTGTCGCGCACTAGCCAAGCCTTTTTTCGACCCGACACGCCGACGCGTTCCCTGCGCGAGACGAGGACCAGAGACGATGCTGCGAATCCCCTGCCCCTACTGCGGCGAGCGCACTGAGAACGAGTTCTCCTACGGCGGCGAGGCGCACAAGGTGCGTCCGGAACGCCCCGAGGAAGTCTCCGACGCGCAGTGGGCCGACTACCTGTTCCTGCAAAAGAACACCAAGGGCACGTTCTACGAGCGCTGGGTCCACACTTACGGCTGCCGGCGCTGGTTCAACGTGGTGCGCGACACCCTGACCAACGAGGTCCACGGCTCCTACAAGATGGGCGAGGAGCCGCCCAAGGTGGACGAGAAGACCTACGTCTAACCCGCGCCGCCCGCGCGAGACGCGCGGGCCGAGAGGCACGCTGTTTTTGAGGATACGCCGGGCATGGCGCAGAACTTCCGCCTGAACGACCGGGGCCGGGTCGACCTGCAACGCCCCATCGACTTCACCTTCAACGGCAAGCGCTACCGCGGGTATGCCGGCGACACGGTCGCCTCCGCGCTGCTGGCGAACGGCATTCACCTGGTCGGGCGGTCGTTCAAGTACCACCGCCCGCGCGGCATCCTGGGCGCCGGCGCGGAGGAGCCGAACGCCCTGCTGCAGGTCGAAAGCGGCGCGCGCACCCTGCCCAACATCCGGGCCACCCAGGCCGAGCTGTACGACGGCATGTCGGTTACGAGCGTCAACGCCTGGCCGGGGCCGGAAACCGACGTCAACGCCGTCAACCAACTGTTTTCCAAGCTTTTCCCGGCGGGCTTCTACTACAAGACCTTCATGTGGCCGGGGAAGGCCTGGCCGTTTTACGAAAAGGTGATCCGTCACGCCGCCGGCCTGGGCAAGGCGCCGACGGAACCGGATCCCGATTTCTACGACAAGCGCTACGCCCACTGCGACGTGCTGGTCGCCGGCGGCGGGCCAGCCGGCCTGGCCGCCGCGCTGACGGCGGCACGCAGCGGCGCGCGCGTAATCCTGGCCGACGAGAACCCGGAGTTCGGCGGCGCACTGCTGTCGTCACGCGAGATGATCGACGGCAAGCCGGCGATGGAGTGGGTGCAGGCGACGCTGGACGAACTGCGCCAGCATCCGGAGGTGCGGATTCTGCCGCGCACCATCGTGTTCGGCTACTATGACCACAACTGGATCGACCTGCTGGAAAGCCGGACCGACCATCTCGCCGAGAAGCCGACCGACCGGCCGCGCCAGCGGATGTGGAAGGTGCGCGCGCAGGAGGTCGTGCTCGCGACCGGCGCGATCGAACGGCCGCTGGTGTTCGTCGACAACGACCGTCCCGGCATCCTGCTCGCGAGCGCGGCGCAGACCTACGTCAACCGCTACGGGGTCAAGCCCGGCGAGCGCTGCGTGCTGGTCACCAACAACGACGGCGCCTACCAGGCCGTGCTCGACCTGCACGAGGCGGGGATCGAGATCGCCGCGGCGATCGACGTCCGCGCGGAAGCGAGCGGCCCCTATACCGAGCGGGCCAGGCAGGCAGGCATCCGTATCCTGGCCAACCACGGCGTGGCCGCTGTGAAAGGGGCCAAGCGAGTGCGCGCGCTGGTGGCCGCACCGCTTGCCGACGACGGCGAGAGCCTGTCCAGCGGTAACAGTGAAGAGATCGCCTGCGATTTCGTGGCCAACGCCGGCGGCTGGAACCCGACGGTTCACCTGTTCAGCCAATCCCGTGGCAAGCTGCGCTTCGACGCGGAGACGGCGGCATTCGTGCCCGATCGCTCGGTCCAGCGCGAACGCTCGGCCGGCTGCTGCCAGGGCACCTGGGGCCTCAAGGGCTGCCTGAAGGACGGCTTGACCGCCGGCGCGGAGGCGGCGAAGGCCGCCGGTTTCCCGGACACCAAGGCCGGCACCACGCCCAAGGCCGGCGACGACGGCTTCCTGCCGGCACGCTGGCTGTGGACCGTGCCGGGCGAGAAGCCGCTCGGCCACAAGGGCAAGCATTTCGTCGATTATCAGAACGACGTGACCGCCGCCGACCTGCTGCTGGCGATCCGCGAGGGCTATACCTCGATCGAGCACGTCAAGCGCTACACCACCACCGGGATGGCGACCGACCAGGGCAAGACGTCCAACGTCAATGCGCTCGGCATCGTCTCGCAGGCGCGCGGCCTGCCGATCCCGGAGATCGGCACGACCACCTTCCGCCCGCCCTACACGCCCGTGACCTTCGGCGCCTGGGGCGGGCGCGACGTGGGCGACCTGTTCGACGCCGAGCGGCACAGCCCGATGCACTCCTGGCACGTGCGCGCCGGGGCGGAGTTCGAGAACGTCGGCCACTGGAAGCGCCCCTGGTACTACCCCAAGGCGGGCGAGAGCATGCACGACGCGGTGCAGCGCGAGAGCAAGGCGGCGCGCGAGAGCGTGGGCATCCTCGACGCCACCACCCTGGGCCGGATCGACATCCAGGGCCCAGACGCCGTGGAGTTCCTGAACCGCGTCTACACCAACGGCTGGAAGACCCTGAAGCCCGGCATGGCCCGCTACGGGCTGATGCTGGGCGAAGACGGCATGGTGATGGACGACGGCGTCACCGCCTGCCTGGGCGAGAACCACTACCTGATGCACACCACTTCCGGCGGCGCCGGCGGCGTGCTGGCGCATCTGGAGGAATACCTGCAGACGGAGTGGCCGGACCTGCGCGTCTATCTGACGACCGTGACCGAGCAGTACGCCACCGCCGCGATCGCCGGGCCGAACGCCCGCAAGCTGCTGCAGGAGGTTACGGACATCGATCTGTCGCCGGAGGCGTTCCCGTTCATGACCTTCCGCGAGGGCACGGTCGCGGGCGTGCCGGCGCGGGTATTCCGGATCTCCTTCTCCGGCGACCTCAGCTTCGAGATCAACGTCCAGGCGGACCAGGGCCTGCACATGTGGCAGACGCTGATGAGCGTAGGCGAGAAGTACGACATCACGCCCTACGGCACCGAGACGATGCACGTGCTGCGCGCCGAGAAGGGCTTCATCATCGTCGGCCAGGAGACCGACGGCACGGTGACGCCGATCGACCTCGGCATGGACAAGCTATGCTCTTCGAAGAAGGACTTCATCGGCAAGCGCTCGCTTTCCCGCCCCGACATGCAGGACCCGCAGCGCAAGCAGTTCGTCGGTCTGCTGCCCGACGACCCCGGCGAGGTGCTGGAAGAAGGCGCGCAACTGGTCGAGACGCTGAAGGACGCCCCGCCGATGCAGATGGTCGGCCACGTCTCGTCCAGCTACATGAGCCCGAACCTCGAACGCTCCTTCGCGCTTGCGCTGGTCGAGGGCGGTCACCAGAAGCACGGCCAGAAGATCTTCGCGCCCATGCCGGGCGGCAAGACGATCGCCTGCACCATCACGAACCCGGTGTTCTTCGATCCGGAAGGGGAGCGCCTCCGTGCCTGACAGCATGATGACGACCGCGGCTAGCCTGCGGCACAGCCCGTTTGACCCACTCCACCTCGCCGCGCGCACGCAGGACGGCTTGCAGGGCGCCGGTATCGGCCTGATCCCATGCAACTTCCGGGGCCTAGTAACCCTGCGCGTCGACCTGACGCGCGAGCCCACGGCCCAGCAGGCGGTCAAGGACGCGACCGGCCTGGACCTGCCGACCACCCCCAACACGGCCGCCAGCGCCGGACCGCTGCACATCCTTTGGCTTGGCCCGGACGAGTGGCTGTTCGTGGTTGACGACCCGGCCCCGGACGCCGGCGCCGACCTGCTCACCAAGCTGACCGGCGTGCTCGACGGCGTGTTCGCTCAGGTGCTCGATGTCTCCGGCGCGCAGACCACGATCGGGATCACCGGGCCGGACGCCCGTGAGGTTCTGGAACGCGCCGTCCCGCTCGACATGCATCCGCGCGCCTTCCAGCCGGGCCAGGTCAAGCAGACCCTGTTCGGCCGCCACACCGGCGTGACCCTGCACCTCAAGGACGACACGCCGAGCCTCGACCTTTACTGCCGGCGCTCCTTCGCCGAATACGTCTGGCGGTATCTGGAAGATTGCGCGAAAGGCGCCGAGACGACGCTGGCGGTGGTGCGGGGGTGAAAGGGGCGTGCCAGCGCCCGGTTAAAGGGCGCTGACGATCCTCAATCACCTGACTGACATGCCAGCTACCGCTGCTGCGTCTGCCACGCCGGGTGGATCCAGATCGCCGGATCCTCGGGCGGTAGTTGGGTGCCGCGGATCTGGTCGGCGATCTTTTCCGCCAGCATGATCGTGGGCGCGTTCAGGTTGCCCGAAACGATCGTCGGCATGATCGAGGCGTCGACCACGCGCAGCCGTTCGGTCCCGTGCACACGGCCCTCGCCATCGACCACCGCCATCTCGTCATGGCCCATCGGGCAGGTGCAGGACGGGTGGTAGGCGCTTTCGCCGTTCTGCCGGACCCAGGCGTCGATCTCGGCGTCGGTCTTCACGTCCGGGCCCGGTTCCAGCTCGCCGTCGCTGTAAGGGGCGAACGCTTCCTGCTCCAGGATCTCGCGGGTCAGCTTGATGCTGTCGCGCATCTCTTTCACGTCGCGATCGCTCTGGTTGTAGTTGAACAGGATCTCCGGCGCCTGCCGGGGATCATTCGAGCGCGCCTTGACGTGGCCGCGGCTTTCCGGGCGCATCGGCCCGACGTGGGCTTGATAGCCGTGGAAATCGGCGGCGTCCGAGCCGTCGTAGTTCACAGCCACCGGCATGAAGTGGTACTGCACGTTCGGGTGCTCGACGCCGGCTTCCGAGCGGATGAAGCCGCCGGCCTCGAAGTGGTTGCTCTCGCCCAGCCCCGTCTGGGTCGCCAGCCACTGCAGGCCGACCATCGCCTTGTTGAGCGGCTTGGTCGCGGAATAGAGCGTGATCGGTTCCTTGCACTTGTGCTGGACGTAGACCTCCAGGTGGTCCTGCAGGTTCTCGCCCACGCCCGGCAGTTCGGAAACGACCGGCACATCGATCGCCTTCAGGTGGTCGCCCGCGCCCACGCCGGAGAGCTGCAGCAACTGCGGCGAGTTGATCGCGCCGGCGCAGACCAGCACCTCCCGCTCGGCCCGGATCGTCTGGGTGCGGCCACGATAGGTGACCTCGACGCCGGTCGCGGTCGTGCCCTCGAACAGCACGCGGTGGGTCATCACCCGGGTGCGGATCGTCAGGTTCGACCGGCCCTTGATCGGCCGTAGGTAGGTGTTGGCCGTAGAGGAGCGCACGCCCTTCTTGGTTGTGCGGTCCATCGGGCCGAAGCCCTCGTTGAGGTAGCCATTCATGTCGTCGGTATAAGCGTAACCCGCCTGCTGGCCTGCCTGGATAAAGGCACGGTGCAGCGGGTTCCGGCGCTCGCCGCGGGTGACGTAGAGCGGCCCGGAATCGCCGTGATACGGGTCGCCGCCCAAGGTCTCGTGCGTCTCCGCCTTCTTGAAGTAGGGCAGCACGTGACGGTAGGCCCAGCCTTCCATGCCGTTGGTGCGCGCCCAGCGGTCGTAGTCGCGGGCATGGCCGCGGATATAGGCCATGCCGTTGATCGCGCTGGAGCCGCCCAGCGTCTTGCCGCGCGGGCAGTACATCCGCCGGTTGTCCATGTAGGGTTCGGGTTCGGAGAAGTACGCCCAGTTGAACGTCCGCCCCTTGAGCGGTTCGGCGAAGGCGCTCGGCATGTGGATGAACACCGACCAGTCCGGCGGCCCGGCTTCCAGCAGCAGGACGGAGGTCTCCGGGTCCTCGCTCAGCCGGTGGGCCAGCACGGCCCCGGCCGAGCCGGCCCCGACGATGACGTAATCGAACGTTTCGGTATCGCTCATGCTTAGGCTCCCATGAGGCTCGATCGCGTAACGGGCAAACGCACGCTCAGAACGGCGCTTCGCAGTCGCCCGTCGCGACGAACACGCTCTTCAACTGGCTGTAGTATTCGATCGCCTGGCGGCCGTTCTCCCGGCCCAGCCCGGACTGCTTGGCGCCGCCGAAGGTCATCTCGATCGGGGTGACGTTGTAGTGGTTCACCCAGCAGATGCCGGATTGCAGCTCGCGTGCGCAGCGGTGCGCGCGGTTCAGATCGCGGGTGAAGACACCGGAGGCGAGCCCGTAACGCGTGTCGTTGGCGCGCTTGAGCACCTCGTCCTCGTCGCGGAAGGTCAGGACCGACATCACCGGCCCAAAGATCTCCTCGCGCACGATCGTCATCTCGTCGGTGCAGCGATCGAAGATCGTCGGCAGCACGTAATTGCCGTCGGCAAGCTCCGAGGCCTCCGGCACGCCGCCGCCGACCAGCAGGTTGGCGCCCTCGCGCTTGCCGGTCTCGATGTAGTCGAGCACGACCTTCTGATGCTCGCGGCTGATCAGCGGGCCCATCTGGACGCTGGGATCGGACGGGTCGCCCAGCTTGATCGCCTGGGTGCGCTTGACCAGCCGGTCCAGGAAATCGTCGACCACATCCGCGTGGACGAACACGCGCGTGCAGTTGGTGCAGACCTCACCCTGGGTTGCGAAGTTGCCCAGCATCGCGCCCGACACCGCGTTATCCAGATCGGCGTCGTCGAACACCAGCAGCGGCGACTTGCCGCCAAGCTCCATCGTCACGTGCTTGAGCGAGCTGCGCGCGGCCTCGCTGGCGACCACCTTGCCGGTCTCCGCCTCGCCGGTCAGGGAGACCTTGGCCACGCCCGGATGATTGACCAGCGCCTGGCCGGTTTCCGCGAAGCCCTGCACCACGTTCAGCACACCATCCGGCAGGCCGGCCTCGGTCATCAGCTCGGCCATGCGCGGGGCGGACAGCGGGGTGAGTTCGGCCGGCTTGAACACCATCGCGTTGCCGGCCGCGAGCGCGGGGGCGGCCTTCCAGCAGATGATCTGCAGCGGATAGTTCCAGGCCCCGATGCCGGCGCACACGCCGAGCGGCTCGCGCCGGGTATAGAAGAAGGCGTCGTCGACCTCCTGATACTCGCCGCCCAGCTTGCTGGCGAGACCGGCGAAGTACTCCAGGCAATCCGCGCCGGAATCGACGTCCGCCTCCGGCGTTTCCGACAGCGGCTTGCCGGCGTCCAGCGTCTCCAGCCGGGCCAGCTCGTCGCGGTGCGCGCGCAGCAGGTCGGCCGCCTTCTGCAGCACCCGACCGCGTGCCGCGCCGGTCATCCGCGACCAGACCTCAAAGCCCTGACGCGCCGAGCCGACGGCGGCGTCGACGTCGGCCTTGCCGGCCAGGTGCACGTTGCAGATCGGCGCGTTGTGCGCGGGGTCGACGGTCTCGAACGTCTGCCCGCTCTGCGCGGCAACGTAGCCGCCGCCGATGTAGAGCTTCAGATCATCCTTGCGCTGCATGGCTGGGCTCCCGTTTGACGCCGTTCTTGGCGAGTTCCGTGTCCAGATAGTCGAAGGCGAGAGCCCGCGCGGTTTCCCGGTCGAGGGCGCGCTCGCCCATCGCCGTGCGCAGGCTCAGACCGTCGACGAAGATCGACAGGCCCAGAGCGATGCGCCGGGCTTCCGCATCCGGCAGAAGCTGACGCAGGTCGTAGGCCAGGTTGCTTTTCAGCCGCACCCGCAAGACGCGCTGGATGCGGCCGAGTTGCGGGTTTCGGTGGGTCTGCCCCCAGAAGGCGACCCAGGCACTGAGGCTTTCCGGCGCGAAGGAGCGCGGGGAGAAGTTGGCCTCCAGAACCGCATCTAGGCGCGCCAGCGGATCGGTCAGGCCGCGGCGGTAGCGCACGACATCCGCCTTCAGCTCGGCGGCAATGTGGCGCATCGTGGCCTCCAGCAGGCCGGCCTTATCGCGGAAGTAATGTGCGACGAGCCCCTGGCTGACGCCGGCACGCCGAGCGACCTGCGCGAGCGAGGTATTCGGAAAGCCAACCTCGTGGATCGCGCGAATCGTGGCCTCGATCATCTGGTGCCGACGCACCGGCTCCATCCCGAGCTTGGGCATCGCCCCACTCTCCCCTGCTTATCGTCCACGATCGCTTCCGATCGAACCGCTGACCCTATGCCGAGTCGCACAGGGGCGCCGTTGGCGCTGAACGCCCCAGAAACGCCCGTTCCACAGTCCATGTATCTTTTTTTGATTGAACGTTCAATCAAAAACCGTATCGTGGCGACGACGACGGTGACCCCGTAAGCTGGGTTCGCCGCTTGGCCGTGGGCGCGTCAGCCCGCGCGCCGATCTGATCGCATGGTCGCCATGATCGAGAGGGACTGATACGGCCGTGCACGCGATCGGCGGCGCGCCTTCTCGACCATCCTGGCTATTTCGCTGAAGCGGTCGGCGAGATGGACGTGCGAGAAATAAAGGGCCTCGGTTGCAAACGCAGCCGCGCCGGATCGCAACGGGCGTTGGCCGCGCCCGACAACCGAAGCCCAAGAAGACCCGACAACCGCGACAACAACGGCTTGAAACGAGGGGACTTCACATGAACTTCAAGAGCCTTTTCGCCGCCGGCGCGCTTGCGCTGGCAAGCACCGCCCTGGTCACCGGACCGGCGACCGCGCAGGACGAAGGCGATTCCTGCGGCACCGTACGCCTGGAGCAGGTCAACTGGACCGGCGTCACGGCCAAGACCGAGACCCTGGCCTGGGTCCTGCAGCAGCTCGGGTACGAGACCGACCTGATCACGGCTTCCGTGCCGATCATGTTCAACTCGCTCGCCAAGAACGAGCGGGACGCTTTCCTCGGCCTCTGGCTGCCGACCCAGAAGTCGATGATCGGCAAGTACATGAAGGAAGGCTCAATCGATATCGTGGGCGCCAACCTGGAAGGCGCGAAGTATACGCTGGCGGTGACCAAGAACGCCTATGATGCGGGCGTGCAGAGCTTCTCCGACCTCGACGAGTACAAGGATAAGTTCAACGGCACGATCTATGGCATCGAGGCCGGCAACGACGGCAACCAGATCATCAAGGAGATGATCGCCGACGATGCCTATGGGCTGGGCGACTGGAAGCTGCTGCCCTCCTCTTCCGCCGGCATGCTGACCCAGGTGAAGAAGGACGCCCGTCAGGACAAGTGGGCGGTCTTCCTGGGCTGGGAGCCGCACCCGATGAACCTGAACATCGACATGGCGTACCTGTCCGGCGGCGCGGACTACTGGGGCCCGAACAAGGGCGGCGCCACGGTCTACACCGCCGTGCGCAGCGGCTACACCTGGGAGTGCCCGAACGTCGGCCAGTTGCTGACCAACTACACCTTCACACTCGACGAACAGAACCTGCTCGGCAAGTACGTGATCAACGAGGAGATGGACTACCTGGAAGCCGGCAAAAAGCTGATCCAGGAGAAGCCCGAGATCCTCGATCGTTGGTTCGATCGGGGCGGTCCGCTGGTGTTCACCGGCGTAAAGACCCGTGATGGCGGCGATCCGAAGAAGGCCGTGATGAGTGCCCTGGAGGGCTAATCCGGCGGCCTGATCTTTCCGCCTTCAGCTTTGACTGGCGCCGGCCGGGTTCCCCTGGCCGGCGCTTTTTTGTTTGACGAGGGCTGGGCCGGCACCCGCGTTTACGCAGCGCCGGCCATCTTGCGCACGTCGAAGTTGGGGGCGACCGGCGCCCCGCCCTTGGTGTCACTCGCCAGCGCCTCGATCTCGGCGATCTTGTCGTTGATGTAACTGCGCAGGCCCTTGTCCAGTTTGGCCAGACGCTTCATCCGGGCGTTGGCGACCTCCATCGGCAGACGGCCCGATTTCACGGCACGCCCCAAACGGGCCTTCGCCTTCTCCAAATCGACCATCTCCACCGGAGACGCCCCTGAGGCGTCTGGCACCTTGGTGAGCATGGCGTGCACGTCGTTGGAGGCGAGGCCATGCAAGGCCACTTCCAGGGCCCCCTTGTCCCCCTGCAGAATCGCCAAATGCATCAGCGTATCGCCGCGACGGTCGCGCGCCAGCAAGGCAGACAGCAGCGGGTTCGACGGCGCGGGCGAGGTCTTGTCGATCACCACCGGTTGGGGCTGCGGCTCGCCGCGGACCAGCTTCTTGATCGCCAGCTCGTCATTCAAAAGCATGCCCGTCAGCTTGCGCAAATAAGCGGTCTTGCCAAGCAGCAGGCAGTGCACGAACAGCGTGCGGCGCGCCTTGTCGCGCTTCAACAGCCGCCGGCACAGCACCGCCTGGCGGTAGACCTTCTTGGTCGCGACATCCGGCGGGGACATCCCGACCACCGTCTCTTCCGTCTGCTGCAACAACAGACCCAGCAGATCCTCGAACATCGCCGTATTGGCGTGCCCCAGTAGCTTGTGGAAGGCCGTCGTGCCGTCCTCGGCATTAATGTAATCAAAAAACAGCCGGCAGGTCGCCTGCCGCTGTTCCTTGTCGGTGTTGGACTGCACCGCCTGTTTGAGGCAGTGCTGGGAGAGTAGCGCGCGGTTGTCGGACAGGTCCGCGGCGAAGATGCCGCACATCATGTTGGCGAGCTTCCCCTGATCGCCCTTCGCCTGCTCGGCCACCGCGTTCTCGACGTTGACGATCTGCAGGTGCTTGGTCTGGATCAGCGCGTTGATCGACTGCCACTTCGGCTCGGGCACCAACATCTTGCCGAGCGGGCTGATGCCGTACTTGTTGCGCCGGGCGAAGTCGACGTCGAGCTTGATCAGGATGTGCGCGAACTTGAGCGTATCCCGACCCTCGTTGAGCCGCAGGTTGTCGGCAAGATAGTGCCAGATGCCGTTGCCGTCGTTGTCCTCGGCGTTGACGTAAAGGGCGAAGCGCTCGCGATCCCAGAACTCCATCACGGTTTCGAGCACGACGAGGGCCCTGGAGACCTCGTAATCGGCCAGGCGCGCGAGCAGATAGCTTCCCCCGTTGGCCGCACGAGCCTTGAACATCCGCTCGCTGTTGTTCTCGAACTTCATCCAGTTCTTGAACAGGTTGCTGAACCGGCCGCTGCCCTTCTCCAAGCGCGCCAGCATCTCTCCGTGCAACTGCTCGACCGATTCCGCCGCCATCGTCTCTCCGAACCTCACTCTTTTTTAGACGAAGCCATCGCGCAGACTGCACATCTAGGGTTACCAAGACTCTAACCCGGGGCCGCCACAGGGCCGAAAATCGCTCAGGTACCGGCCATCGGGGCGTGATCGGCTCCGCCCCAGCCATCCTCACCTCTCTCCACTTACCGACTTCTATGAAGCCTTAGCGGGCGTAGAAGGCCCTCGTGCCCTCTACACCCGCCATGCTCAGGCCGGAAATCTCCCGAGCACTCGGCTCAAGCCGCGGCCGCTGGTGCGGCGGAAATGGAGCGGGCCCGCTGCAGGGAGCGCCGGCTGATCGGGCTGTGGGGTTTCACCGCAACCCGCTCCTGGGCGAAGGCGACGGCTTCGGCCCCCAGACCGGCGCGAATCGCGGCTTCGGCCAGGGTCCAGTCGATCACGTCCCGCTGGGCGTGGCTGCCGCCGAAGCCGTTGGCGATCGCCCGACCTGTGTGCAGATCGCTCACCGCCTCGGCGTAGTGCCCGGTCGCAAATGCCCGGAAGCCGCGCAGCAGCGGCAACCCGATCTGCGCCTGCCAACGCCCGACCTCGCCTGCCGACGGTGCGTTCTCATACGCCGCGATCAGGCGGTCGACCTCGACCACCTGATCGGCGCCGAGATAAGCCATCGCCGCGTGCCAGTCGTTAAACGGGTAAAGCTTACCGTCGGCATGCGCGCGCCAGACCTCCGCGACCTCGAGGCAGCGTCCGCCGACGTCGACACCCGCCGCATGCAACCGCCACAGCAGCGCCGAAGCATCCACGAGATCCATCGCAACCTCGCTCGCCTCCCGCCGAACCGCGCCGTCGTACAACGCAAGCGCGCCCTCGGCATCGTCGAGGTCCAGATGGAACAGCGCCTTGTGCCACCAGTTGTGCACCTTGAAGAAGTTGTCGTCGCCGTCCCATTGCGCCTGCCGGACCTGCATCCAGCCGATGCCATCCTCCGCCCGGCCCTGCATCTCCATGACATGCGCCACGGCATGGTGCGCCCAGCAATCCAGCGGCTCCCGGGCGAGCGCCTCGCGCCCGGCCGCCTCCGCCCGGGCGTAGTCGCCGCATTCCTCCAACCCGAACGCCTGAAAGCCAAGCACGATCGAGTAACCCGGCACATCCGCCGTCCAGGCCGGCAGCACGCGCGTGACGCGGTCACGCAGGTTGCGGGCGTTGCCCCGGTAGAAATCCATCAGATGACCGGACTGCAGCGCCAGCAAATCGTGCGGATAGCGCATGTTGAGCCGGTCCAACGTCTCGGCGCCGCGCGACCAATCGCCCGCCAGCACCTGCTGCAACGCGGCCAGGTGGCCGGCCTCCCGATCAGACATCGGCAAGTTCCGAACGTGACCAAGGATCCCCCCAGCCTCCTCAGCGGCCGCCGGCTCGGTGGCCATTAAAAGCAGATGGGCCTTCAGAAGGTGCGCCATGACGCAGGCCGGCGCGGCCGCCAACGCCGCATCCGCATGCGCAAGCGGGTCGCCGCGGTAGATGTTGAATGCCCGAACGCCCGCATCGAAAGCCGCCACGGCTTCGGCGTTGGCGCCGGTCAGAGGATTACCCTGTCGATCCTGCAGCATAAGTCGATCTCCTGGTGGGGGAACATGCGATCGACCACGCCGCAAGGCTTGGGATCGCGGACCCAAGAGATACGAGGGCCGCGCTGCGGGCGGTAGTGAACCTGCGGTACAGGGCGCGTCGCCAACAAATCTGCTATTAAAACAAAACTTTAGCGCTCGACGCCCAGCCGAGATGGCCGCCTACCCGTTTGCGCCGACACCGGGGACTGTACCGGTGGTACAGTAACCGCCTTACGGATGTACCCAGATCATGGCCACGCAACCGCCCAGGACCGCCCTCCCCACGCGCGAGCAATTGCTCGACGCGGCGCAGGATGCTGTTCTGGCAAAGGGGTTCAGCGGCACCTCGATCGACGAGTTGATCGCCGCCGTGGGCATCTCGAAAAGCGGTTTCTTTTACCATTTCCGGGACAAGAGCGAACTCGCGAAGGCGCTGCTGGAGCGCTATGTGCGCGAGGACGACGCCATCTTCGACCAATTGGAATCCCGCGGCGACGCACTCAGCGAGGACCCGCTGCACGCCTTCCTGATCACGCTCAAGCTACTGGCGGACATGTTCGCCGACCTCCCAAACGGGCACCCCGGCTGCCTGGTGGCCTCGGTCTGCTACCACGAACAGCTGTTCGCCAGACAAGTCCAGGAGGTCAACACTGCCGCCGTGCTCGGCTGGCGCAAGCGGTTTCGGGCACGACTGGAGGCGATCGCCGCCCTCTACCCACCGCGCATCCCGGTCGACCTGGACGATCTCGCGGACATGGTGACCGTCGTGGTCGATGGGGGAATCATTCTATCAAAGGTCACACGCGATCCGCCGAGCCTGGCGCGACAGGTCCGGCTCTATCGCGACTTCGTCCGACTGGTGTTCAGCGAGCCACGGCACGCGGCGACTTGAATACGAAAAACGCCCGCCCGGATGGGCCTCTCCGGGCGGGCGTGCGGGCCGGCTAGAGGGAGGGTGCTACTTCCAGCCGACGCGGTCGAAGATTCGCTGGGCTTCTGGCTGGTTCTCGCCATAGGCGGAGACGTTGATGTCGTCGATCTTGAAGTCGCCCAGCTTCTTCAGCTTGGTATTCGGCGCGACCTCGGGCACGGTCGGGTACTCGTTGTTGCCGTCCGCGAAGTAGCGCTGGGCGAAGTCACTGGCCAGGAACTCCAGGAAGCGCACGGCGTTCTCGCGGTGCGGGCTGTTCTTGATCACGCCAGCGCCGGAAATATTGACGTGTGTGCCCCGCCCGTCCTGGTTCGGGAAGACGTAGCCCACGTTCTCGACCGCCTCGGGCTGATTCTGCAGCACGCGCACGAAGTAATAATGGTTGGCGACGGCCACGCCGCACTCGCCAGCGGCAACGCCCATGATCTGGTCGGTGTCCCCGCCTTCCGGCTCACGGGCGAAGTTGTCGACCACGTTCGCGGCCCACTCCTGTGCGCCCTCGGCACCGTGATGCTCGATCAGGCTGGCCAGCAGCGACTGGTTGTAGATGTTGGAAGACGACCGGATGCAGACCTCGCCCTCAAGCTTGTCATCCGCCAACCCCTCGTAGGTCGTGACCGGCGGCTCCTCGAAACGATCCTTGTTGTACAGGATGATCCGCGCGCGGCTGGAGAAGCCGAACCATTCGCCGTCCGGGTGACGCAGATTGGCCGGAATACGGTCGTTCAGCACCTCGCTGTCGATCTGGGCGAACAGACCTTCATGCTCGGCGCGCCACAAGCGGCCGGCATCGACCGTGACCAGAACGTCAGCAGGGGTGTTGCGCCCCTCGCTCTTGATCCGCTGGATCAGGGCATCGGATTTGCCCTGCAGGCGGTTCACCTCGATGCCCGTGCGCTTTTCGAACTCGTCGTAGAGCCGCTGGTCGGTCTGATAGTGGCGGGCGGAATAGATATTCACCTCGCCTTGCGCGTGGGCGGCGCTGGTGACCGCAAGTCCGGCGGCGAGCGTGGCGGCCGCTGCGGTGATCGCATATGCGCGCATGATCTGCGTGTCTCCCTCGGTCAGGTGGTCGCGCCCTTCACAGGTCGCGCGTCAAGATGGCGCCGGGCAGGACAACCGTAGCGCCACACTGCCTCTCTAGTAATGCAAATGATTTTCACTTGCAATATCGCAGGGTGCGGCGTTCCGCCTCAATGCTTCGAGAAACGGCTGTATGCCGACGGTTTCACCCCACCTGCAGGGCGTGATCGCAGTGCCGGCGATCCCATGTAGCTACTACGACGATAAGTGGACAAAGAAGTTAGGTTCGTGGCCCGGCTGTTCGATGCAGGCGTCCTCCTGATTGGGCCGGATCGAGAATTCTGACATACCTTCTCAATGGGGATTCTCGTACAATCCAGATCTCCTCATATCGAGCCACATGAGCGACGTTGGTCGGAATCTTACGAATGCTGTATCGGCTGCGCATCGCGTGTGCCCTGCTCCTCATGGTTCTCGCTTTGCTTCCAGTCCGGGGGATGGCGCAAAACCTCGATCCGCATCAGCTCTATGAGCGAAGCTGTGGCCGCTGCCACGAAGAACATGCCCGTGAATTCGTGGAGAAGAAGCTCTCACTGGACGATGACGGCGCGCTTGTCAGTCAAAATGGCTTAAAGCTAGAAATGTTTCTTAAAAGCGGCCACGGCGGTTTGAACACAGAAGAAACTGACATTATCTTGGATCATCTGGCCGCGATTAACCGCGGCCATGGACTGTTCGAAGACAAGTGCCGCATTTGCCATGACCGTGCCTATGAACTGGCCCGGCTGAAGCTGTTCATACAAGATGACAAGCTCGTCGGCCGCTACACGGACCGGGATATCGAGGCGTTTCTAACGCACCACGGGCGTCTGACGGCGACTGAGGTGCCCTTTATGGTCGAAACGCTACGACGTCAGCTTCAAACCACCTCGAAATAATCTAGCCGCTCTCGTTCAGTACAAGAATACCGATCAACTCACCGCCATAACCGACGGTCAGTCCGCGCGGACCGTCACCTCGAACGTCACGGCGTCCGGCTCTTCGTGCACCCCAAGATCGCCGCCCATCCGCCGGGCGATCAGCCGAGTGAAATAGCCCTGGACCGCGCGGGGACTGAGTTCGGCGACGTCAACGTCGTCGGACATTGCCGCCCGGGTCTCATCACGCAGACGCGCTTTGGCCCCGCTCCCAGTCACACGGATCGCCGTGCCGGCGGACGATACGTCCGCCCGGATCGTGCCACTGCGCTGCAGCGTCTCGAGCGCAAGCGCGATCAAATTCAATAGCAGCTTACCGCCGCCGTCGGGTCCGTTCAGGACCAACGCGTCCGCATCCCAGGAAAGCTCGGCCTTGTGTGTGCTCAAAAAGCTCTCGGCCAGACGCCTCAACTCCGCCGGGCCCATGTCGACCTGCCGCCCGGCCTGGCCATAGGCAAGCCGGAAAAACTGGACGGTCGACGAGGCCTGCTTGGCCGACTTATCGGCCAGCGCGAGCGCGTCCTGCATCATCTCCGGGTCCAAATCCTCGGCCATCAACTCCAGGCCGTTATTTACCGCCCCCACTGGCGAGACCAAGTCATGGCACAGCCGCGAGGCCAACAACTCGGCGACCCGAAGATCGATCTGGATATCCTGCATCGGTTCCTCCCTGGATGAGGCGTTCGGAAGCCTCGGAAGACGGACGCGCGGCGGCTGACTGGCCCCGTTGTGCGTTGTGGTGTGTGTCGCATCAACCCCTATCGGTGTCGTTCTTGGTCAGATTGTCGCACCCTTGAGGCGCGTAGAGTAGCAAATAGGAGGAGCCAACATGACCGACGACCATCTCGCGCCCGGCATGCTGGTGCGCAACCCGGACGCCCCGGACTGGGGGCTCGGTCAGGTCCAATCGGTGATCGGCGCCCGCGTAACCGTCAACTTCGAGCACCAGGGCAAACAGCTGATCGATATGACCCACGCCCGTCTGGACGTCATCGACGCCAACGCCGACTGAGCCAGCTTGCCCGAACCGGGAGCCCGGCTGCGGCCCGCAACGAGACGCGACAAGCTGCCCGGGTCACGCCCACTACCGCCAGAAGGATGAGGCCAACCCCATGGCCGACGGCAACCCACCTCCCCCGCAGCGCCCCCTAGAGCGTCAGATCGCCCCCGGATCTGGGCGGCGTAACGCACCGCCGACCCCCAAGGGCCGGCAGCTCGACCCTGAAGCCGCTGACGCGGTGCGTGCACTGCTGGGCGACCGCTCCCGTCAACGCGATCTGCTGATCGAGCATCTGCACCTGCTACAGGACCACTTCGGCTGCCTGCACGCCCGCCACCTGCATGCGCTGGCGGAGGAGATGCGCCTGCCGATGGCGGTGGTCTACGAGGTGGCCAGCTTCTACGCCCATTTCGACATCGTCGATGACGGCGAGACACCGCCACCGGATCTGACCATCCGCGTGTGCGACGGCATCGCGTGCGAGATGGCCGGCGCCCAGGAGTTGCTGGCCAAGCTGCCGCAAGCGGTCAGCGACAAGATCCGGGTGCTTTCGGGCCCATGCATGGGCCGCTGCGACACCGCCCCGGTGGCCGAAATCGGCCATCAGGGGCACATGCACCACGCCACCCTCTCCAGCTTGGCGATCGCGGCGGCCGGCGGACCGATGGAGCTGCACGAGCCCACGCCGGTCGACTACGAGACCTACGTCGCCCACGGCGGCTATACCGTACTGCAGGAGTTGCTGGACGGACGACGCACGTTTGACAGCATCGTCGGCGCGCTGTCCGACGCCAATCTGCGCGGCCTGGGCGGCGCCGGCTTCCCGGCCGGCAAGAAGTGGGGAATCGTCCGCCAGCAGCCGCATCCCCACTACGTCGCGATCAATGCCGACGAGGGCGAACCCGGCACCTTCAAGGACCGCTGGTGCATGGAGCGCGACCCGCACCGCTTCCTGGAGGGCGCGCTGATCGCGAGCGCCGCGGTACAGGCCGATGCCTGCTACATCTATCTGCGCGACGAATATCCGAAAGTGAACCGCCTGCTGCAGGAGGCGTTGGACCGGGTCGCGCGCGCTGGCTACATCGACCGCATCTGCCCGGTCTACCTGCGCCGTGGCGCAGGCGCCTACATCTGCGGCGAAGAATCGGCGATGCTGGAATCGATCGAGGGCAAGCGCGGCCTCCCCCGGCACAAGCCGCCGTTCGCCGCCGAGGTCGGCCTGTTCGGCCAGCCGACCCTGACCAACAACGTCGAGACGCTGTACTGGGTGCGCGACATCATCCAGCACGGCCCGCAATGGTTCGCCGGCAAGGGCCGCAACGGGCGCTCGGGCCTACGTCTCTTCTCCGTCTCCGGCCGGGTGAAGGAGCCGGGCGTCAAGCACGCCCCGGCCGGGATCACGGTGCGCGAGCTGATCGACGAGTACTGCGGCGGCATGGCCGAGGGGCACAGCTTCAAGGCCTACCTGCCGGGCGGCGCGTCCGGCGGCATCCTGCCGGCCAGCAAGAGCGACATCCCGCTCGATTTCGGGTCGCTGGACGAATACGGCTGCTTCATCGGCTCCGCGGCGATCGTGATCCTGAGCGACCAGGACGACATCAAGGCCGCCGCGCGCAATCTGATGCGCTTCTTCAAGGCCGAAAGCTGCGGTCAGTGCACGCCGTGTCGCAACGGCACCGAGAAGGCGGTCAAGCTGTTGGAACGCGACCGCTGGGACCAGGAACTGCTCGCCGACCTGTCGCAGGTCATGCGTGATGCCTCGATCTGTGGCCTTGGCCAGGCAGCTCCGAACCCGATCGACTGCGTCTTCAAGTACTTCCCTGAGGATCTCGAAACATGACCGACACCATCCGATTCGAGATCGACGGCCGGACGGTCGAGGCCGCGCCCGGTGAGACCATCTGGACGGTCGCCAAGCGCGAAGGCATCGAGATTCCCCACCTGTGCCACCGCCCGGAGCCCGGCTACCGGCCGGACGGTAACTGCCGGGCCTGCATGGTGCAGGTGGAAGGCGAGCGCGCGCTGGCCGCTTCCTGCATCCGAAAGCCAAGCGAGGGCATGAAAGTGTCCGTGGCTGGGGACCGCCCCAGCCGGGCCCGCGAGCTGGTGTTCGAGTTGCTGGTTTCTGACCAGCCCGCGCGGGAGACCAGCCACGACCCGACCAGCCAGTTCTGGCACTGGGCCGACCAGGTCGGCGTCGCGCAGTCCCGCTTTCCCGAGCGCGAGCAGTGGCAGCCGGATACCAGCCATCCGGCGATGGCGGTCAACCTGGACGCCTGCATCCATTGCAACCTGTGCGTCCGGGCCTGCCGCGAGGTCCAGGTCAACGACGTGATCGGCCTCGCCCACCGCGGTCACGACGCCAAGGTGGTGTTCGACTTCGACGACCCGATGGGCGAGAGCACCTGCGTGGCCTGCGGGGAGTGCGTGCAGGCCTGCCCAACCGGCGCGCTGATGGAAAGCGCGCTGTTGGACGAGCAGCAGACCCGCACCGAATGGCCCGACACGCAGGTCGAGAGCGTCTGCCCCTTCTGCGGGGTCGGCTGCCAGGTTACCTACAACGTCAAGGACGACCGGATCATCTCGGTCGACGGGCGCAACGGTCCGTCCAACGAACAGCGGCTGTGCGTGAAGGGCCGTTTCGGCACCGACTACAGCCGCCATCCGCATCGCCTGCAGGTGCCGATGATCCGCCGGGCGGACGCGCCCAAGCGCGGCGACGACAAGGTCGATCCCGCCAACCCCTGGACCCACTTCCGCGAAGCCAGCTGGGAGGAAGCGCTGGAGGTCGCGGCGGGCGGCCTGCAACGCATCCGCGACCGCGACGGATCGGGCGCGCTGGCCGGCTTCGGCTCCGCCAAGGGCACGAACGAGGAAGCCTACCTGTTCCAGAAGACGGTGCGGGTCGCCTTCGGCACCAACAACGTCGACCACTGCACCCGGCTGTGCCACGCCTCCTCGGTCGCGGCGCTGATGGAGAACCTCGGCTCCGGCGGCGTCTCCGCACCGTTCAACGCGGCCAGCGACGCCGAGTGCATCATCGTGATCGGCGCCCGCCCAACCGAAAACCATCCGGTCGCGGCGAGCTACCTGAAACAGGCCGCCAAGAACGGCGCCAAGCTGATCGTGATGGACCCACGCTATCAGGTGCAGCTCGGCCGCTACGCCTGGCGCAACGTGCAGTTCAAGCCAGGCCAGGATGTGGCGCTGTTGAACGCCATGCTGCACACCATCTTCGCCGAGGGGCTGGAGGACACGCAGTACATCCAGGCGCATGCCGACGGCGTCGAGGCGCTGCGCGAGAAGGTCAAGGACTTCCCGCCGAAAGAGATGGCGGAACTGGTCGGCGTCGACGCCCAGACGATCAAGGAGTGTGCGCGCGCCTACGCGACCTCCAACGCCTCGATCATCTTCTGGGGCATGGGGGTGAGCCAGCACGTCCACGGCACCGACAATTCCCGCAGCCTGATCAACCTGGCGCTGTCGACCGGCCAGATCGGGCGCAAGGGAACCGGCCTGCATCCGCTGCGCGGGCAGAACAACGTCCAGGGCGCCTCGGATGCCGGGATGATCCCGATGGTCTTCCCGGACTACAAGCCGGTCACCAACGCCGACTTCAAGCAGCAGTTCGAGGACTACTGGGGCACCGAACTGGACGGGCAGAAGGGTCTGACGGTCGTGGAGATCGTCAACGCGGCCCACGACGGCGAGATCAAGGGCATGTACGTCATGGGCGAAAACCCGGCGATGTCCGACCCGGACCAGACGCACGCCCGCGCCGCGCTCGCCAAGCTGGAGCATCTGGTGGTGCAGGAGATCTTCCTGACCGAAACGGCCTTCCACGCCGACGTGGTCCTGCCCGCTTCCGCCCAGCAGGAGAAAACCGGCACCTACACCAACACCAACCGGCAGGTGCAGTTGGGCCGCCCGGCGATTTCGCTGCCCGGCGAGGCGCGCCAGGACTGGTGGATCACCCACGAGATCGCCCGGCGAATGGGCCACGACTTCGGCTTCGCCCAGGTGCGCGAGGTCTACGCCGAAATGGCCGGTATCATGCCGTCGCTCGCCAACATCACCTGGGACCGGCTGGAGCGCGAGGGGTCGGTCACCTACCCCTGCCCGGCCCCGGACCATCCGGGCGAACCGATCGTGTTCTCCGAAGGCTTCCCGACACCGAGCGGACGCGGCGGCATGAAGCCGGTCGACATCACCCCGCCAGCCGAGTTGCCCGACCAGGACTATCCGCTGGTACTGACCACCGGCCGGCAGCTCGAACACTGGCACACCGGCGCGATGACCCGCCGGGCGCGTGTGCTCGACCACCTGGAGCCGGAGGCGATCGTCTCGATGCACCCGCGCGAAATCGGCAAGCGCGGCTGGCGCGCCGGCCAGCGGGTGCGCGTCACCACCCGTCGCGGCTCGATCGCGCTCGTGCTGCGCGCCGACCGGGAAGTGCCATCAGGCATGATCTTCATCCCCTTCGCCTACGCCGAAGCCGCCGCCAACGTCCTGACCAATCCGCAGATCGACCCGGATGGCAAGATCCCCGAGTTCAAGTTCTGCGCCGCCCGGATCGAGCTGGATAAGGAGAAACAGGCGGCGGAGTAGGCCAAAGGCGGGGCAAGTCCCGTTGGCGTAGGTCGAGCCCGGCCTGGCGTCCGCTACCTACCTGCCCGTCACCTTGACGCCCGCCCCTGTGCACCGTAGCTCACCCACGGACACACAGCGGGAGCGCGCACGTGGACGGGTGGTCTCAGCAGATTGACATCTATTGCGAGCGGATGGGTCCGACCTTCTGGGCCGAACCGGTCAACGCGCTGACCAACGCGGCTTTCCTGATCGCGGCCGCGCTGGTATTCGCCAGCCTGCGCCGTGACGGGCGGCTGGAGGCTGGTACGGGCCTCCTGCTCGTCCTGCTGACGACGATCGGGATCGGCTCCTTCCTGTTCCACACGGTGGCGACCCGTTGGGCGGCGCTGGCCGATGTGCTGCCGATCATGCTGTTCATCCTGGCGTACCTGGCGCTTACGCTACGCCGTGGCTTCCATCTGAACTGGGTCTGGGCCGGTGGCCTCACACTCGCCTTCCTGCCCGCCAGCATGGGCTTCGAAGCCGGGGTCGAGCGGCTGCTAGGTGACGCGCTGGGCGGCTCCAGCGGCTATTTGCCCGCGCTCGCCGCGCTCGTGATCGCCGGCGGCTGGTTGCTGGCGCGCGGGGTGTCGGCGGGACGTTGGCTGCTGGTGGCCGCGGGGGTGTTCGTTGCATCGATCACCCTACGCACGCTTGATCAACCGCTGTGCGGCGCCACCCCGTTCGGCACGCACTTCATGTGGCATGTGCTCAACGCCATCGTGCTTGGCCTGTTGATCTGGGCGCTCGCCCGGATGCCAGGTGCGCCCCGCAAGGCTGCCTGAAACGCCGCGTTCACGGCATAGCTGGATTTTAATCCTTCCTATCCCAAACTGATTTGGAGCAATTCCGGGACTTACCTCATTGGTTAGATAAGGGCAGGTTAGCGGTGTGGCGCCGACTGGACAGGCGGCCGCATCCATGCCGACACCATCTTTGGGGGAATCACAGCGTTGGCCATCGAACCCTCGTGGGAAGCCCTGGGCGGCGACCGGCCGCATCAGGTCGCCAAGCGGTTGCTGCTTGCCACCCGTCCACCGTTCATGTCCGCCTCGGCACTGCCGGTCCTGTTGGGCACGGCCTACGGCGCACAACATGCGCTTGGCTTCGCCGGCGTTGCGTTCCTGCTGGCGATGGCCGCAACGCTGCTGGTCACCGCCGCGGCCAACGTGTTGAACGACGTCTACGACGACATCTCCGGCACGGACCCGGACAACGACAGTCGCCTACACCCCTTCACCGGGGGCTCCCGGTTCATCCAGAACGGTGTGATGAGCCGATACCAGATGGCGCGCTGGGGCGCCACGCTGGCCGGCGCCTCGGTCGTGCTGGGTCTGCTCCTGACCGCGCTCGCCGGGATCGAGGTTCTGGCGTTCGGCGCGATCGGCCTGGGCCTGGCGCTGGCCTATTCGATGCCGCCGCTGCACTTCGCCAACCGCGGACTGGGCGAGCTGACGGTCGGCACCGCCTTCGGTCTGTTGCCTGTGGTCGGGGCCTATTGGCTGCAAACCGGACTGATCAGCTGGGCAGCCGTGCTGATCTCGCTGCCGGTCGCCTGCTGGGTGGTCAACATCCTGCTGGGAAACGAGATCCCGGATATACGCTCGGATGGTCAGGCCGGCAAACGCACGTTGGCGGTGCGCCTGGGACCGAAGGGCACGCATATGGCCTACCTCGCGGTCCACACCGTCGCCGCCATCGCCACGAGCGTCGCCGCACTGGTCGGGCTGCTCCCGATCTGGACGCCGCTGCTGCCGGTGGCGATTGCCGTGATCGCCCCCTTCGCCACCCGCGGCCTACCGAAGGTGAATGACCCGGACGCGATGACGGGCGGAATCAAGTTCAGCATGCTGGCGCACAACGCCGGCACGGTCTGGCTCACCGGCTGCGCGCTCGCAGCTTAAAGGCCCCGAACGCCCCTGACACTGACGAGGTGCCATGGCGACCGTCTATCAACGGCTCAAAGTCCCCTATTCCGCCGAGCAGATGTTCGACCTTGTCGTCGACATCGAGCACTATCCCCAGTTCGTGCCGGGCTGGCGGGCGGTGCGGATCACCAAACGCACCGGAGATCGCGCGCGCGGCTGGCTGCACGTCGACCAGGTGATCGCGGACAAGGGCATCCGCTTCCGCTTCGACACGGATGCCCGCTTCACACGGCCAACCTACCTGCGCATTTCCGCCAACGGTCGGCCGTTCCAGTACTTCGTGCTGCGCTGGCAGTTCCGCCCCCTGGACGACGGCGGCTGCGAGGTGATCGCCCACGCCCGCTACCGCCTGCGCAACATCCCGCTGCGCCAATTGGCGGAGCGCTACTTCAACCAGACCTTCAACACGGTCATCACCTCTTTCGCCGACCGCGCCAAGAAGCTCTACGGCATCCCCGAGGGCGCGAAAACAACGCGTGCGGGCGTGAGATAACGATTGCGCCTAATCGCCGAGACGGACGTTGTCGGTGGCGTATTCCTGCGTCGTCGTCGGGTTCGCGGCGGTCATGATCGCGCCGGCGCCCACGGACAGCACCAGCAGCGCGGCCACGGCGGTGATGAAAGCACGCATCGCTCTTCTACTCCCTGGTCCCTGAGCCGGTGGGTGCCGCCCCATCCGGCATCGCGTGACGTTCGATATAGGCGATCAACGCGCGCCGGTCATCGGCGTCCGGCATGCGTTGGATCGGCATCTTGCTACCCGGCGTCACCACGTGCGGGCCCTGGGCGAACAGGCGGCTCACCGTCTCCTTCGTCCAGACCAGATCCGCACGCGCCAAAGCCCGGGAATAGTCGTAGCCCGGCACAGTACCGGCCTTGCGGCCGAACAGCTTGTAGAGCGTCGGCCCCGCGCGGTTGCCCCCGTCCCGGGTCAGAGTGTGACAGGCCGCGCACTTGCGGAAGAGCGCCGCCCCGCGGCTGTCCGGCTCCGGCAGGCGGGTGTCGACACCGCGCACCTGCCCGCCAATCGGCTTGCCGGTTGCGACGTCGAACAGGCGCGCCGTACCATCCCCACCCGCTGCAAGCAGGCGCGTCCCGTCGGGCGTGAAGGCCAGATCCCAGACCGGCGCCGCGACGGCGCTCAAGGTATGGCGCAGCCTCCGCGACCCCAGCGTCCAGAGTCGGATCAAACCGTCGGTGCCGGCGGTCGCCACCGTCGCCCCATCGCCCGTAACGGCGACGGCGCTGAGCGGCCCGTCGTGCGCATCCAACGCGCCGATCCGCGTGCCACTGTCGAGGGACCAGACGTGCAGCCGACCGTCGACCCCACCGGCAAGCGCCCGACCGTCCCCTGTCAGCGCGAGGGTGTTGATCCCGAGCCCTTGGCCCGGCAGTTCCCTCGACCGCCCGCCGCGAGCCAGCGCATGCAGCTGGGCATGTCCCTGCGCCCCGACCGCAACCATCTGCTGGCCGTCGGCGGTGAAGGCGACCGCGTTCACCATGCCGGCGTCCGCGTCCAACGTGCGCAGTGACCGGCGCGCCGTCAGGTCCCAAAGCCGCACCTGCCCATCCCAACCGGCACTGACCGCGCGCATGCCATCCGGCGACACGGCGAGGTCGGCCACCTTGCCGCGATGCGCGTCGAACACGTGCAATTCCTGGCCATAGGCGGCATCCCACAAGCGCAGCTTACCGTCGTCGCCGCCGGAGAGCGCCTGCCGACTGTCGGGCAGGAAGGCGACGGTGGTGACCGCGCCGGTGTGTCCGCGCAGCGTTTGCAGCGGCACCTGTCGATCGAGATCCCAAAGCTTGAGGGTGTAGTCGAACGACGCCGTCAAGGCGAGCCGACCGTCCGGTGAGATCGCGATGGCCGTGACCGGACCGCCGTGGCCGCTTAGGCCGGCCGTCGCCATGGACGTGCCGGCAAACGCGGCGGCGAGTGCAAGCGCAGTCGCCCATCGTCGGAACCGTCGGGACACGCGCGCCAGCGCTGCCACCGCCGGTCCCACCATCTCAGCGCCAGGGCCGTCCGCGCAGCACGTCCGGACGCCGATCGATCATCTGGGTCTCGCGCTTGGGCACGGCTGCGTCGTTGCGCACGTCCGGCACACGCCCCCGCAACGCCGCCCCCGTTTCCGGATCGAAGGCCAGCGTATCGACCTTGAAGGCGGCGTTCGAGTTGGCCTGCTCGCGCATCATGGTGACGAACAAAACCGCGCGGCCCTGCAACGTCCCCTCCCGAATCTTGAGGACCCGGGCTTGGAAGGCCTTCTCGACGCGCTGTTCGAGGTCTGCCCGGTCGAGCGCCGCGCTGGCTGGCAGGCTGACGGCGAGCAGCAGGGCGGCGGCCACGCCGGCGAGAAGGCCGGCGCGACGGCAGGTTGGACACGGCATATCAGTCACTCGGCCGGATGAATTTGGTTGGACGGCGGCGCCCGGCCTTCCTCCACCAAGCGCGCATACCACATGTTGTGGTGCTCTTCCGCCCAGTTCACGTCGACCTGGCCGGAGCCCATCGCCGAGAAGGCCCCCTGCATGCCGACCGAACCGATATAGACGTGGGCCAGCATGACCGCGATCAGCACGAACGCCAGGATCGAATGCCAAATCTGATTGAGCTGCTGCTCTTGCAGCGGGCTGAGTTGGGCCGGCAAATCCAGACCGAGACCGTTCAGCGCGGCAAAGGTCTTGCCGAAGAAACCGAACTCGAAGGGGAACAGCAGCGCGATCCCCGACATCGACAGGCTGAGCCCGCCCAGGCAGGCCAGCCAGAAGACCCCCTTCTGGCCCGCATTGAACCGCTCGGAGGGTGCATGGACCTTGGAATCGAAGATGCCGCCGCCCTTCGCCAGCCAGGTCAGGTCGTGCTTCTTCGGGATGTTGAAGCGCACCCACAGCAGAAACATCATGATCACGCCGGCCATGAAGGCGAAGGCGACGAAGTTGTGCGCGTACTTGCCGGCCTGCGTGATCCAGGAGAAAGCGGACGGGCCGATCAGCGGCAGCAGAAAGTACTTGCCGTAAACGAGGTTCAGGCCGGTGAACGCCAGGATCACAAAGGAGGTCGCCGACAGCCAGTGCGCGAAACGGTCAAGGGTGGTGAAACGCTCGACCGTCTTGCCGGAAAAGCCGCCGTCCACCGGAACACGTCCGCGCAGGGCATAGAACAGCGCCAACAGCGCCAACACGCCGAGGATCAGCCAGGCGCCATAGACCTTCACCGGACCGTTCAGGATTGCGCGCCAGTTCTCCCCGCTGGAGTCCACGAGCACGCCGAGCTTCTTATCCGGCTGCGACACCGTGCCCGATTGGCCTTGACGAATCATCTTCCAAAATTCGGTGTCGTTGGTGCCGCCCAACGCGTTGCCGGGGATCTGACCGCGCGTCGGCTGTTCCGCGGTCACGGACGGGTCCGCGGTGCCGGACTGCGCCCACGCGGGCGAACTCGCGGCTAGCGTCAGAAAGACGGCGACGATCAAAGTCGCCAGCAGCGGAAACAACCACCCGCCGGCGTCTTGCCGGCGCGCGACCGACTGCGTGCGCTGACTGGACATCGTGTCCTGGTTCCTCACCTCAATTCGGCGGTCTTACGCATCTGCAGGACGCCTGACGCCCGCAAGACCGCAGTATATGCCCGTCATATGCGGCAGCGTTGCGTCCAACCAACCGCAGGTCGCTCAACCAAGCGGCAACCGGCGGACGCTTGCCCTCAGGTGCGCGCCTAACCCGCCTGCCGGCGGGCGCGCTGGCGCAGTTCCTGATAGGTTTCGTCGCTGATTCCCTGGTCCTTCTGCCCCTTGTAGACGCCGGGCTCATGGAACAGCACGCGGTTCTGCTCCGCTTCCTTGCAGCCGGCCGCAACCAGCAAGGTCCCGCCGAGCATGGCGAGCGTCAGCAGACGGGCGAATGACCTGATCATCTGTTGAATACGGCTTTCGTCATCTCGTGGGCCGGAGAGTGGGTGACAACGCCATAGCACCGACGCCCACCCGCAGGACGGCCCCGCTGGCCCGAGCCAGCGGGGCGTATCCAGACCATGGCGGGCGCCCAACACCTTCCCGGTCTAGCCAGCCTTCTGCTCGTAGGCCGTGCCCCAGCCCCAGGCGCCGGAGCCGAAGCCGCGCGCGACCACACGCTCGCGGTAGATGTCGGCGACCGTGTCGCCGTCGCCGGCGAGCAGCGCCTTGGTCGAGCACATCTCCGCGCACAGCGGCAGCTTGCCCTCGGCCAAGCGGTTAGAGCCGTATTTGGCGAACTCGTCGGCGGAGTTGTCCTCCTCCGGGCCGCCAGCGCAGAAGGTGCACTTGTCCATCTTGCCGCGCGAGCCGAAGTTGCCCGCCTGCGGGTACTGCGGGGCGCCGAAGGGGCAGGCGTAGAAGCAGTAGCCACAGCCGATGCACAGGTCCTTCGACCAGAGCACCACGCCCTCTTCGGTCATGTAGAAGCAGTCTACCGGACAGACGGCCATGCACGGCGCATCCGAACAGTGCATGCAGGCCACCGAGATCGAGCGTTCGCCCGGCTTGCCGTCGTTGATGGTGACGACGCGCCGGCGGTTCACGCCCCAGGGCACCTCGTTCTCGTTCTTGCAGGCGGTGACACAGGCGTTGCACTCGATGCAGCGCTCGGCGTCGCAAAGGAATTTCATGCGTGCCATTGATCTCTACTCCCTAGGTCCGCTGTCGGCCGCGTGCGGTGACAACCGGCGCGTTACGCCGGCGCCACGCGGCACAGCGTGGCCTTGGTTTCCTGCATGTTGGTGACCGAGTCGTAGCCGTAGGTCTGCGCCGTGTTGGACGCCTCGCCCAGGACGTACGGATCGGTGCCCTTGGGGTACTTGTCGCGCAGGCTCTCGCCCTGCCACCAGCCGCCGAAGTGGAACGGCATGAACACCACGCCACGGCCCACGCGTTCGGTGACCATGGCCTTGACCTTGATCTTCGAGCCTTCGGGCGAGTGCACCCAGACCATCGCCCCGTCGCGCACGCCGAGGTTGTTGGCGTCGAACGCGGTGATCTCGATGAACATGTCCTGCTGCAGTTCGGCAAGCCACGGGTTGGAGCGGGTTTCCTCGCCGCCGCCCTCGTACTCGACCAGCCGTCCGGAGGTCAGGATCAACGGGAAATCCTGCGAGTAGTCCTGCGCCTGGATCGACTTGTACATGATCGGCAGACGGTACATCCGCCGGTCCTCGTAGGTCGGGTAGTCGGCTACCAGGTCGCGCCGCGCGGTGTACAGCGGCTCGCGGTGGGCCGGCACCGGGTCCGGGAAGTTCCAGACCACGCAGCGCGCCTTGGCGTTGCCGAACGGTGCGCAGCCGTGCTTGATCGCGACGCGCTGGATGCCGCCCGACAGGTCGGTCTTCCAGTTGGTCTTGTCGCCCGCGATGTTCTCGATCGTGCTGCGCTCGTCCTCGGTCAGATCCTTGTCCCAGCCGAGCTTCTTGAGCATCGCCATCGTGAACTCGGGATAGCCGTCCTGAATCTCCGAGCCGACCGGATAGGAGCCCTCGGCGAGCAGGTTCTGCCCGTCGCGCTCCACGCCGAAGCGGGCGCGGAAGCACAGGCCGCCCTCGGCCACCGGCTTGGAGGTGTCGTACAGGTTGGGCGTGCCGGGGTGCTTCATCTCCGGCGTGCCCCAGGCCGGCCAGGGCATGCCGTAGTAGTCGCCGTCCGCCGGGCCGCCGACGGCCTTCAGCGTGGTCTTATCGAAGGTGTGCTGGTTGGCCATGTGGAGTTTCATGCGCTCCGGCGACTGGCCGGTGTAGCCGATCGTCCACATGCCGCGGTTGAACTCGCGGGTCAGGTCCTCGATGACCGGCTGCTTGTTCTCAACCTTGATGTGCTTGAACAGCTGATCGGCTATGCCGACCTTCTCGGCGATCCGGTACAGGATCTCCTGGTCGGGCTTGCTCTCGAAGATCGGCTCGACGACCTGCTGGCGCCACTGGATCGAGCGGTTCGACGCGGTGACCGAGCCGTAGGTCTCGAACTGCGTGCAGGCGGGCAGCAGATACGTGCCCTCGGTGCGGTCCTGCATCACCGCGGTCATCGTCGGATAGGGGTCGATGACGACCAGCATATCCAGCTTTTCCATCGCCTTCTTCATGTCGGGAAGGCGGGTCTGGCTGTTCGGCGCGTGCCCGTCGAAGATCATCGCGCGCAGCGGATTGGGCTGCTCGATGTTCTCGGCATCCTCCAGGGCTAGGTCGAACCAGCGCGAGACCGGCACGCCCGGCGATTCCATCATCTCCTTGTTATGGAACCGGCCCTGCAGATAGTCGTAATCGACGTCCCAGACGCGCGACCAGTGCTTCCACGCCCCCTCCGACAGGCCGTAGTAGCCAGGCAAGGTGTGGCACAGCACACCCAGGTCGGTGGCGCCCTGCACGTTGTCGTGGCCGCGGAAGATGTTGGTGCCGCCGCCAGACTTGCCGATCACGCCCAACGCCAGCCCCAGGATGCAGTAGGCGCGGGTGTTGTTGTTGCCGTTGGTGTGCTGCGTGCCGCCCATGCACCAGATGATCGTGAACGGCCGGTTGTTCGCCAGCGTGCGCGCGACGCGCTCGAGCTGGCTGCCGGGCACGCCGGTAACGCGCTCCACCTCTTCCGGGGTCCACTGCGCGACCTCGTCGCGAATCTGGTCCATGCCCCAGACACGCTGGCGGATGTAGGTCTTGTCTTCCCAGCCGTTCTGGAAGACGTGCCACAGGAGACCCCAGACCAACGCGACGTCGGTCCCCGGACGCAGCCGGACGTACTCGTCGGCGTGCGCGGCCGTGCGCGTGAAGCGCGGGTCGCAGACGATCAGCGGCGCGTTGTTCTGTTCCTTGGCCTTGAGCAGATGCTGCATCGACACCGGGTGGGCCTCGGCCGGATTGCCGCCGATCAGGAAGATCGCCGCCGAGTTATGGATGTCGTTGTAGCTGTTGGTCATCGCGCCGTAGCCCCAGGTATTGGCTACGCCCGCGACCGTGGTCGAGTGGCAGATGCGCGCCTGGTGGTCGACGTTGTTGGTGCCCCAGAAGGCGGCGAACTTGCGGAACAGATAGGACTGCTCGTTGTTGTGCTTCGCCGAGCCCAGCCAGTAGACCGAGTCCGGCCCGCTCTCCTCACGGATCTGCAGCAGCTTGTCGCCGATCTCGTCGATCGCCTGCTCCCAGGAGAGCTTTTTCCACTTGCCGCCTTCCATCTTGATCGGAGTCTTCAGGCGGCGCTCGCCGTGCGCGTGCTCGCGGACCGACGCGCCCTTGGCGCAGTGCGTGCCCAGGTTAAACGGGCTGTCCCAGCCGGGCTCCTGCCCGACCCAGACGCCGTTCTGCACCTCAGCCATCACCGTGCAACCGACCGAGCAGTGACTGCAGACCGACTTCTTGATCTGGATCTTGGCCTTCGGGTCCACGCCGGACTGCGCCTGCGCCTTCTTCACCATCCCGAAGTCCATGGTGGAGGCGACAGCCACACCGCCGGCGGTCAGGCCCGAGCGCTTCAGAAAGGCGCGGCGGTCCATCGCCCCGCCGGTGAAACCGACGGCCGCCTTGGACAGGCGGGAGCTGCGGGTCGTGCCGCTGGATTTCTTGGTGAGCATCGCTCGACTCCTCAACTTGCGATCTGCTGGCAGACCCTTGGCCAGATGGCTCGGCGCGGGGGCTGCAATCCCGGTTCGGGGCTCAGGCCCTGCTGACGCCGGAGACTTAGTCGGCCAAGCGCCCTAGAACCGCGCCAACTGGTAATAGCGACGGACGTGGTCGGTTTCCTGATAGCCGGCCTGCGTCTTGCCTTGGCCGCCAGCTTTCTCCGGCTGTGCGGCTTGCGCTTCGTCACTGCCGCCACGGCCGAAATAGACCGCCGCCGCCCCGGCCGCGCCGAGGCCAAGGCCGGCCGAACGCACGAATTTCCGCCGCGCGGCGTCAGGCTGATCGGCTTGGGCATCCGCCCCGGTCTTGTGCTGCTTCCTGCTCATCGTGCTCTCCTCTCTTGCCAGCGTCCGGACCGGACGGGCGGTTCCCGTGGGCGCTATGGGCGCGGGCATCGGCAAGTCGTGCGCTCCTGCGCGACACAGCCGACGGACCGCCGCGTTAAGCGGCCATCTCGAAGGCCTCGCTCTCGACCTCCATGAACAGCCGGCCAATACTTCCCACCGGCATGTAAAAAGCGGCGCCTGCGGCCGCTTCCAGGTCTTCGAAGAAACGCGGAGCCCAGCACCCGATGTGCTGCTGAAAGAAGCGCCGTTGCTGGCTCAAATCCGCCGCATCGCCGAACGCCCCCGTGATCAGGCCGGCCATGATCTCGCACAGCGCAGCGATGTGGTCCTCGCTCTCGTGCACGCCGTCGGCGCGCGCGATACCAAGCTCGGCCATGTCGGCCCGCAACCGGGCAAGCGGCTTTTCGTTCAGGAAACCGGTCAGGTAATAGGAGCCATAGGGGACCAGCTCACTCTCGCCGACCCCGATGAACAGGTTGAAGTGCTCGTCCGCAATCTGATCCGGGGTAGCGCGCTGGGCCTGATGCGCGAGCGCGCGCATAGCCTCGCCAAACGGGCTGTCGTCACCCTGCAAGCCAGCCACCTGCTGCAACAGGTCCGCCTGGGGCGCGCGCGCAAGCAACTGCGCCAACAAGATATACACGTTGGCGCGCAGCTGGTCTTCTTCTGCCAGACTGCCGGAATCGGGCGGGCCGTCGGACACGGCACTTACCTCCTCATAGCACCTGATCTGGCTGGTGAGGGAGGCGTCTCAGCCACTTCTCAATCGTCTGCGGGCGCACCTCGTGCCGTCGCCAGCAGGCAATAGGGAAGCGCGCCATCCTGCCCAACCAGGGCGCCCTTCGTGTGCAAACTCATTCCAGCCGGTTATGGTTTTAGGTGAGGCTACGCCCCGAATCCGGCTTGGTGCGTCCGCTTGTCGCAGACCTTGTTTTGAACGTCTCTAGAACACATTAGCCCGTCTGTCACCCAAGGTGTCAACAAAATCTGATGCTGCATCCGCGAAGGTTTCGCACGGCCAAGTGCAAGCGGCAGAAATTCCGACTTCCAAGGTCCAGATTCATATACTTAAGAAAGGGTAACTTACCCTAAATCATGTCAGGAACCATTATACTTGGTATTCAGATCGATCCGGTCATCTGGGATCGAGTCCCTACATACAACTAGCGAGATGTGTAGAACGACGCATGATACACGGCAGGGATATCTAACTCCCCCATCGCCGCTGCGCCGCCGCACCCTTCACCCGACTCTGCCCGTCTGATCTCGGCCGATAGCGTTCCCGCGGGGATGGGGCCCCCTCCCCGGCCATCGAAACGCTGTCTTCCTCTGAGGGCGCGGTGTCCGCCTCTGCCGAAAGCGCGTCCGAGGGCTCGTTTGCGGTCTCCGCAGACGTCGCTTCCTCGGCAAGTTCCTCACCAGGGGCGGCAGAGGCGGCCGCTTCGGCTTCCCGCTCCTCCTTGGTCACCATACCGCGACCGGCCTGGAAAGCGGTCTTGAGGTTCTCCACCACCGTCGCCGCGTCGGTGTAGTCCAGGTCATAGTCGTTCAGACCATCCAGGTTGGCGAACACCGGATTGGAGCTCCAAAGGCGACGCAGGGCGCGCTGACGCAGCTCGTCCGGCACGCCGTCCTGTAGGAACTGCGCATAATCGTCCTCTGGACCCAGCTGTTCCGGCTCGGGCAGGCTATCGATCCATTCCTGACGTGCGGCTTCGGTCTCGGTACGCTCCGTTGCGCTCGGGACCGGCTCCGCCGGGGTTTCGGGCGCCCCCGGCTTGGCCGCCGGTGCCTGGGCGGCGCGCTGCTTACGGCGCGCCCAACGGGTCAGGAACCCTTCATCACGACTGTCCGCCATAGCCGACCTCCTCACCTCTCGCACCCGCACCAGTCATCCGCTTCCGGGGGCCTTACCAGATCCCCGTCTGCTGCCAGTCGTCGGCTCGAAGCCGTGGCCCCCGCCCTGCTTGTCCGGGTGAGGGGTGCGCTTGCGTTTATGGAACGGCCGGTCGACATGATGGCGGTCCACATAGTCCTTCATCCAGGCCGCGATAACATCGGGCATCACCACCGGATCGACCAGGTCGTCGCCGGTGTCCAGATAGATCTGCGCTTCCATCGGATCGGCGGTGACGTGGAACGGTAGCACCTCGTGCGGACATTCGCCTTCCGTCTCACGGCGCAGCACGACCCAAAGCCGCGGGGGATGCTGCGAAAGGTTCAGCTTGTACCCCTCGGTCTCCTTCCGGAACAGGCTGAGATCCAGCGTACCGGCATGGAATTGCGCGACCGCACCGTCATCGACCAGGCCGCGCCAGTCGCCCTTGGGATCCAGCGCCGGTGCCTTGGGGATCACGGAGACCGCGTGCCAGCTGTAGTCAAGCCAGGGATGATCGCTCGCCCGACGCTCCACCACCACGCCGACCGGCATGATTTCCTGCCCGATATAGCTCGCCACGACGCCGTGCGCCTCCTTTTCATCGATCACGAGGGGCTCGCCCATCGACCCCATTGTCGACACGCTGCCATATCGTATGGGGATTGGAGTCGGAAGACCAAGTTTGGCGAACGGTCGGTTCACCCCGTGGCCAGATGCGCAGTGTCCCGCGTCTCCCGGATCGTCCGGTCCGACGGGAAATGCACGCTTATGGATGTGCCCTGCCCTAGGACACTGTCGGTCAGTAAGCGCGCGCCGTGCGCCCGGGCCAGCCGGTCGACGATCGTCAGCCCCAAGCCGCTGCCCTCGGTCGCGCGCGAATGCTGGTCGGCGACCTGATAGAATGGTTCGGTGATCTTGGCTTGATGATCGGCCGGAATGCCGGGCCCCTGATCGATCACCCGCAACCGGATACCGCCGTCGTCGTCATAGTCCGCAACCAGCCGTACCAGCGCACCGGGCGGCGAGAACTTGACCGCGTTACTCGCCAGGTTGAGCAGGATCTGGTCGATCGAATCCGCGTCCGCGCGCAGCATCGGCTTGTCGGGGGGAACCTCCACATGGACCTTGGCCCGCTCGGCGGCAGGACCAGCGCCATGGCTCATGTGGGTGACCAACTGACGGCAACGATACAGCGCGGCGGCGACGTCGACTGGTTGGTCCTGAAGCTCACGCCCTCCCGCTTCGATCCGCGACAGATCCAGCAACTGATTGACCTGGGAAAGCAGCCGCCCGCCAGCGGCGTGGATGTCATCCACGTATTCGCGATTCTTGGCGCTGCCCAACGCCCCGAACACTTCCGACTGCAACATCTCGGAAAAGCCGATGATTGCGTTCAGTGGGGTGCGCAGTTCGTGGCTCACGCTGGCAAGGAACTGTGACTTGGCGTGGATTGCCGCATTCATCTCTTCCAGTCGGTGGCGCAGCTCGGCGTTGACGCCCCGTAATTCCGCCGCTCGGACGGCCACCTGGGCACGCAGCCGCCGACGTTCGCTCGTCAGGCGCTGGATGAGCAAAGCCAGCAGCAGGCTCAACGCCGAGCCGCCCAGAAAAGTGCCGTAGGTCAGCGCTTCCTGAACAGGTGTGTGGAAGGCCTCCTCGCCGTTAAAGCTGAGCACCCAGCGCCGACCTGCGAACGTGATCTCGCTGGTATGCTCCGGGGCGCCCTCGGCCTTTGCGGTGGCGTCGAACAACGCCAACGGTTGCGCGGGCGGGCGCTGCGCCTCGGGCACGTCGAGTGGACCGGCGTCATACACGCTCAGGCCCGTGCGCCGAAACAGATCGGCGGCCGGAGCGCCGGACACCATCGCATCGACGCTGACGCCCGAGGTTATGAACCCGATGAACTGCGGTACGCTCGCAGCCCCGGTTTCCGCAAGGCTGGCGAGCCGGATCACCGGCATCACGAGCACCTGGCTGACACGGCTTTGCCCGGCGTCCTGCGATAGCACCACCGGTGCCGTCGCCTGAAGTCGACCGGTGGCAAGCGCCTGCCAAGCCGCCGCCCGCCGGTCGGGATCGCTCCAGATGTCATACCCAAACACCTGACTGTTACCGAGCTGCGGTTCGACCAAGATCGCGGGGAAGCGGACCTTCTGCTCCGTCTCGGGCCAGACCTCGAACGCCGGGTACGATAGCTCCGCGCGAGTCGGATCGCTCACAAGTTGGCGGCGCAACGCCGTTTCATCTGCCGGACGCATGCGGCGGTTAAAGGCGAGCGCACGCACCCCGGGGAAGCGTTCGACCAGATCCAGGCTATCGACGTAATTGTGAAAGGCGCCGGCCGTGACCGTGCTATCGGTTGCCAGGAAGGCGGCCGTGCCGCGCAGGAGCTGTTCCAGCCGGTCGGCCTGTAGACTGAGCAGCGCCGTGACACGCTCGGTTTCCAGCTGGAATTCGGCGGCAGCGCGCTGGTTGGCGCGGGTGTCGAGTTCACGGGCGAGCAACGTGGCCGAGGCGATCCCGATCACCACCACGACCGCCGGCAACCCGCGTGTGATCCAGTCCACCAAGCCGCTTAGGCCGATCAAGCCCTGCCCCGCCGCGTGCATAATTTCACGCCCGTCTCTCGTATAGGATTCAGTCGAAAGTGTAACCCGCCGTTCACTTAAAGAGGACTTAAGGTCGTGAATCTGCGGTGAGTCGGTCGTCATGGACGTGCCGCACCCACTGGCTTGCGTGGACACGCAATCGAAAAGCCCTAGCTACTCCTGCATGATAGCGCAGTTTCCCAACCTCTCCAGCTTTCCCGACGACGGCATTGCAGTTGTGATCGGGGCGAGCGGCGGGATCGGCCATGCCAGCGTCGACGCGCTCAGGGCCAGCGGCCGTTTCAAGATCGTGCACGCGCTTTCCCGGCGCAGTAACCCGCCAATCGACATTACCGATGAGACAAGCATCCAGGCCGCCGTCGAATGGGTGCAGGCCGACGACCTGCCAATCCGTCTGGTGCTGGACTGCACCGGCTTCCTGCACGATCGCGACCACGGCGGCCCGGAGAAGAGCTACCGACGGCTCGACCCCGCGCATATGGCCCACGCCTTCGCGGTCAACGCGATCGGGCCGGCGATGATGATGAAGCACATCCTGCCGCTGTTACCCCGGACCGGCAAAGCCGCCTTCGCGACCCTATCGGCCAAGGTCGGGTCGATTACTGATAACCATTTCGGCGGTTGGTATTCCTACCGCGCTTCCAAAGCGGCGTTGAATCAGTTGGTGCGCACCGCCGCGATCGAGCTGTCGCGCCGACAGGGGGAGACGCTGTGCGTGGCGATCCACCCGGGAACGACGGACACCGCCTTGTCCGAGCCTTTCAGCAAGACCGGCCTAACCGTACGGTCTTCGGCAGAGACAGCGACACGCCTTCTCAACGTGATCGATCGATTGGAAAGCGCGGACAGCGGGGGCTTTTTCAACCACGATGGTACCCCGCTGCCCTGGTGAGCCGTGGTGGCATCGCAGACCGATCTGCGGGTAGAGCGCTTAGAAGCTGACCAGCTTGCGGTAGACGTGCCAAGTGGCGTGCCCCAGCACCGGCAGGGTGATGGCCAAGCCAACGAACAGCGGCAGCGACCCCAGGACCAGCCCGGCAACCACGATCAGTCCCCAGGTGATCGCCGGCACCGGGTTCCCGACCACCGCGCGCAGCGATGTCTTCACGGCCGTGGCCACGTCGACGTGCTGGTCGATAATCATCGGAAAGGAGATCCAGCTGATCACCAGCACGACGAAGGCGAACAGCGCCCCCACCAAATTACCGATGATCATCATGGTCCAGCCTTCGGCGGTGGTGAAGACCACACCTAGGAAGCCGGTCACCGATGGTGGCGCAGCCCCCAGCGTCGCCGCAAAGATCAGCCAAGCGACAGCAAGCCAAAGGACGAAGACGACCGCCAGGATCGCGCCAAGACCGATGATGCTTTTGAGTGCGGGCGATTGCAGGACCTTGAAGGCGTCGTACCAGGACGGCTGCTCGCCCTTCTCGCGCCGGCGGCTCAATTCGTACAGGCCGATCGCCGCTACCGGTCCCAGCAAGGCGAAGCCAGCTGCCAGCGGGAACAGGATCGGCAGGATCTCGTATCCGAAAGTGAGCCGACTGAGCACCAGCGCTACGATGGGATAGATCGCCACCAGGAAGACCACATGGGTGGGCTTCTGGAAGAAGTCGTGCGCCCCCTTGTCCAGCGCGTCGCGCAGATCGTCACGGGTAATCTGACGAACGAACACACGCTGGTGCTCGCGGGCATCTTCAAGCGGCATGGTCGCTTCACGCGCCATCGTGCTTTCCTCCCCGTTCTGCGTCGGTGCCTGGTCGTTGTCGTTTCTGCCTGAGCGTGCCGTTGGCACCGGAATCGCCAAGCTGGCTTCGGCCGGTCACGATATTGCCGTCTGAGGTGTTTTCCCAGCCGCGGTTCGACTCAGTACCGTAAAAAACACGGCATCGCGCCGAGCGTTTCCATTCCAAATCATACCGGAGATTGGTTCGGCTGTCATGCCACTGGCGTACACGACTTCGTGCGTTGAACCCGGCAGTCCACGCCCGCTTAGAGCGAGCCCAAAGGTTATTTCCGCAGCAGGAACTCGCGACCCAGCTTGACGCTCGGCTTGCCATCGTATTCGACGACGTCGGCGGTGGCGTAGGTCTCGGTCCACTTTTCCGGCAGATAACTCCCCGTGCCGATCACGTCGATCGGGGCATTGGCGGCGGCCATGACCCGGCACTTGGCCGGGCCGAACCCCGAAGACGCGACGATCTTCACTTGGCTAAAGCCGTGCTGGTCCAGCACCTCACGCATCCGCCAGATCGCCGCCGCACTGGTGCCCGCACCGACCAGATAGCGCAACTCATCTTCCGTGCGGTAGCCACGGATGCACTGCGGACAGTTCCGCTCAAGCACCGCGTAGGAGGTGGCGGGGTCCATGCCCTCCATGAATCGGCTGCCGGCGACGTCGATACGGATCGAAATCTCGCCGGCCTTTGCTTTCTCCGGGAAGCGGCGGCAGACGTCGAGCGTGTCCGTGATCTCCCGGCCATAGTAATCGACCAAGACGACCAGCGGCTCCTTCGGAAAGGCGCCGACGAACAATTCGGCCGCACGCACGGTCGAGCCGGCGTAGCCGATAAAGGCATGGGGCATGGTTCCCTTGCCGGCCGCCTGCCCGAAATAATGCGCGGTCGCGTCGGTGGCGTTGGCGACGAAACCGGTCGCCCCGACTTCCCGGTGGGCCCGTTCGGAGCCGACGTGGGCGGCATAGGCCATCAGATCGGCCATCTCCGTACCCGCGCAGTGGCGCGCGTCCATCGCCAGGAAGGCAACCTGCGGCAGGTCGGAGCACATCGTATAGGCGTTGTAAGCCGCCACGCACGGCGGCCCCAGCTTGCCCAACAGGATCGTCTCCAGATCGACCAGATGGCTGAGCGGGCCGGTCAGGTAGAGAATAGGCTCGCCCGCGCCGACCCAGGTACCTTCCGGATGGCGCACGTCGAGCTCGACTTCGAACCCTCGGCGTTCAGCCACATCGTGCAGCCAGTCAAGCGCCAGCCGCGGCGCGGAGATTACGGGCCGGCGCATGAACACGGCGTACGTCACCTCACAGTCGCCGAAGTGCTGCACCGCCTCCTTCGTGCGCTTGAAGTAAACGTCGGTCCAGTCGGCGATGCCCTGGTCGTCCTTCGGCCAGCCGCGCGCCGGGCTGCGCGCCACGTCAACCGTTTGCGATCCGGTGCCTGCCGGCGTATCCGGCTCGTCCGTGCGCCCATCGCGCGGGCCGTTTCCCGGCATGCCTGCGTCCTCGGCCACGCAGCTATCCCCCAAACTTCAAGATCGCTGCCCGCTTCTGCCACGGCGCAGCGCCGGTCCCAATACGGTAAGCACCTGCCGAACGGCTTGTCCGTGGCCGTCCAGCAGCCGCCCGACCTAGGAGGCCGCGGCCAGGCCGCCGCCGTTCTTGGCTTCCCGGTCGGCCTTCAACTCCTGCGCGGTCAGGAAGGCAAGCTCGAGCGCCTGATTGGCGTTCAAACGCGGGTCGCAATAGGTGTTGTAGCGATCACCCAGCCGATCCTCGCTGATCGCCTGCGCGCCGCCGATGCACTCGGTAACGTCCTGACCGGTCATCTCGAAATGGACGCCGCCGGCGTAAGAGCCTTCTGCCCGGTGGACGGCGAAGAAGGACTTCACCTCCGACAGGATCTTGTCGAACGGGCGGGTCTTGAAGCCGCTACCGGCCTTGAGCGTATTGCCGTGCATCGGGTCGCACGACCAGACCACGCTGTGGCCGGATTTCTGCACCGCCCGGACCAACTGGGGCAAACGCTCCTGAACCTTATCCGCCCCCATACGGCTGATCAGGGTGATCCGTCCCGGCTCGTTCCGTGGGTTCAGCTTGTCCAGGAGCTTGAGCAGCTCATCCGGCTCCATGCTCGGCCCACACTTCAAGCCGATCGGGTTGTTGATTCCGCGCATGAATTCGACATGCGCCTCGTCGAGGTCACGGGTACGGTCGCCGATCCAGACCATGTGCGCCGAGCAGTCGTACCAATCGCCCGACAAGCTATCGACGCGCGTGAACGCCTGCTCGTAGTTCAGCAGCAACGCCTCATGCGAGGTGTAGAAGTCGGTCTCCTGCATCTGCGGCACCTTATCGCTGGTGATGCCGCAAGCGCGCATGAAAGCAAGGCTCTCGTCGATCCGCTGGGCCAGTTCGTCGTAACGCTCGCCCTGCGGGCTGCCGGAGACGAACTGCAGGTTCCAGCGGTGCACCTGGTTCAGGTCGGCCAAGCCACCCTGGGCGAAAGCACGCAGCAGGTTCAGGGTCGCCGCCGCCTGGTTGTAGGCGCGCAGCAGACGATCCGGATCGGGACTGCGCGCAGCTTCGTCGAACTCGATCGCGTTGACGATGTCGCCCCGGTAAGCCGGCAACTCGACGTTGCCCTGCGTTTCGGTATCCGACGAGCGCGGCTTGGCGAACTGTCCGGCCATGCGGCCCACCTTCACCACCGGACAAGCGGCGCCAAAGGTCAGCACGACGGCCATCTGCAGCAGCACCTTGAAGGTGTCGCGGATGTTGTTGCCGTTAAACTCCGCGAAGCTCTCCGCACAGTCGCCGCCTTGCAACAGGAAGGCCTTGCCGTTGGCGACCTCGGCCAACTGGTCCTTCAGTTGCCGCGCCTCGCCGGCGAACACCAACGGCGGAAAGCCGGACAGCAGTTGCTCCACCTCGCTCAGCCGCTGGCTGTCGGGATAGGTGGGCACCTGCCGCACGGGCTTCTGGCGCCAGCTGTCGGGGCTCCAGGTGTGCTGCGTCATCGCTCTACCGGTCCGTCATTTCTTAACTGTTGGTCATGCTGGCGCGAGAAAACTCCACAGCGGTGCGGTTTGTAAAGCCCGCGGGGCCAAGAGCGGCCGAATAAAACGCTGGCTCGCAACCTATTCCGCCGCCTGCTTCTCGACCGTGCGCGCCGGCTCGCGCATAGTGACGAACTCCTCCGCGCTGGTCGGGTGGATGCCTACGGTGGCGTCGAAGTCTTCCTTGGTGGCGCCGCACTTCACCGCGACCGCCATGCCCTGGACGATTTCGGGCGCATCCACGCCCACCATATGCACCCCCAGAACGGCGCGCGTGTCGGCATCGACCACCAGCTTCATCATGGTTTTCTCGTCCCGGCCGGAGAGCGTGTACTTCATGGCACGGAAGCTCGCCTGATAGATTTCCAACCGGCGGCCCTGCGCCGCGGCTTCCGCTTCGCTCAGCCCGACCTTGCCGACCGGCGGCTGACTGAACACGGCGGCCGGCACGTTATTGTGGTCCATTTCACGCGGACGTTGCTTGTAGAGCGTGTCCACAAGTGCCATCGCCTCCTCGATGGCGACCGGGGTCAGATTGACCCGGTCGGTCACGTCGCCCAAGGCATAGACATTCTCGACGTTCGTGCGGGAATAGCCATCCACCAATACCGCGCCGCCGTGGCCGAGCTTGACGCCCGCACGCTCCAGGCCCAGGCCGGTGGTGTTCGGCCGCCGGCCAGTGGCGAACATCACCAGATCGGTGTCGAAGCCGCTGCCGTCCCTGAGCGTGACGCGGTAGCGGCCATCGTTGGTCTCGGTGATCCGGGCGGGATCGCTATGGGTGCGCAGGTCGACCCCTTTCTTGACGATCTCATGCGCCACCGTCGCGCGGACGTCATCATCGAAACCGCGCAGGATCTGCTCGCCGCGGTAAAGCTGCGTTACCTTGGCGCCCAGCCCGTTGAAGATGCCGGCGAACTCGACCGCGATGTAGCCACCGCCCACGATCGTGACGTGGCTCGGAAGCTGTTCCAGGTGAAAGGCCTCGTTGCTGGTGATGCCGTGCTCGTGGCCAGGAATGTCCGGAATCACCGGGTGGCCGCCAACCGCGATCAACAGCGTTTCCGCGGTGACGCTCCCGCGCTCGCCGCCCTCGATGTCGAACAGGCTGACCGTGTGGGCGTCGATCACCCGGGCCTGGGCGCGCACCGCTTCCACACCGGCGTTGTCCAGCAGCTTCTGGTAGATGCCCTCCAGCCGATCGATCTCGCGGTCCTTGTTGGCGATCAGCGTAGGCCAATCGAACTCCCCCGCCGGGATCGACCAGCCATAGCCATGCGCGTCCGCGATTTCCTCGCTCACATGCGCGGCGTAGGACAGCAGCTTCTTGGGCACGCAGCCACGGATCACGCAGGTGCCGCCGAAGCGGCTCATTTCCGCCAGGCCCACGCGCTTGCCCTGCATCGCCGCCATCCGCGCGGCCCGCACCCCGCCGGACCCGCCGCCGATGACAAAGAGGTCGTAGTCATATGCTGGGTTGGCGGCGGAAGCAGCCATGCGTCGGTCTCCTCAAACGGACGGCGATTGCGCGGAAAAACCGGGCCGCAGGGCGGGCGCCTTCGGCCGGGTCGCTGACCCTAACCCTGCGCCCGCCCGCAGCAAAGGGGGCTTACAGCCCGCCCATGCACATGTACTTGATCTCCAAGTACTCCTCGATGCCGTACTTGGAGCCCTCCCGGCCGATGCCGCTTTCCTTGACGCCACCGAAGGGCGCGACCTCGGTGGAAATGATGCCGGTGTTGATGCCGACGATGCCGTACTCCAGCGCGGCGCCGACACGCCAGCAACGGCCCAGGTTCTGCGAGTAGAAGTAGGCGGCCAGGCCGAACGGCGTATCGTTGGCCATGCGCACCGCCTCATCCTCGCTTCCGAAGCGGAACAACGGCGCGACCGGACCGAAGGTTTCCTCGTTGGTCACCTTCATGTCGGTGGTGACGTCGGTCAGCACGGTCGGCTGGAAGAAGGTGCCGCCCAGCTCGTGCCGGGCGCCGCCGACAGCGATCTTGGCGCCCTTGCTGGTGGCGTCCCGGACGTGGTCCTCGACCTTCTTGAGGCCGTCCTCATCAATCAGCGGACCTAGATTGATGCCCTGGTCGAAGCCGGAACCAACCTTCATCTCTCCGACCTTCTCCGCCATCTTGGCGGCGAACGCCTCGTAGATGCTGTCCTGTACCAGGATGCGGTTGGCGCAGACGCAGGTCTGGCCGGTGTTGCGGAACTTGGAGCCGATCGCGCCTTCGACCGCAGCGTCCAGATCGGCGTCCTCGAACACGATGAAGGGCGCGTTGCCGCCAAGCTCCAGGCTAACCTTCTTCACCGTATCGGCGCACTGGCGCATCAGCAGCTTGCCCACGGCCGTGGAGCCCGTGAACGACAGCTTGCGCACCGTGGCGTTGGAGGTGAGTTCGCCGCCTACGGCCTCGGCATCGCCGGTGACGACGTTGAACACCCCGGCCGGGAGCCCCGCACGTTCCGCCAGCTCGGCGAGCGCCAGCGCGCAATAGGGCGTCTGCTCCGCCGGCTTGACCACAACCGGGCAGCCGGCCGCCAGCGCCGGCGCGCACTTGCGGGTGATCATCGCGATCGGGAAGTTCCAGGGCGTAATCGCCGCGGAGACGCCGATCGGCTCCTTGGTCACGACAATGCGCTTGTCCGACTGATGCGGCGGGATGGTGTCGCCATAGATCCGCTTGGCTTCCTCGGCGAACCATTCGACGAAGGACGCGCCGTAGACCACCTCGCCCATGCTTTCCGTCAGCGGCTTGCCCTGTTCCAGGGTCATCAGCTGGGCAAGATCGCTCTGCGCCGCTATGATCAGGTCGTACCACTTGCGCAGGATTTGCGCGCGTTCCTTCGCGGTCTTGGCGCGCCAGTCGGCGAATGCGCGGTCGGCCGCCTCGATCGCCCGACGGGTCTCGCCGGCGGCCATCGACGGTGCGGTGCCGATCACCTGCCCGTCGGCCGGGTTGGTGACCTCGAAACGCTCGCCACTGTCGGCATCCGCCCACTGACCGTCGATGTAGGCCTGTTGGCGGAACAACTTGGCGTCCTGCAGCTGCGGTGCAGCGGGACGGCTGGCGTCGGGACTCATGTCTATAGACTCCTGTTCGGGGTGGTCAGCGCGATCGCGAGATCGCGCGCATGCGACATTGGTGCCGGAACGGACTATAGCGCCGCGCCCTTACGCCCGTGAACCCGGTGGCGCCAGGTTGCCGTGACAGGGGCGTGCGTCTAGCTTCGATACCGGCCGAAATACAGCACGCAAACGCAGGAAACTCTTGATGAACGTCGCCGTCGGCGCGGGACCGGGTTTGGGCAGCGCGCGACGGCAGCCATTCCGCGACCGCGGTGAGGATACCCTGCTGAAGCCGGAGGCGATCGCGGAAAGCTACTGGCAACCGCACCTGCAGCCGCGCAGCGCCTGGACCCATGAATGCGATCTGCGGCCCTGGGTAGAACCGTTCTGACGGGCGGGCCGATCGCGCCTCTTGACGCAGTTGCAAGCCAGTCTCACCTGCAGTAACGTACTTTTTGAAGGACGGCAGCAGGCCGTCCGACCACGTTGCTGGAGGATAACGATGAGCGTGCGCAGTAAGGCCGCCTGCAATCTGGCCACCACGGCTGAACCGCGCATCTTGATGATAGGCAGCAGCTTCACCCTGCTCGTTGCCGCGCTGATCGCTTACGGCCTGTCGTTCTAGCCAAGCGACAGTTACCCGAAGCACGGCAACCGTCACGATCTTTGGCGGCACATTCGGCGCAATCTCGCCGGATCGACCTTTGGCGTTTGCCAATCTTCCCGCTTGGGCGAACCATTTCCATTTGGTTGCGGTCGCGGCTGTAGGCTGTAGACCACAGATGTGCGCGATTGCTTAGGTTTTTGGCAGTTCCGTGAAACCGCAGGCGCGATGCGTTTGTGGCTTAAAACGATGGTCTAGCGGTCGATACCCGCGCCCATGGCGCAGGCTGCCGAAATGTGGGGCAGCCTGCTCAATTGCCCATTCTCAGCCAACCATCGCCACGCCTCTGCCGAGGCTGCGCAGGTTGTCGCCCGTCGGCCGCCCAGATCATCATTGGCCACTTTTCCGGCGCCCCGTTCCCCGCATATCCCGCTATGCCGCATCTGGCGAAGTGTCTTGTGGCGCAGAATTACAAATTCTTACACAAGAGCACCTTCCGTGCTTGCAAAACGCCAGTTTGTGTAGTTCCACTACAGGCTCGTTGGCTGGACCACCGGTCGACCCATCCGCATCCGCACAGGCTTCAACGCAAGCGCGCAGGAGGGCGCCGTTGCCGTCCCTGCTTTCGCAAATCCGGGACTCAGTCTCGCAGCTTCGGCGTTCGGAGCGCCGGGTTGCGGACGTCGTGCTCACGGATCCGCGCGCGGTGCTACAGATGGCGATCCGTCAGGTGGCGGCGCGGGCGCAGGTCAGCGAACCCACGGTGATGCGCTTCGCCCAACAGCTGGGCTACAGCGGCTACCGGGCGTTTTCCTATGCGCTCGCCGCAGAGATCGGCCGGCAAGCCCCGTCGATGCGCACCGATATCTCCGCCGATGACGACGTCGCCAGTCTTGCCCACAAGATCTGCAGTTCCTCGATCGCCGCGCTCGATCAGCTGCGCGCCGAAACCGACTGGGAAGCCGTCGATACCGCGGTCGAGGCGATGGCAGATGCCCGTCAGTTCGAGTTCTACGGTGTCGGCGCCTCCGGCCTTGTCGCGGCGGATGCGCAGCAGAAGTTCTTTCGTCTGGGACGGCCGGCGGTCGCCTATTCCGACCCGCACCAGCAGGTGATGTCCGCCAGCGTGGCCGACGCGCACACCGCGTTGGTCCTGTTCTCCTTCACCGGGCAATCGCCGGAGATCATCGAAGCCGCGCAGGTCGCCCGAACCAACCATGCCATCCGCATTGGGGTGACCCGCGTCGGCTCGCCCTTGGCAGCCCTCTGCGACCACGTCGTCCCGGTGCCGGAGATGGAGGACACCTTCCTCTACACCCCGATGTCGAGCCGGCTCGTCCAACTCGTCTTGGTCGACATTCTGGTCAGCGCGCTCGCGTTGCGCGCCGGCCCAGAGCTTGGCGAGCGTCTGAGCCGGATCAAGAGCGCGCTTGGCCGCGTGAAATCCGTGCGAGGCGACGCTGCCTCCGGAATACCTATGTCCCCCGAGCATCAACCGGGGCCCATCCAAACTTCGACGGGAGGAAAGAATTCATGAGGCTGCAACTGGGAGCGCGCCTGGCCATGCTGGCCTTGTCACAGCGCGCGCATTGGCTGCTGGGAGACGTTACCTGATGGCCGGCACGGGTGCGGTCGCCGCGATCGGCGAATGCATGGTCGAGTTGATCGACCAGGGTCCGGGCGAAGGCGATGGACTCGGCCAGGGCTGGATGCGCCGCGGGTTCGGCGGGGACACGCTGAACACCAGCGTCTACCTCGCACGCCTTGGCGTCCCGGTCGCCTACGTCACGCAACTGGGCGACGACGTCTATTCGGACGAGATGACGCGGGCCTGGCAGGAAGAAGGCATGGACACCAGCCTGACGGCTCGAAAGCCGGGGGCACAGCCGGGCCTCTACGCCATCCACACGGATGCCAACGGCGAACGGAGCTTCGCCTACTGGCGCTGGAACGCGCCGGTGCGCACGATGGTCTCTGACGGCGTGCTCGACCGTCTGCGCGCTGAACTGGACCGCTTCGCCGCGCTCTACCTGTCCGGGATCACGCTCTCGCTGTTCGACGATGCCCAGCGCCAGGAGCTGTTCCGGCTGTGCGAAGCGGCGCGCGAACGCGGCCTCACGGTGGCATTCGACACCAACCACCGCCCGCGCTGCTGGCCCTCGGCGGCGGCCGCAAGCGACGCCTACGACCGGATGGCGGCGATCGCCGATACCATGATGCCAAGCTGGGAAGACTGTCAGGCGGTCTACGCCGACAGCACGCCGGAGGACGCGGCCGTGCGCTTTGCACGCCGCGGCGCCGAGACGGTGGTGATCAAGCAGGGCGAACGCGGCGCCGGGCTCTACACCCACGGGCATTGGCGCGAGGTTCCGGGGGTTCAGGTCGCCCAGCCGGTCGACACCTCCGCAGCCGGCGATTCCTTCAATGCGGGCTTCCTGGCGGCCCGACGCGCCGGGGCATCGGTGGACGCCGCCGCCGTGGCCGGCAACCGGTTGGCCGCCGTGGTGATCGGCCACAAAGGCACGATCATCCCGCGCGCGACGTTCCAGGCACCGGACCTGTCCGATCTGACCCCGGCCTCCTCGTCCAACTCCCCTTCGCACAACGATACGGATCACCTGTCATGACCCTGCCCCCAATCCCCGAAAGCCTGCGGGACGCCCTGCACGCGGCCCCGGTCGCCCCCGTGCTGACGATCGACGACGCCGCGCAGGCCCCGGCCCTGGCCGAAACGCTGTGGGCAGCCGGGGTGCGCGTGTTCGAAGTGACCCTGCGCACCGAGGCCGGGCTTGCCGCGTTGGCAGCCATGGCGCGGGCGGTGCCGGAAGCGGTGGTCGGGGTCGGCACCGCCACCACCGCCGATCATCTGAAGCAGGCGCAGGATGCAGGCGCCAGCTTCGCGGTTGCCCCCGGGCACACGCCGGAACTGCTGGAGGCCGCCGGACGCGTCGGGCTGCCGCTGATCCCCGGGGTCGCCACACCGTCGGAGATGATGCGCACACGCGAAGCCGGTGCGGTCGTGCAGAAACTGTTCCCGGCGGAGGCGCTGGGCGGCCCCAACCTGCTGCGCAGCGTCGCCGACCCGCTGCCGGACATCACCTTCTGGCCGACCGGCGGCATCGACGATTCCAACATGGCGGGCTACCTGGGCCTGAAAAACGTCCTTGCGGTGGGCAGTTCCCGCATGGCCCCGCGCGCCGAAATCGCCCGCGCCGACTGGGCAGCGATCGCTGCCAAGGCTGAGGCAAGTCTGGAAACCGCCCGCGCCGTGCCCCGGGGGTAAGCGCCTGGCGCGCACACGGTACCCCGATGGCCAAGACCTAACCTCCAAGCTGCGTGTCGTCACCGCCCGGCCGGGCGGGCTATTCCGCCGGCCGGCTGGCAGCACCGACGGGCGTAACCGAACGCCGGCTCTGACGGGCCTCGCCCAGGCTGAGGACCAGCGACGTCAGGGCCGGCAGGAAGGTGAGCGAGACGATCATCGCGCCCAGGATGCCGAACAGCACGATCGCGCCGACGCCGCGATAGAGTTCCGTTCCCTCGCCGGGAATCACCACCAGCGGCAGCAGGCCGAACAGGGTGGTGAGCGTGGTCATGGCGATCGGCCGCAGGCGAGAAGCCACCGCCTCCTGCACCGCGGCGCGCGCGGCCATCGCCTCCTCGCGCACGTTCTCCATGGCCCGGTGGACGATCAGAATGGGGTTGTTCACCACCGTCCCCATCAGGATCAGGAAGCCCAGCATGGAGATCATGTCGAACGGCTGGTGGATCGGCTGCAGGCCGAGAAGCGGCAGCTGGCTACCCGCCAGGTTGAGTAGCTGCAGGCCGACGATGCCGCCCGCCGCGCCCAGCGGGATCGTGGTCATGATCAGCAGCGGGTAGCCCCAGTGGCGGAAAATCGCCACCAGCAGCAGGTACACGATCGCCACCGCGATCACGTAGTTATTGGCGATCGCCTCCTGCGTCGCCTGCAGCTGGTCGCTGGCGCCTGAGATGTCGATGCGCACCGATTGGGGCACCTGCCCGTTGTCCTTCAGGTAGCCGACCAGATCTTCGCGCACGCGCTGCACGCCCACCTCAAGCGGCACGCCCTCCGGCGGGATCACGTTCAACGTCACGGTCCGCCGACCGTCGATCCGGCGGATCGTGTTGGTATCCACCGTCTCGACGATCGACGCGGTGGTGCCCAACGGCACCACTCCGCCGGCCGGCGTATAGATCGGCACGCTCTCCAGATCGGCGAGGTCGGCGTTCTTGCCGCTGGGCCCGTAGAAGTAGATGTCGACCTTCTCGTCGTCGCGGAAGAACTCGTCGACGAACGCCCCGTCGGTCATCGCGGCGACGGTGAAACCGATCTGCCCGGCATCCAGGCCGAGTTCGGCCGCGCGGTCCCAATCCGGCCGCACCTCGACCAGCGGCTGGGACAGCGACAACGTGTTCGGCTGCGCCTGGACGCGCGGGTTGTCGAAAATTGCCTGCGCCCGCTCGTAGGCGGCGGAGGCGACCTGATAGACCTCGGCGAGTTCGGGGCCCGAGATATCCAGGTTGACCGAGCGCGTTCCGCCGTCGTTGGAGGTTATGATCGAGCCTCGCGCCGCGAACGCGCGCATCCCCGGGTATTCGCGGAACTTCTCCGTGAGCGCGTCCATCAATGGCTCGATGTGGTCTGGGTCGACCGATTCCGTGATGATCCGCACGCGCGAGGGTTCGATGCGCATGTTCACGTACTTCATCGCCGGCACCGAGGTTTCGCCGTTCTCGAACTGCGCGGGATCGTCGCCCACGAACGGCATGAAGTAGTCCTGCACCTCCAGGCCGATCTCGTGCATCGTTTCCAGGTTGTAGCCCGGCGGCGCGTTCATCGCGGCGAAGGTCTTCGGTTCCTCGCCCTCCGGCAAGTAGGCCGCGGGCGGCGTCAACGCGACAATGATGAAACCGCTGACGGCGATGCTAATGGCGATCGTCACCAGCGGACGCAGCTTGCCAACCGTCAGCCAACCGACGGCGCGGGCGACCCGTCCCTCGCTTGCTCCCTCCGTGTCGGGCCCGTGGGTCAGGCCGCCGCGCTTACGGAAGTCGATCCGGGCGCTGGCGGTGGGCACGATCGTGATCGCCACCAGCATCGACGCCAGGATCGCCGCCGACACCGCGATCGCGACGTCGGAGTAGAGCTGGCCTGCCTGTTCCTCGATGAACACGATCGGCACGAACACCAACACCGTCGTCAGGGTCGAGGCGACCACCGCCGGCCAGACCTTGCGCACACCGGCGACGGCCGCGCGGACGCGGTCCAACCCGCGCCGGCGCTCCAGGTCGATGCTCTCCAGCACCACGATCGCGTTGTCGAGCGTCATGCCGATCGCGAACGCCACACCGGCAAGCGAGATCACGTTGATCGTTCGGCCCATCAACATCAGGCCGAGGAAGGCCGCGATCGTGCAGATCGGAATGCCGACCACGCCGACCGCCGTCGCCTTGGTCGAGCGCAGAAAGACGAACATGATCGCCGTCGCCAGCACCGCACCAATGGCCAGGTTCTGCCAGACGTTCTTGATCGACGCCTCGACGTAACCGGCATCCTCCGCCATCAACTGCATTTCCATGCCCGCCGGACGCAGGATCTGCTGGTTGATCGCCTGCATCTCGTCGATCATGGCGTACTTGATGTCGATCACGTTCGATCCGGCCTCGCGCCGCACCGCGAGCGTGATCACCGGCTTGGTGTTGACCAGCGAATAGCCGCTCAACTCGGCGTGGCCGAAGCGGACCTCCGCCAGGTCGCCCAGACGGGTCACGCTGTCGCCGGACCGTCGCACGACCAGCTGTTCGATGTTCTCCATGTCGCCGAACCGGCCGACCGTGCGCAGCAGATAGCGGCGCTTGCCGCTGGACACCTCGCCGCCGGAGACGTCCTGGTTACGCTGACGCAAGGCATCACGCACCTGGGTCATGGTGATGTCCCGGTCGGCCAGCCTGTTCGGGTCGATCATGACCTGGATCTGCCGGGCCGCCCCGCCCCACAACGACACGCCGGACACACCCGACACGCTCTCCATGCGGGTGCGCACGTTGTCGTCGAGGAAGTCGCGCATCATCGCCATGTCGAGGCCGCGCGGATTGCCGTCGACCGGGGCGACGTTGAAATACATGAAGGAGTTGGCGGAGAAGGAGGTCGCGTAGACCCGCGGCTGATCGACGTTTTCCGGATAATCCGGCACCTGGTTCAGGGCATTGTTCACCTGAATCAGCGTTTGCGTGATGTCGACGTCGTAGGGGAACTCCAGCTCGACCCGCGCCTGGCCGGTCTCGGCGCGCGCACTTAGGCGTTCCAGGTTCGGCACCTGACGCAGGTACTGCTCCTGCTCGATCAGGATTTCCTTCTCGATGTCCTGCGGTGTCGCGCCGGCCCAACTGGTGCGTACGGTGATCGTGCGTACTTCCAGGTCCGGGATCATCTGGATCGGAATCCGAAGTGCCGCCGCAATCCCGATCACGCACATGATCAGGACGGCGACGGTCACCAGAATGCCGCGGCGGACAAGGGCGTCGAACATCGGGGGATCGGGCGTCCTTTAGCGCGTCGGGCCAGAAGGGATCAGCTGTCGGAGCCGGAGAGGCGCACCGCCTGACCCGGGCGCAGGGTTTCGTTGCCGCGGGTCACCACGCGCTGCCCGACCTCAAGCCCGGAGGTTACCTGCACCACGCCGGAGAAGGCACGGCCCAGCTCAACCTGCACCTCGCGGGCGTGCAGGCGCTCCTCGCTGTCGTCCAGCGTCCACACCGTGGTGCGCCCATCAGGATAGCGGATGATCGCCCCACGCGGCACGACGATGTCCTGCGTGCCCGTCGCAAGCTCGATCTCCGCCCGCGCCGACATGCCGGGGGTGAGCGGCAGCGTCCCCTCGGCATCCGGAGCCACGCGCAGGGTGAAGGTGCGCTGGGTCGGATCGCTGACCGGGACCTGGGCGGCGATCACCGCAGGCACGCTGCGCCCGGGCAACGCCTCGAAGCTGAGCGAGATCGGCGCGCCATCGCGCAGGTCGGGGTAATAGGTCTGCGGCACCTGCAGATCGACGTACAGCTGATCCACCGCACTCACCACGACCAGGGTCTCGCCGGGCGAAACCCACTCCCCGGGTTCCGTCACGCGGTCGGTCACCACGCCCTCAAACGGGGCGGTGATCGTGTGCTGGTCCAGCCGCTCGCGCGCGGCCGACGCCTCGGCCTCCAGCCGGTCGACGGACGCCGCCGCGCGCTGCGCTTCCGCCCGGCGGGAATCCAGTTCGCTCTGCGGAATGTTGTTGGTCTGTGCCAACTGCTCCGCCCGGCGCACGCGCTGGCGCGCATCGGCCAGGTCGGCTTCCGCCTCGTCCACCGCCGCCGCGGCGCGGGCAACGTCGTGGCGGGCCAATGCATCATCCAGCGCAACCAGCGTATCGCCGGCCGCGACCTGGACGCCAAGGTCGACCGCCACCTCCTCGACCAGCCCGCCAAGCGAGGTCGAGACCTGCGAGGTGCGCGGCGCCACCACCGTGCCGGAAACCCGCACGAGGTTGAGGATGGTGCGCTGTTCCGCGGTCGCCACCTCGACAGGCGCCGCGTTCTGGGCGCCTGCTGGGCCCGCCAGCAACAGCACAAGCGCCGTCGCCGCGGCGACCGTTCGGATCAAACCGTGTGGCTGCATCAGCCTCCCTCGCTCGGCCGGTGTGGCCCCAACGCCAGCTTCGGAAATGGGGCCAAAATTGATGGTATCCAGTCCATTCGGCAATTTCGAACCGGACGCGTTGCCTCAGCTGCTGAGCTGCCGAACCAATTGGCCACGCCCACGCGGCACCGCGCCGATACCACCGGCCAGCCCCGCGGCAACGGCCGCCACCACACCCAGCACAGCCGGCAAAAGGAAGGCCAGCAAGCCCGGTTCCCAATCAATACGCAGCGCCTGATCGGCCAGCCAGCGCCCGCCCTGGAGACCGGCCGCGCCGCCCAGGATGGCGGCGAGCACGCCGATCACGGCCGCTTCGATCAGCCGGGCGAGCGCGATCTCCCGCCGCGACGCGCCGATCAGCGTGAACGCCAGGGCTTCCCGCCGACGCGCGTCAACGTCCGCGGTCACGGCGGCGGCCAGCGTCAGCGCCCCCGCCAGGAGCAGCGTCGCCGCCACGGCAAGTGACCCCAGGATCGCACCGTCGATCACCGCGGTGATCTGCCCGACGATCCGGCGCACGTCGATGCTGGTCACATTGGGAGCCGCCTGCCCCAGATCGCGCATCACGGCGTCAACGGCCGCATCGGCGTTGGGGCCCACGCCCTTCAAGGTGACGATCCAACTGTGCGGCGCCTCCCGGAACGGCTGCGGGGAAGCAACCAGCAGATAGTCCGGCCTGTAGGACCGGTAGCTTTCCTGCCGGATGTTCGCGACCTCGCTCGTGAAGGTCCGCCCCAGCACGCTGTAGGTGATGGTCGCGCCCGGCGACAGACCAAACGCCTCCGCCACGTCCTCCTGAGCGGAAATCAGCGGCGGCCCGTTGTAATCCTTCGGCCACCACTTTCCCTGCATGATCGCTTCGCAGGTCGGCCCCGGCGACCAGGAGAAGCTGCGATCGCCCTCGATCACCCAGCGTTCGCTCTCGTCGACGATGACCTCTTCGGCCGGCTTGCCGTTCACCTGCAGGATGCGCGCACGCATGAACGGCGTCGCCTCCAGCCGGCCCAGGCCATCATCGCTTTGCACACGTTCGCGAATGTGCTCGACTTGGTCCGGCTGCACGTCGATCAGCACGAGATCCGGCGCACGCGACGGCAGGTCCGCGCGCAACGAGCCTTCCAGCGAGTTCTGCGCGGCGATCACGGCTGTGATCCCGGCGATCCCGATACCGAGCGCGAGCGCCTTGGTCGCGGCCGACCCAGGGACGGCTAGTCCCTGCCGGGCGACCAGCCCCAGGAAGCTGCGCGGCGTGCGCCGGGTCGCCAACAACGCCAACAACCAACCGGCCACTCCCAACGCCAGCGCCGCGATGGCCAACCCCGTCGCCGCCGTCGCCGCCAGATAGGGTTGCGGCAGGCTGACCACGGCCAGCGCGAGGGCCGCCAGCACCCCCAACGCGCCCAGCGCGACGTGGCGGGCGTGGGGGGACACCGCCGCTTCCCCACTACGCATCGCCGTCCCCGGCGGCGTGCGCGCGGCGGCCGACAGCGCGGCCGCGCTCGCACCAGCCAAACCGAGGGTCAGCGTCGCGACCACCTGCGCCGCCGGGATAGCCAGATCGCTCAGCCCCCAGGACAGATGCAGGCGCCCGGCGATCAGGTCCATCAGGAACCAGACCACGCCGAACGCGATCGCGATACCGAGCGCAAGCGACAGCACGCCCGCAACCGCAATGATCGCGGCATGCAGCGCCGTCACCAGGCCGGCCGTCGCCCCGGAGAGGCGATACAACGCGATCGTCCGACCGCGCCGCTGTACCCAGACGGTGGCGGCGGTCCAGGCGCCCGACAAACCGATCGCCAGCGCCACCAAGCCGGCCACCCCGAGGAAGGTGGTCGTCCGCTCGGCGACGCGGCGCACCCGCTCGCCGACGTCGCGCGGGCGTTCCAAGTCCCAGCCGCGCGCCGGGGCGATCGCGTTCAACCGGTCGGCCGCGGTCTCGACCTCCGCTCCTTCGGGCAGACGCAAGCGGGTGACGTATTCCACCAACGTGCCACGGCCCGTCAGGCCCGCGGACTCCAGCTGGTCGCGCGCAATCATCACCCGCGGACCGACCATGAAGCCGCCGGAAGCCAGGCGGTCCGGCTCCAACGTCAACGCCGCGCGGACGGTGAACGTCTGCCGGCCCAGGCGAATGGCGTCCCCGACCTGAATGCCCAGGCGCTGCAGCAGCGCCGGCTCGACAACGGCGCCCGGCCGGCCGTCGCGCATGGCAAACGCATCCTGCAGGTCCGCAGCGCCGTCCAGTTCGACCGCACCGTACAAGGGATAGCGCGCGTCGACCGCCTTCAGCTCGACCGCCGCCCGCAATGCCTCTGCCCGCGCGCTGGTCCGCAGTTCAACCACCTGCGAAACCCGACCCAGCTGGCGCATCTCGTTAAGCGTCTCACCGCCAAGCGGTGCGTTGATCACCTCGACCGCCAGATCGCCGCCCAACATACGCTTGCCGTTTTCCGCCAACGCGCCCGTCAGGCCATCTGCCAGCAGCCACACCGTGCCCAGCATGCCGGCCGCCACCGCCACCGCGGCCACGAACAAGCGCAGACCGTATACGCCCGCCGCCAGTTCCGCCTTCAGCAGCGTGAACAGCGTTCCAGGGTGCAGATCCTGGGCGTACGCGTGATCGGGAAGGCGCTTCATATCAGCTGACAACCTGGCCGTCGTCGATCGCAAGGACGCGATCGCATTGCTGGGCCAGCCCTTCGTCGTGGGTGACCAGCAGCATCGCCGCGTCGGTCTTGCGGCACAGGTCGAACATCGTTTCGACGATGCTGGTCCCGGTACGCCGGTCCAGGTTGCCGGTCGGCTCGTCCGCCAGGATCAGCCTTGGCGACGCGACGAACGCACGCGCAATCGCCACGCGCTGCTGCTCGCCGCCCGATAACTGGCTCGGCCGGTGGTCCAGGCGGTGGCTCAGACCGACGCGCTCCAACATCGTCGCAGCCTGTGCCTGCGCCTCCTTGGCACCGGAGAGAATCAGCGGCAGCGCCGTATTCTGCCGGGCCGTCATCGCGGGAACCAGATGATAGGCCTGGAACACCACACCGATGTCGTGTCGGCGCAGACGGGTGCGTGTGGCTTCGTCAGCCCGGCCGAGGTCGGTGTCCAGCACCTGAACCGTGCCACCGGTAGCCCGCTCCAAACCGCCAATCAGCGCGATCAGCGACGACTTGCCGGAGCCGGATGGCCCGGTCACCGCGACGACCTCCCCCGCACGCACCGATAGATCGATGCCTTGCAGGATAGCGATTTCACCTTCCGGCGAGGGATAAGAGAGCCGAGCGCCATCCAGGCGCACGACCGGGCTGGCCGGGTTATCGGTCATCCATCTACGTCTCGTCTCTCGATGTCGGATAAACTCAGAGCGGGAACTTCAATCGGCATTCCGGGAAATGTATCTCGTGCCGCGCTCTGCAAGTCTCAGGCGGCGGACATATTACAGCGCCGCGAGTCTGCTGCGCATCCGGGAGACGCCAACGCTCGAACAAACAGGCGTGCAAGATGGCCTTGTGCCCGTGCTAGCATGCACGGCTAATCACCTGTGTTAGACAACTCGGGCCCGCGCCCGGGAAAGGTCGGGTCGATGCGTGCCTTCCTGGTTGTCGCGATCGCCGCCATGCTGTCGGCCACCCTACTGGTCGCGCCTGGCTTCGCACGGGCACAGACGGGCGAGCCTGTAGGCACCGTGACCGCCGTGACTGGCCCGGCCAGCGCGTGGCTCAACGGCACACCGCGCGTCCTCAGCCTGGGGGCGGAGGTCCACCGCGGAGAAACGCTTCGCACCCTGACCGGCGCCAAACTGGCAGTGCGCTTCACGGATGGCTCCCGGCTCACGCTCGGGGCGGACAGCCAGGTCGCCGTATCCACCTTCGCGCCCGAGCGCGGCAACGCGGCGATGCGTCTGGTCCGCGGCATCCTGCGTCTTGTCCTCGATCCAGCACGGCCATGGCAACGTTTCGAGGTGCAGACGGCCAGTGCCGTTGCCGCCGCCCGATCCACGGAGTGGGTCGTCGCCCTAGACGATCTGGATGCCAGGGCAGCGACGGCGGTGTTCACCGTCAGCGGCACCGTGGAGGTGCGCGCGCAGAACCAAGCCGTCATTCTTGGTGCCGGTGAAGGTACGGATGTGAGACCCGGCGAACCACCCGGCACGGTGGTGCGCTGGGGCCAAGCGCGAGTCGACGACGTGTTGGCCCGCACAACCCTGCCATGAGCCAGCCGGCACACAGGAGCCGAACGGTGCGGTGGGCGCGCATTTTGCTGGCCGCGTTGCCATTCGCCCTGCTGGCGCTCGCTTACCCTGCTTTGCGCGAACTGCCACGCATCGCCGGGCTGGAAAACAACACGCTCACGTGGCGCTACACGCTGCGCGGGCCCGAGCCCCCGTCCGCCCCGGTCACGATCGTAGCGATCGACGATGCGACGGTCGCCGCCGCCGGCGGCTGGCCATTGCCACGCGATCAGCTGGGCACCGCAATCCGCCGGCTCAGCGAGGTGGGCGCCGCCGTGATCGCCGTCGATCTGCTGATGGCGGAGCCAGCGCGCCCCCGCGCCGCCGACGCCGACCTTGCTGCGGCCTTGCGCGCGAGTGGCCGCACCTTGCTGCCGGTGGCGGGAACGGCCAATGCGGCGCAAACTTTGCCCCGGCCGGTCGATCTATCGCCGCACACCGTCCCGATGAACCGCGGGGCCACCGCGCCGGCCCCGCCGCAACCGCCGACACTGCTGACCCCGATCACCCTACTCGCACAGACGGCGGGCCTCGGCCACGTCAATGTCGGGCTCGGCTCCGATGGCACGCTCACCAGCCTGCCCCCCGCGATCCTGCTGCCGGACGGCTCGGCGCTGCCGTCGCTGGCTGTGTTGGCGGTCGCACGGTTACAAGGCGCCGGTCGGTCGGATATCGTGATCGATCTGTCCAGGGCCGTACATATTGGCAACCTACGCGTGCCGCTCGGCACGGGCGGACAGTGGACGCCGGCCTTCTACGGCCCCGCGGGCAGCTTCAAGACGATTCCGCTAATTGACGTACTGCGCGGCGCCTTCAACATAGCCGACGTGCGCGGACGGATCGTCTGGCTGGGGGCCACGGCGACCAGTTCCGGCGACACCTTCGTCACCCCATTCGACCCCGCGATGCCGGGCGTGGAAGCGTTCGCGACCCTGAGCGCGAACCTGCTGGACAACACTTTCCTCAGCCACGGCCCCTGGACCATGCTCGTGGAAATGGCGGCCGTCATCCTGCTCGGCACGCTTGGCTGGCATGCCGGGCACCTGCACCCTGCGCGGTGGGCGATCCTGGCCGCGTTTTTGCCGGTCGCGGCGTGGATTGCGCTCGCCGTGGCGGTGTTTCTGCTTTGGCAGATTTGGCTCAACATCACGGTCCCCGCAGTGGCCAGCGTTCTGGGCACCGGAACGGCCGTTGCCATCCGCCTCATCCTGGGGGATGCGCAACGCCGCCGCCTGGCACGCTATGTCCCGAAGCCCCTGGCCGAAGCGCTCGCCAACGCCGATCGGCCGGCGTTCGAGGGACAAGTGCTATCGGCTGCCGTGCTGTTCGTCGACATGATCGGCTTCACCAATCGCAGCGAGACCGCCAGCCCGTCGGATACGGTTGCGATGATGCGCGCCCTGCACACGGAGTTGGAAGACGGCGCGCATCGCCACGGCGGCTATGTCGATAATTTCGCTGGCGACGGGGCGATGCTGGTGTTCGGGGTACCGACCCCCCGGCCCGACGACGCCGCCCGGGCACTCGCCTGCGCCCGCGACCTGCTGGTGCGCACCGCCAGGACCGACCTGCCCGTGCGCATCGGCCTGCACCACGGCTTGGTCCAGGTCGCCCGGCTAGGTGGTCGGCAACAGCACCAGCTTACCCTTGCCGGCGACACCGTGAACCTGGCCAGCCGGCTCATGGCGATCGCCAAGGAGCGCGGCGTCGGCCTCGTCGTCTCCACAAGCGTGGTCGATCAAATACCGGTCCAGAGCACCGCTGCGCTCGACGGCATGATGCGCGAGGCCGACCTGCCGGTGCGCGGCCGGCAGGCGCCGGTGGATGTCTGGCTGGGCCCGTTCGTGGAACGCCACGCGGGCGCGCCGATCGAAGCGGCGGAAAGTGGCAACGGACAATCGCGCTCCTAATCCCGCGGGCGCTTGACCGCGATGGCGGCAATACGACATGCCCCCGACCAGCCGGTTCTCCCGGCGTGGCTTTTCGCGCCGCATCATGGCATCATGACAGTCGGTCGAACCCATAAAACACGTAAAGTAGCACAAGGCGGCCACGCGGTACGGTGCCCGCGAACCAAGCCGTCGCCCAAATCCGACAGGAGGGCCCTTTCATGGCGCGCGCCTTCATATTCCCCGGCCGCGGTGGCGAGACGATCGGCATGGGCCTGCACTACGTCCAGGCCTATCCCTCCGCGCGGTACGTCTTCCAGGAAATCGACGACGCGTTGGGTCAGGAACTGTCGCGCCTGATCTTTGAGGGCCCCGAGGAAACGCTGGCCCTGCCGGAGAACGCTGATCCGGCGATGCTCGCGGTCAGCCTGGCCGGTGTGAAGGCGCTCGAGGAACAGGGCGATCTATGGCTCTCGCAGACCGGCAGCTTCGTCGCCGGCCACGGCCGTGGGGAGGCCACGGCGCTCGCCGCTGTCGATGCCCTGAGCGCCGGCGCGGCCGCGAAATGGCTGCGCGCGCGGGCGAAGGCGGTCTGGTCGGCCTTTTCGCCGGAGAAGGGCGCCGTCTGTACGGTCCACGGTCTCGATCTCGCGACCGTCGAGAGCCTCGCTCGCGAAGCCGCGACGCAGGGCAAGGGGATCTGCGAGCTGGCACGCGACGACGCCCCCGACAGCCACGCTGTCAGTGGCGAACGCGCCGCGGTTGAAGCTTTCCTGCAATTGGCAGCCAAGAAGGGGGGCGAGACCCATCTGTTGGATGGCATCCCGCCGCTACACTCCAGCCTGATGGAACCGGCCGTCGCCGAACTGCAGGCGACCCTCGCCGAGGTGGAGGTCCGCGCGCCAAAGCTGCCGCTGGTTTCCAACGTGACCGCCTATGCACTGGAGAGCGCGGACGAGATTCGCACCCGACTGGCCGAGCAGGTCGCCCGGCCGATCCGCTGGCGCGAAAGCGTGGAATACATGAAAGACCACGGCGTCACCGAATTCCTGGAAATCGGCCACGGCGACGATCTAAGCACCTACGTCCGCGCGATCGATGGCAAGCACGAAGCGCACGCGATCGAGGACGCCCAGGACATCGAGCGCGCGTTGGACGACGTCCTGTAAACCGATCCGCCAGCGACCAGGCCACGCGCTACGCGACCCGACTGTCGTCCTGATCCGCGACCAGCTCGCGCACGGTCCCGGTGCGGCGCATGCGTCGAAATTCCGCCAGCACCAAATCCGGCGGCTCTGACGGGGGGTTGCCCGCCACGGGATGCGGCGCGTGATCGGGGGCGAACAAACGCGCCAGCATACCCAGCGCGACCTGCCAGCCGTTGTCGTTACGCGTGGCGTTGTCCATCCCCTGGGTGAACAGCTTGGCGATCAACAAGTCGCGGTCCCCGCCTTGAGGCAGGTAGAAGCGCACGCCGAACCGCCGCCCGTCCTGGCCGACGCGCATCACTTCGCCCGGCAAGTCCCCCACCCCCTCGATCTGAGTCCAAATCCAGTCGCCGCGCTGGACGGGGACCCGTGGAGCTTCGTCGGCCACGAGCTGGGCACCGCCAAGAGAGAGGTCCAGAAGCCGGACGTCCAACTGCCCAAACGCGCCGCGCAGGCGGGCCGGCTCGTCCAGTTCGAAGCGCTCCTCCGCCCGCCGTGCCGGCGCCGCAAAGGCGGTGATCCCGACCAGCATCAGGATCAGCATGTTGTAGGCGCTCCAGATCGCCACCAAGGGGATCAGGGCGCTGCGGTCGATGATCCGGGTGTTGAAGTCGGCATTCAGCAACAGGCCGAGCGCCGTGGCACCGATCAACAGGCTGCACAGACGCACCGTGACCGGGTCATAGCGCTTGCCGCCGGCGTCCTTACCCTTGGGCGTCACCTTGAAGGCGTGGCCGAACGGCTTGATCATCGTCACCAGGACCGTCGGCAGCAGGCGAAACGCCTGCAACACGCCCAGTACCGTGGCGGCGAGCGGGAAATAGGCCGATGGCGCGAAAAAGCGCATCGCCATCAGGATCGCGAACAAAGCGGGTAGCTGATAGATGAACACCGTCTCGACGGTTGCGTTCATCAACGGCAACAAACCGGTCAGCAGATAGATCGCCGGGATCGCCATACCGGTGACCTGCACCAGCGACTGGGTCAGCCAGTGCGTGGGCAGGAACAGAAAGCGCGCGCGCAGCGGCAAGCCCGACCCAAAAGGCCCATTCTTCAGGTACAGCAGTTGCAGTCCACCGCGCGCCCAGCGGGCGCGCTGGACGAAGAAGGCCTCTAACGATTCCGGCGCCAGGCCGATCGCCAGCTTCTCGTTCAGGTAGCGGGTGATGTAGCCCCGGCGCATCAGCGCAAGCGTCAGCAGGATATCCTCGGTGATCGAGTCGGTCGGCATGCGGTTGCCGATCTCCGCGATGGCGGAACGCCGCGTGATCGAGTTGGAGCCGCAGCAGAAAGCACAGTCCCACCCATCGCGCCCGGCCATGATCTCGTCAAAGAACAGGCGCTGATCGTCCGGCAACGTCCGCCGAAGCGCCAGGTTCGCCTGCATCGGGTCGTGGTTGAAGAAATTGTGCGGGGCCTGGACGATCGCGACCTTCGGATCTTCGAAGAAGCCGATCATGCGGTACAGGATGTCCCGACGCGGGATGAAGTCGGCATCGAGAATCAGGAAGAAGTCGCCGTCGGTGCGCTGGATCGCGGCGTTGATGTTACCGGCCTTGGCGTGCGCGTTGCCGTCGCGGGTGAGATACCGCGCGCCTTTCGCCGCCGCCAGTTCGGCCAGCCAGGGCCGGCTGCCATCGTCCAGGACATAGACGTTCAGCTGCGTGCCCGGCCAGTCGATACACAGCGCGCCGACCAACGTCTTCTCAAGCACCTCGATGGATTCGTTATAGGTGGCAATGAATACGTCCACCGTCGGCAGGTCAGCGAGCGACCGGCTGCGCAAACGCGCTTCGTGTTGGTCGGCCTCGGGGCTGCGGTTGGTCCGGCGCAGCAAGGTCGCAAACAGGATCGCCGCGTCCCCCAGCGCCAGCAGCTCGATCGCGAACAGGAACCAGACCCAGAGCGACTGCGTCGAGAGGTCGTTGGCCGGCAGCAACGTGACCGGTATCCGCCAAGCCATATAGTGTAGCACGACGATCGTCACGAAGCCGACCACCAGCCAGCGCCCCACCGCGTTCTGCCGCCCCAGTAGCGGGGCAAGACCTGTAAAGACACCGATGACGAGCAAGAGCGGGATCAGGCTGTCGAGCTGCGGCCACATTCACTCGCTGCCTTGGTGCTCAGAAGACCGGAAGCCAGCCGTCGATGCCGGCAGTCTCCCGCGGCTGGCTGCCTCGGGGGGATCCGGCATCTGCGGCGCGGCGATTCCGGGTCCGGCGCGCGCGCCAACTGCTTCGCTAACGCCGCTATCGAGCGTCTGCCATAGCGCCATAGCCCAGCCGCGCACGGCCGTTGCCGCCGTGCCGATCATCCCAGACGTATCTCGGGAAAAGTAGACTTCCGCCGTGCGGCCGATGTTGCAGAAGGTACTCGCCGAACGATCCAGCCCGACCCCTTCCAGCGACACCAGAACGCGCAACTGGCCACGTTCGACCTGCGGCACGCGGGCGGCCAGATTTGGCCCTTCCTTGCGAGCCCCGGCCCCGCGCACCGCGATCACGGGCGCGCGCAAGGTGCGGTCGCTGCCCTTGAGGTGCACACGCGCGATGTCGCCGGCCTGGATGGCTTCGAAATAGCCTTCGCTAACGGCCACTTCGACGAACCGCTGTTCGCAGTCAGCGACCTGCAGAACCACCTGCCCGGTCGAAATCGGGTCTCCACGCACGCCGCTCGCACTCCAGACCACGCCGCGCATCGGCGCGGTGGGACGGAACGCCTCCGTCCGGTCACGCCGGGCACGCTCCTCGGCCAATTGGTGGCGGGCTCCCGACAACTCCGCGGCCAAGCGTGCTTCGCTGCGGGCAAGCTCGCTCAGGCGCAGGGCCACCTCGTCGGCGCGCTGCTGGGAATAGGGCACGTCGTGCACGCCGGCACGGACGAAGGTACCTTCCCGGGCCGCCACCACCTCCGACGTCAAGCCGTCCAGCCGCGCCTGCAGTTCGTTCACCCGGGCCCGGGCCACCTGCGCGACCGTAACGCGCTCATCGTGCTCGGAATTGGGGGTGAGCCCCTTGGCCTGTAGGTTGCGGCTGCGCGCAAGCGCCGCGTCAGCCTCCTTGGCTTCGGCCCGCGCACCTTCAAGCGCGGCTTGCGTCTGCTCGATCTCGTGGCGCAGACGTTTCAACGCATGGCTGCGATAGCGGCTCTGGCGGGCGTGCAGATCCTCGGCCAGTTGCTCAAGCTGCGTCCGCTGCCGGGCGACCGCCGCGAGACGCTGCTGCAGCGTTTGGGTGCGTGCCTCAAGTTCGCTTTGATAGCGCCGATCCGGGCTTTCCGAGACGGCCTTAAACAACAGCTCATCCGGTTGCACCCGGGCGCCGACGGGCTTCGACGGCTCCGCGACCCGGCCGTTAAAGGGTGCAACGATCGGGGACAGGGGCGCGTTGACGACCGCGGAGGTTGAGACCCGGCTGGTGACGTAGGGCGCCACTGTCCAGATCACCACGCCAAAAATGGCGAGCGTCAAGCCGATACGGATGACGCGGCCCTTCTGCATCTCTACCTCTACCTGAATGGGACGGGTCCGATGGCCCTTGGCGTGCAAACACCTTCTACCGCCTATGGGCAGCATTTATCTTTATATCACTAAAATATGAATAATCTGTAAATTACTTGGGTTATTACCACCGTTATATTGGATTTAACTTCATTATTTATTGCATAATAAATTTACAATACAATGATATTCATGAGAGGAAAACTTGGAACAATCCAAGTTTCGACTAAACATCCAGCAATCAAGCCCGGCACTATCTTGAGCGGTCTATAAATACACGTTTATACACCACGCCACAGATCGCGGTCGGGCGCTCTCAAGACCCTACAAATTATACCGGTGCCGGCTGAACCGGGCAGGAGCGCCGCAACCGTTGCCGCTCCCCGCACATGGGCGCATGAAATAATATTGAGATGTGTAGGGTCCCACATCGGCGTGTGCAACGATGGCGACCAGCCTGTCCGCGCGTACGTGTGTCACATGCGCGCAGACTAATTTAGAATCATTGAAAGCTGAACATGCACGCTTAAAGTCTCATCCTGTATAGAGCTTTCCCGAACGCCGGTTTTCCGGAGGCATCGATGCTCGACGCGCTCTCCGCGCTCGATCTGGCGCGTATCCAGTTCGCCTTTACCATCTCGTTCCACATCATCTTCCCGGCCTTCTCGATCGGGCTGGCGAGCTACCTGCTGGTGCTCGAGAGCCTGTGGTTCTGGACCAAGGACGACGCCTACGCGACGCTGTTCGCCTACTGGAAGAAGATCTTTGCCGTCGCGTTCGGCATGGGCGTCGTCTCGGGCATCGTGATGTCCTACCAGTTCGGCACGAACTGGAGCGTCTTTTCCGACAAGGCCGGGCCGATCGTGGGCCCGCTGATGGGCTACGAGGTGCTGAGCGCTTTCTTCCTGGAGGCCGGTTTCCTCGGCATCATGCTGTTCGGCTTCAACCGGGTGGGGCCGAAGCTGCACCTGTTCGCCACCGCCATGGTGGCGGTCGGCACGCTGTCGTCGGCCTTCTGGATCCTGAGCGTGAACAGCTGGATGCAGACCCCGGCGGGCTTCGCGATCAACGACGCCGGACAGTTCGTGCCGGAGGACTGGTGGGCGATCGTGTTCAATCCCTCCTTCCCCTACCGGCTGGGGCATATGGTGCTGGCCGCCTACCTGACGACCGCCTTCGTGGTCGGCGGCGTGGGCGCCTGGCACCTGCTTAAAAACAGCCGCGACCGCGGCGCGCGGATCATGTTCTCGATGGCGATGTGGATGGCCGCCCTGGTGGCGCCGCTGCAGATCGTGGCCGGCGACCTGCACGGCCTGAACACGCTGGAGCACCAACCGGCCAAGATCGCGGCAATGGAAGGCCACTACGAGACGCATACGGACGGCGCGCCGCTCTATCTGTTCGGCATCCCCGACGACGAGGCCGGTGAGTTGCACTATTCCATCGGCATCCCGAACCTCGGCTCGTTCATCCTGACCCACGACTGGGACGGCGCGGTGAAGGGTCTGGACGCCTTCCCGGAAGACCAGCGTCCACCGGCCGCCTGGGTGTTCTGGTCGTTCCGGATCATGGTCGCCCTCGGCCTCGCGATGGTCGGTGTCGGCCTCTGGAGCCTGATCCAGCGTCGGCGCAGGCAACTCTATGACGACACCTGGCTGAAGCGCGCGGCCGTGGCGATGGCGCCCTCAGGCTTCGTCGCCGTACTCGCCGGCTGGGTCACCACGGAGGTCGGCCGGCAGCCCTATACGGTCTACGGGTTGCTGACCACGGCCGACTCCGCCTCAGCCGTCGGCGCACCAGCGGTCGCGACCTCGCTGGTCGCCTTCATCCTCGTCTACTTCACGCTGTTCGGCGCTGGCACGGTCTACATCCTGCGCCTGATGGCGAAGCCGCCGGAGGCCGGCGAGAGCGACCGCCCCGAGGGGCCGACCCGCTCGGCCGGGCTGACGCCCGCGGCCTCGGTCGCGCCCGACAAGGTCTTCCCCGCGGAATAGGAGGCACACCGCCATGATCGATCCAGCAACCATCTGGGCCGCGCTGATCGCGGTGGCGGTCCTGGCCTACATCCTGCTCGACGGCTTCGACCTCGGCATCGGCATCCTCTACCCGCTGGTGAAGAGCGAGCAGGACCGCGACATCATGATGAACTCGGTCGCCCCGGTCTGGGACGGCAACGAGACCTGGCTGATCCTGGGCGGCGGCGGCCTGTTCGCGGTGTTCCCGCTGGCCTACGCGACGATCCTGCCGGCGCTCTACGCGCCGCTGATCGCGATGCTGCTGGCGCTGGTGTTCCGCGGGGTGGCGTTCGAGTTCCGCTGGCGCAGCAAGCGGCACAAGCACTTCTGGTCGGCGGCCTTTTCCGGCGGCTCGATCCTCGCGGCGTTCGCCCAGGGGGTGGCGCTGGGCGCGCTGGTCCAGGGCATCGAGGTCGCCAACCGCAGCTACGCCGGCGGCTGGTTCGACTGGCTGACGGTGTTCAGCGTGATGACCGGCTGTGCGCTGGTGGTCGGCGACGCGCTGTTGGGCGCGACCTGGATGGTGATGAAGACCGACGGCCACCCGCGCCAGCAGGCCGTGCGCCTCGCCTGGGTATTCGGCGCGCTGACGCTGGCGGCGATCGGCTCGGTCAGTCTGTGGACGCCGTTCCTGAACGACGCCTACCTCGCCCGCTGGTTCGATTGGCCCAACCTGGTTCTGAGCGCGGTGATGCCGCTACTGGTGCTGGGCGCCGCCTACGCCCTGGTGCGCGGCCTGCAGCGCGGGCCGGACGCCCTGCCCTTCCTGGCCGCCAACGGCCTGTTCGTGCTCTGCTACATCGGCATCGGGATCAGCTTCTATCCCTACATCGTGCCGCACTCGGTCACGATCTGGAACGGCGCGGCGCCCGACAGCAGCCTGTGGTTTCTGCTCGCCGGCACGGCCGTGCTGCTGCCGATGATCCTGGGCTACACCGCCTATGTCTACTGGGTGTTCCGCGGCAAGGTCGACCCAAACGAGGGCTATCACTGATGGCGCGCGCCAGATTCCCGAAAGTCGGCGTGGTCCACGAGGACCGCGCCGACCCCACGACCGCCGGCGCCGACCGCACTTGGAAACGCCTCGCCTGGTTCGCCGGCCTGTGGGCCGCCAGCGTCGCGGCACTTGGCGTCGTCGGCTACGCGATCAAGCTGGCGCTGGGGCAGTAGACCCGCGCGGGTGGCTACTCCATGCCGATCGCGCTTTTGTAGATGTGCAGCAGCTCTTCCTGCTCGCTGCGGTCCTGCTGGTCCATCTTGCGCAGGCGCACGATCTGGCGCATCACCTTGGTGTCGAAGCCGTTGGACTTGGCCTCGGAGTAGACCTCGCGGATGTCGGCCTGCAAGTTGGCCTTCTCCTCCTCCAGCTTCTCGATCCGCTCGATGTAGGACTTCAGCTGATCGCCGGTGATGCCTTGGGTATCGGCCATGGTGCTCGGATTACGCCTTTACGTCTGACAGCTCTTGGGAACCGCGGGCGACTCGATAGTCAATCGCCCCGCGCCGGGACGCGGACCCTACAAACCCGTGCCGGCACGCGCAACGTGGCTGAGGCGTCAGCGGGCCGTATCGGTGTTGGGCGAGGAGCAGCTATCCCCATACGAAAACGGCCGCCGAGAACGTGCCCCGGCGGCCGTGGTCGTTACGGTTCTGTGTGATGAGACCTAGCCGCCCTGCGGCTCCGGCTCCAGACCGCCGGTGGCGCCGCCCTTGTTGCGGCCACTGCTCGGCACGGACGCGCGCCGGCCGGAGTGGCTCTTCTCGCCACCACCGGGATCGGAGCGGTCGATGTTCTCGCCGTTCAGCAGCTTCTGCACCTCGCTCGCCGACAGGGTCTCATACTCCAGCAGGCCCTTCGCCAAGGTGTGCAGATCGTCGAAGTGGGTGGTCAGGACTTCCTTGGCCTTGGACTCCGCCTCGGCAATCACGCGGTGGATCTCCTCGTCGATCAGGCGGGCGGTGTACTCCGACAGGTTCTTGCGCTGGGCAACCTGGTGGCCCAGGAAGATGTCCTGCTCGTTCTCGGAGTAGCGCAGCGGGCCCAGGCGCTCGCTCATGCCCCACTCGGTGATCATCCGGCGGGCCAGATCGGTCGCCTGCTTGATGTCGTTGCCGGCGCCGGTGGTGACGTGCTCCTGACCGTAGATCAGCTCCTCGGCCACCCGGCCGCCGAACATCATCGCCAGCCGCGCGGTGATTTCCGACTTCTTGTAGCCGTAGCGGTCCTTCTCCGGCAGCGACATGGTGACACCCAGCGCCTGGCCGCGCGGGATGATCGTCACCTTGTGCAGCGGATCGTTGCCGTCGACGAACAGGGAGATCAGGGCGTGGCCGGCCTCGTGATAGGCGGTCAGCTCCTTCTCCTTCTCGTCCATCACCATGGAGCGCTTCTCCGCGCCCATCAGGACCTTGTCCTTGGCGAGCTCGAAGTCGTTCATGGTGACCACGCGCTTGTTGGCGCGCGCGGCGACCAGCGCCGCCTCGTTGACCAGGTTGGCGAGGTCCGCGCCGGAGAAGCCGGGCGTGCCGCGCGCGATCACCTTGGGATCGACATCGGGGGCCAGCGGCACCTTGCGCATGTGCACGCGCAGGATGCGCTCGCGCCCCAGCACGTCCGGGTTGGGCACGGTGATCTGCCGGTCGAACCGACCCGGGCGCAGCAGCGCCGGGTCGAGCACGTCCGGGCGGTTGGTGGCGGCCACCATGATCACGCCCTCGTTCGCCTCGAAGCCGTCCATCTCGACCAGCAGCTGGTTCAGGGTCTGCTCACGCTCGTCGTTGCCGCCGCCGAGGCCGGCGCCGCGGTGCCGGCCGACCGCGTCCAGCTCGTCGATGAAGACGATGCAGGGCGCGTTCTTCTTGGCCTGCTCGAACATGTCGCGCACCCGGCTGGCGCCCACGCCGACGAACATCTCGACGAAGTCGGAACCGGAGATGGTGAAGAACGGCACGTTGGCCTCGCCGGCGATCGCGCGGGCCAGCAGCGTCTTACCGGTGCCCGGAGGGCCCACCAGCAGCATACCCTTGGGGATACGGCCGCCCAGGCGCTGGAACTTCTGCGGATCGCGCAGGAAGTCGACGACCTCCTCCAGCTCCTGCTTGGCCTCGTCGATGCCGGCGACGTCGTCGAACGTTACCCGTCCGGTCTTTTCGGTCAGCAGTTTGGCCTTGGACTTGCCGAAGCCCATCGCCTTGCCGCCGCCGCCCTGCATCTGCCGCATGAAGAAGATCCACACGGCGATCAGCAGCAGCATCGGGAACCAGGAGATCAGAATCGACAGGAGGGGGTTCACCTCCTCCTCCGGCTGGGCGGAGATCCGCACGCCGTTGTTGCGCAGCCGCTCGACCAGATTCGGGTCCTGCGGCGCGTAAGTCTGGAACTGCCGGCCGTCGCGGAACTGGCCAGAGACCTCCTGCCCCTGGATGGTGACGCGCGACACCTGGCCGCTTTCCACCTGATCCATGAAATCGGAGAAGGCCATCTGCTGTTCCGGCCCGCGCTGGGAGCTGCCCTGGAACAGGTTGAACAGGGCGAACAGCAGCAGCACGATGATGATCCAGAGTGCTGCGTTGCGGCTGAAGTTCACGGTATCGTTTCCTCTACCTCTGCCGGCGGGCCCTACGGCCGGGGCCTGTTAGACCGGATAACGTCGCGTCCGGGTGCGGCCACCATCGCCGATTCAAAGCGCCGCAGACCCAAAATCCGATTTCCGGCGGCGGGCAGCCGGCCCGCGCGCCTCATGTGCGAACACCTTAAGACATAGTGTGCGCTTCGTCTTGAACAACTGTAAAGCCGGCGCCTGTCAGCGCGCGGCGGGGCGCATAGCGCCAGTCCGCGAGCCACGCACATCCATTTGACTCAAGATGGGACAACTCCGGGACCGCGACCAGTCCCCGGGCGCCATCTGCAGCACATTCTTGTGCCTCGAAAACGCCCATCAGTGCAGGACGCACCGGCCCCGGCAACGCGTGAGCTTTCAATGACGGCTGCCTCTGGGTCAGGCCCGCCCAGCCGGCCCGCCCGAGCGGGCGCAGGATCGCCGAGCCCGGTGCCGTTGGCGACAGCGTCACCTCGAACCGACCATCGACCACCGCCGCCTCGCCGGGGTGGAGGGTCATCGCGGCGACCCGCTCCCACTCCCGCACCACGAGGAGCCCGGCCTTGCACGGGATCACCTGACAGCCCCCGAGGGTGCGCGTCGCGCTCAGCCCTGTCCGCAGCTCCCCGGCCAGACGCTCCAGCCGGCCGCCGCGCGGCGGGTAGATCGCCCCGCCAACCGCCAGCAGAGCGCGCGCCAACGCGCCATCGGCCACTTCAGGCCGGGCGTCGCGGAACATGCCGGGATCCAGCCGGGCAAAACCGGCCGGATGCAACGTTACCGCGCGGGCGAGCAGCGCATCCTGCGCGGCCTCGACCGTCCGCCGGGCGGTGCCGAGGGCCCCGGCCAAGGCATTGATATGCGTCACCGTAAGCCCGTCTTCGGCCAAATGCGGCAGCAAGGCGCGCATATGCACGCGCAGATGATCGGGATTGCGGTTGCTCGGATCGTCCACCCAGCCAAGCCCACGGTCGCGCAGCGTGGCGATCAGGCGGCCTTTCGGCAGGTCGATCAGCGGACGGATCAGCCGCACTTCCGGCATCTCGCGCTGATGCGCCATACCGGCCAGACCGTCCAGCCGGCTCTGCCCCTTCAGGCGCAGCAGCACCGTCTCCGCCCGGTCCGCACGGTGGTGGCCGAGGGCGAGGTGCAGGATGCCTTCCTGGGCACAGACGGCGCGCAGCCGGTCGTAGCGTTCCTCCCGGGCGTGCTGCTGGCGCACCCGTTCGGGCCGTTCCCCCTGCCAGCCGACGACCCGGTGCTCGATCCCGCGCGCGGCCAGCACCTCGCCGACCCAACGCGCCTCCTCCGCAGCCTCCGGACGCAGGCCGTGATCGACCGTGATGCCGAGGACACGCCCCCCGCGCGCGGCCGCCCAATTGGCCAGCAACAGCGTCAGCGCCAGGCTGTCCGGTCCGCCCGACACCGCCACCGCGACAACAGGTCGCGGCTCGAACGGATCGAACGCCGCCATCCGGGCGGCGACCTCCTCGGCCGTGACGGGCGCCCCGTCGGTCATGTCAGACGCCCGATCATCACAGGCCGCGCGTGGCGCCGCCTCTCCGACGCCTGCTCTATGAACCACAGACGACGTCGGGATCACCCCTGGCCGCAGCTGAGGCGACTTTGCTCGCGTTGGGCGCGCTGGAGGATGTTCTGCTTGGCATCGGGATAACGGGATTGCAGCTCGGCGAAGATGCCGCAGGCATCCTCGGTGCGGTCGATCTGGGCGAGCGACATACCGAGCTTGAGCAGGTTATCCGGCGCCTTCTGGCTGTCGGGATAGGTCTGGAACCCCTCGGCGAAGGTCACGGCGGCACGCTCGTAGTTGCCGCGGACGTAGAAAGTCTCGCCCAGCCAATACTGAGCGTTGCCGGCCAGCGTATGCTCGGGATGTTGGTTCAGGAACTTGGTGAGCGCCTGCTCGGCCTGGGCATAATCGGCTTGGCGTAGCAGGCCGAAGGCGTAGTCGTACTGCTCCTGTGGCGAGCCGTCGGGCAGTTCGACCTCGGCGGCGGCCGTTTGCTGCCCCTGACCACGGCCCTGAGTCTCCGCTTGTTGGCTCTGGCCCTGCTGGCCGGACCCGGTCTGCTGGTTGTCGCGGTTCTGACGCAGCTCGTCGACCGCGCGCTGGGATACCTGGCCCAACGTATCCCCGCCTTGGCCTTGGCCGTTCTGACCGTTTTGTCCGGACTGCGCGCGCTGGCTGGCCTGGCCCTGCTGCGTTCCCTGGCGCTGATTGCCCTGGCGGTCGGGCCGCAGGTCCTGGGCCTGCCGACCTCCCTGATCACCGCCCGACCGGCTGGTTTGACCTGGGCCCTGACCGGTCTGCGCGCCCTGCCCCGTCTGTTGGCCGCCCCCGGTGGCAGAGACGCCCGCCGCCTGCTCCAGCTGGCTCAGCCGGTAATCGACATCCTTCGCCCGGGTATCCATCCGCTGGGTGAGCTGACGCAGATCGTACTGTACCCGCTCCAAACGACCGGTGAGGTCCTGCACCGCCCGCTCCAGCTGACTCAGCTTCTGCTGCAGGCGCGCGGCCGCGGTCTGGGTCATGCCGCCACCGCTGCCCGATGTCGGAGCGCTGCTTGCCGCCGGCGCAGTGCCGCCACCCTCGCCGCTGTAGACCTGCCGCTGCAAATCGTTCAACTCGCGCTGCAGCCGGTCGACCTTGTTGGTGAGGCGTTCCACGCCGCTCTGCGCGTGCGCCTGCGGTGCCGGCACGCTCCACACCAGAAAGCCCGTGACGAGCGCGGTGAGCAGAAGCCTCGGCGCCTTCGAGCAGCAGATCGGAGAAGTCGGGAAAGCGGTCATGGGAATTCCGTCGCTGATGTCGCGGTGCAAAAAGAAACAGGTGTGGCGTCAGGATATCTGCCGCGCGATTCGGGCACAAATGTGGTTCGCACACGACAGCGCCCGTCCGGCGGTAACACCGAACGGGCGCCATCTCATCCGGTTGCCCACCGCTTAGCAGAGGAGGGCATCGGGCGCGTCCTTAGGACGAGGGCGTGCCCTCGACCACGAAGACGGCGCGGCGGTTCTGCGCCCAGGCGTCCTCGTTGGAGCCCTGAACGGCCGGACGCTCCTCGCCGAACGACACCGTCTGGACCCGGTTGGGATCGATGCCGAGCACGATCAGGTAGTCGCGCACCGCGTTCGCGCGGCGGGCGCCCAAGGCGAGGTTGTATTCCCGCGTACCGCGCTCGTCGGCGTGCCCTTCGACGATGACCTGCTTGTTCGGATACTGCTTCAACCAAGCGGCCAGCTTCTCGACCGTGGCCTGCGCCTCGCTCGACAGCTGATACGCGTCGAAACCGAAGAAGACTCGGTCGCCGACGTTGACGACCAGGTGCTCCTGCGTGCCCGGCTCCGGACCGGCCATCTCCCCGCCGCTGACACTGCCCGTGTCGGCACCAGCTCCGCCGCTGGCCAGATCGTCGGCACTGCCGGTCGACTGCGAGGCAGTCTGCGAGCCGGTACCGTCCATATCACTCTGGTTCTGGGGCCCGGTTTCACAGGCGGTCAGCAACAGCGCCGCGGCGAACAGGGTCAGCAACTTTAAACGCATCGTCTATCCTCTCGATGTCGTCCGGACCTCATCCAGGGAATGGCCGGGTCGATGGTGTGTTGGTCGGATCGGCGTCTACGGGGCGATCGCGCCGAAACACGACACGGCCCCCGTTAAGTCGAAGTTGCGCGGACTATACGAACGGGTTCTCTCCCGATCAAGATTCATGACTTGCGGCGTCAAAGTACTTGAGCGTTTAACCTGCGCCTTCCTTTTCAATCGAATTTGATCGATCTCACGGAATCGCAGGCGACCATGCCGGATCCGAAGCGTCTTGGGGGGTGGGAATTTCCCGCTCGTTATATCCCGTCAAGTCGATCGTGTAGAGCTTGCTTGCATAACGCCCCTGATCGTCGGCGCGCGTGCGCCGGAAGAAGCAGATCACCCGGCCATTCGGCGCCCAGGTCGGCCCCTCCACACGATAGCCTTCGGCCAGCATCCGCTCGCCGCTGCCGTCGGGACGCATCACGCCGATATAGAACGTGCCCTGGTGCTGTCGGGTGAAGGCGATCATGTCGCCGCGCGGCGACCACACCGGGGTCGAGTAGCGTCCGTCGCCGAACGAAATCCGCTGCACGTTCGAGCCATCGGCGTCCATCGTATAGAGCTGCAGGCTGCCGCCGCGGTTGGAGTTGAACACCACGCGCTCGCCGCTCGGCGCGAACGAGGCGGAGATGTCGATCGCGCTCGAATTGGTCAGACGACGGCGCTCGCGCGTGCGCAGGTCGATCACGTAGATTTCGCTGTTGCCCTGGTTGTCGAGCGCGATGATCACGCTGTTGCCGTCGGGCGCAAAGCGCGGAGCAAAGGTCATGCCGGGGAACTCGCCCAGCACTTCCTGCTGTCCGGTGTTCAGGTTGAACAGATAGATCCGGGGCGAGTGCCCCTGATAGGAGACGTAGGTGATCTCCTGGCGGGTCGGCGAGAAGCGCGGGGTCAGCACCAGGCTGGAGCCATCAGTCAGATAGCGGTGGTTGGCGCCGTCCTGGTCCATGATCGCCAGGCGTTTCGTCCGTTTGTCCTGCCGGCCGCTTTCCGAGACGTAGACGATGCGGGTGTCGAAGTAGCCCTCTTCACCGGTCAGGCGCTGATAGATCGCGTCCGAGATGATGTGCGCCACCCGCCGCCAGTTGCCCGGTGTGGTGAAGTACGCCTTGCCGATCATCTGGTTCTCGCCGAAGACATCCCACAGCCGGAACTGCACCCGCAGCCGACCGTCTGCCTGCTGTTCGGCTTTCCCGCTGACCAGCGCCTGGGCGTCGATCAACCGCCAGTCCTGAAACCGCGGCCCGCCCCGCAAGGCCTCCGGGCTCTGGATGAAGGCCCCCTGCTCGATCGGCTTGAACAGGCCGGACCGGCGCAAATTGTCCCGGATCACGCCGGCGACGTCCTGGCCGACCGACCGGGTCTGCTGGGTCTCGCCGTAGAAATCGGTGATCGCGATCGGCAGCGGCTCGACGTAGCCGCGCGTGATGTCGATCTCCAGCTCCGCACGCGCTTCGCGCACAAAGCCGGTCGGGCCGGCAGCAAGCGCGCCAGCGGCGCACAGCGTTCCGGTCAGAAAGCGCCGACGGGTGGGAAGGGTCATGCTTGGCTCGTCTCTCGCTTCAGGAAGCTACGCGGTGACACGCACCGACCGGCGCGCGAATCGCGCCCGCACGGGCCGGGCGCCCCGATGGTAACGGCGCCATAGCCTCGCACTAAGGCGAAAATCGGGCATCTGCCAAGTGACCGCTGTGTGCCGCAGCCGCGCGACAAACGGATCTCAATACGCAGGGGACCCGTTTTGGTCGCTCTTGCGTCTACCCGCCCAGCATCTCCTGCGGGTCGAAGTTGAGCAGCAGGGTCTGCCACTGGTCGTACTTCTCCGGCGGCAGCCCCTTGAGCGGCGAACAGATGCGTACCGCGCGCATCGCGCTTTCCGCCGCCGCGCGATAGAAGTTCTCGCCCATCCGCTCGCGCGAGACCAGCTCGGCGCTGCGCACGCTGCCATCGCGGTCCAGACGCACGCGGACCTCAATGCGCAGATCCTCCGCATTGCGCGCGCCCACGGGCGGACTCCAGCAGGAAGCGAGCTGCTGACGGATCGCGTCGATCTGACTGGCCGTTAACTGCTGGGCGATCTGATCCGCCTCGGGCGAGCGAACGGCCTGCTGGGCATCCTGAGTCTGCTCGCCTTCCTGGCTGGTCTGGTTCTGAGCGTCCGGATCCGGGTTGTCCTGCGCCTCCTTGGAACCGGCGAAGTCCTTTTCGACATCCTTGAGGATCGAGTTCAGATCGCGCTTCTGCTGCTTCGGCGGCTCCTGCTGTTCCGGCTCTTCGCGTTGCTCGGGCTCCGGTTGCTCAGGCTTCTCCGCCACCTGGCGCTCCGGCTTGCGCGACGGCGCGGGGGTGGCTTCATCCGCCGTCTGGTCGGACGTCTCGTCTGGCTGCTGTTCGGCGGTCTGCGTTTCCGGCTCCGGCTCGTTCTGCTCCGGCTTGGGCGCAACCTCGGGCTTCTGCGGTGGCTGCGGCGCCGGTTCCGCCTGAGGCTCGGGTTCAGGCGGCGATTCCGGTTCCGGCTCGGGCGCCGGTTCTGGCTCAGCCGGCGCCTGCTGCTGTGGCTCGGGCGCGGGAGGCTCCGGCGCCGGTTCGGGCGCGGTCGGCTGGGCGTTCTGCGGTTCCGGCGGGGCGGGCGCGGGCGGCGGAGCTTCCTGCTCCGCTTGCTTGGGCGGCTGTTCCGGCTTGGACTCAGCGGGCGGCTGCTCCTGCTCGATCTCCGGCGCCGCCTGGGCGAACTGTTCCTCGCTCACGACATCGACCGGCACGGGCTCGCGCACCTGCAGGTCCTCGCCAAAGTCCGGAATCCCAATGATCAACGCGGCAACCAAGCCGACGTGCAGCCCAAGCGAGAACAGCAGCGCCTTACGCATCGCCTAGCCCTGCTCGTCCTGTTCGGTGATCAACGCGACCTTTTCGAAGCCCGCGCCATTGAGGCGGCCCATCACCTGCATCACACGGCCATAGGCGATTTCCCTGTCGCCGCGCACGAAGATGCGGGTGTCGGGCTTGCGTTCGGTGATCGCGTTCAACCGGGTCACGAGGTTCTCGAACGGCACCTCCGTCTCCTGGATGTAGATCGACCCGTTACGGTCGACCGTGACCACCAGTGGCTCGGTGTTCTCGTTGATCGGAGACGCCTGACTCTTCGGCAGGTCGACCGGGACACCGACGGTGAGCAGCGGGGCGGTCACCATGAACACGATCAAGAGGACCAGCATCACGTCGACGAACGGCGTGACATTGATGTCGCTCATCGGGGTGTAGCTACGCCGGTGGCCGCGCCGACGCCGCCGGATGCCGCCACCGCCCTGAAGACCGCCCGCCATGGCTAGCGCACCTCCTCGACCTGGCGCGATAGGATCGCGGAAAACTCGCCGGCAAAGTTCTCCAGCCGCTCGGCGTAGCGGGCGATATCGGTCGATAGCTTGTTATAGGCGATCACCGCTGGAATCGCCGCGACCAGGCCAAGCGCGGTGGCGAACAACGCCTCCGCGATCCCGGGGGCGACCACGGCGAGCGAGGTGTTCTCGGTCGCGGCGATCGAGGTGAAGGAGTTCATGATCCCCCACACCGTCCCGAACAGACCGACGAACGGCGCGGCCGACCCGACGCTTGCCAGGAAGATCATGCGCCGCTCGATCGACTCCATCTGCCGGCCGAGCGTGATGTCCATCACCTTCTCGATGCGCTGCTGCAGACCCTGGACGCTGGCGGTCATCTCGGACTGGGCACGACTGGCGAAGCGCCGCCATTCCCGCATCGCGGCGAGAAAGATCGATGCCATCGGGTCGTTGGCGCGCTCGGACATGCGGTCGTACAGATCGTCGAGCGAGCCGCCCGACCAGAAGGCTTCCTCGAACTGGTTCGCCGCCCGCTTCAATCGACGCAGCATCATCGCCTTGTCGAAGATGATCGCCCAGGACCAGACCGACGCCGCGATCAAAAGCAACATCACCAGTTTGACGACGATGTCAGCCTGGAAGAACAGGCCTGTCAGCGAGATGTCGTGCGCCGCCTGCCCTGCCGCGCCGGCGAGGGAATCGTTCTCCATCGTTCAGGTTGGCTCCTGCAATTGCTTATAGGGGTCGAGCGCCCGAAGGACATCGTCCGGCAGACGTGCCGGGCGGGTGTTGGTATCCAGGCAGGCCACGCGCACCCGCGCCCGGGCGATCTCCCGTCGCTCCAGGGCATGCACTAGGCACTGCTCGATGGTCAGCTGCACGCGGCCGAACTTGCGACAGAAGGAGCGGATCTCCAGCACGTCGTCCAGCCGGGCGGGCGAGAGGTAATCGACCTCGGCGCCGGCGACCGCGAACGCGAGCCCGCGTTCCTCCATCAGCCGGCGCTGGCCGATGCCAACCAGGCGCAGCATCTCGGTGCGCGCCCGCTCGGCATACCGCAGATAGTTGGCGTAGTAGACGATGCCGGCGGCATCCGTGTCCTCGTAATAGATCCGCATCCACATCCGGTGCACGCCGGATTCCGGATCCAGGCGGCCGGACAGGCCACGGGCTTCCTGCGGCAGGTCGGCCGGCAAGGTCTCGCTCGGCGGCAGCTCGGTCATGCCGCCCCTCCGCTCGCGCCAGTTGCCGGGCCATCCGCCGGATCGGCGTCCGGATCACCTGCGTCTCCCAGCATGTCGAGCTGGGCCGCGACGCGCGGGGTCGGCTTCAACCCCAGATAAGAAAAGCCCTGGCTGGTCAGCATCCGACCGCGCGGCGTGCGCTGCAGCAGGCCCTGCTGGATCAGGTAGGGTTCGATGACTTCCTCCGGCACATCGCGTTGCTCGCTGAGCGCGGCAGCCAGCGTCTCCACGCCGACCGGCCCGCCACCGTAGTTCTCCGCCAGACAGCGCAGGTAGCGGCGGTCCATCGAGTCCAGCCCGCGTTCGTCGACCTGCAAGCGCTTCAGGGCGTTGTCGGCGACGCCCTGGTCGATCAGCGCGTTGTCGGCGACGGCGGCGAAGTCGCGGACCCGGCGCAGCAGCCGGCCAGCGACACGCGGCGTGCCACGCGACCGGCGGGCAACCTCCATGGCGCCGTCCGCGCTCATCTCGATGCCGAGCACCCGCGCCCCGCGGGCGACGATCAGCTTGAGCTCGTCGGGCTGGTAGAACTGCAGACGCAGCGGGATGCCGAAGCGCTCGCGCAGCGGCGTGGTGATCAGGCCCGAGCGCGTGGTCGCGCCAACCAGCGTGAACGGCGGCAGGTCGATCCGCACCGAGCGCGCCGCCGGCCCCTCCCCGATGATCAGATCGAGCTGAAAATCTTCCATCGCTGGATAGAGGATCTCCTCGACCTGCGGGGTCAGGCGGTGAATCTCGTCGATGAACAGGACGTCGCGTGGCTGCAGATTGGTCAGGATCGCGGCCAGATCGCCCGGCTTGGCGATCACGGGGCCGCTGGTGTGGCGGAAGCCGACCCCCAACTCGCGCGCGACGATCTGCGCCAGCGTGGTCTTGCCCAGGCCCGGCGGACCGAAGAACAGCACATGATCCAGCGCCTCGCCGCGCCGACGGGCCGCCTCGATGAACACCGACAGGTTGGACCGCAGCTCCTGCTGGCCGACGAACTCGTCCAGCCCCGCAGGGCGCAGGTTCGCCTCGCCCGTGTCCTCTTCCGTGCGTTCGCTCTGGACGACCCGCTGGTCGTCGGTCATTGGGAGAGCTCCTTAAGCCCTTCCGTGATCAGGGTCTGCAAGCCAGCGTCCCGGCCCAGCCGACGGCTTGCCGCGGCCACCGCAGTGAACGCCTCAGTGCGCCTGTAGCCCAGATTGGTCAAGGCGCTCACGGCATCCTCACTCACCTCGCCCAAGTTCGACACAGCCGGCCCCTCGCCCCCGGTGTCCGCGGCCGGCGATTCGCCGCTGGCCGTGGGGCCAAGAGCGATCGTCCCGGCCTTGTCCTTCAGTTCGGCGGTGATCCGCCCGGCCAGCTTGGGGCCGACGCCATTGGCGCGCGCCACCGACTGCTTGTCCTGCGCGGCCACGGCCTGGGCAAGCTGGTCGGGAGGGAGCACCGAAAGAATGGCAAGAGCATGGCGCGCGCCGACGCCCTGCACGGTGTTGAGCAAACGGAACCAATCGCGCTCGGCCGTCTCATGGAAGCCGTAGAGCAGGATCGCGTCCTCGCGCACCACCGTCTCGATCATCAGGGCGACGGCCTCGCTGCGGCCGGGTAGACGCCCCAGTGTGCGGCTGGAGGCGTGCACGAGGTAGCCGACGCCGCCGACGTCCAAAATCAGATGATCGTCATCGACCTCGTCGACCATGCCACGCAGCTTGCCGATCACCGTCGCCGTCCTTTCCTGGGTACCGCCCGACCGCCGGCAGGCTGGCGCGCCGGCGTTTCGTCAGCCGCGGCCTGACCCGGGACCTGCCCGTTGCCGGAAGCCGAGATTGCCAGCGCGCGCGTATCGCTTCCGCCGGACGCCGCACCGCCCCAACGGCTGGTGCTGCCGGCGTGATGGGCATGGCAGATCGCCACCGCCAGTGCGTCGGCGCTATCGGCGTTGCGGATTTCGACCCCGGGGAGCAGGCGGCCGACCATCATCGTGACCTGCTCTTTCTCGGCATGACCGGTCCCGACCACGGCCTTCTTCACGATCATCGGCAGATACTCGACGACCGGCAGCCCGCCTAAGGCTGGCACCAGCAGCGCGACCCCGCGCGCGACACCAAGCTTGAGCGTCGACTGCGCGTTCTTGTTGACCAGGGTCTCCTCGACCGCCGCTTGATCCGGCCGGTATTCCGCCAACACGGCGTTGATGCCCTCGTGCAGCTCGACCAGCCGCTCGGCGGTGGTGAGCTCGGCGGTGGATTGCACGATCCCGTTGGCAACGTGCGACAGGCGCGCGCCGTCGGCGTCGATCACCCCCCAACCGGTGCGCCGCAGCCCGGGGTCGAGGCCGATCACACGCATGCGCGCCCCACTTGCCAAGCGGCGCCGGCTGGCGTCACGCCGACAGCCGCTGCATGACGTCGTCGTCGAGTTCCAGGTTGGAGGTCACCTGCTGCACGTCGTCGTAATCCTCCAGCGTATCGAGCAGCTTCAGCAGGGTCTGCGCCTGTTCCTCACTGACCGGCTGGGTGGAGTGCGGCTTCCAGCCCAGGCGCGCCTCCTTCGGATCGCCGAACCGTTCGGTCAAGGTGTCACGCACGGTGGAGAAATCGTTCGCCTGGCAGATGACCTCGTAGCTGCCGGGCTCATCGTCGTCCTCGTTCGCGGGCTGATGCTGCACATCGTCCGCGCCCGCCTCGGCAGCGACTTCGAACACGGTATCGAAGTCGGCGACCGTCTCCGGGAAGATCACCCGACCGACCCGCTCGAACATCACCGAAGCGGAGTTGGTCTCGCCCAGGTTGCCACCCAGCTTGGAGAAGGCGCTGCGCACTTCCGAAGCGGTCCGGTTGCGGTTGTCGGTCAGGGTGTCGACCACGATCGCCACCCCGCCGGGACCATAGCCCTCGTAACGGACCTCTTCGTAGTTCTGGCTGGCGCCCTCGCCGGTCGCCTTCTTCAGCGCCCGCTCGATGTTGTTGTTCGGCATGTTGTTCGCCCGTGCCTGGGCGATCGCCGAGCGCAGGCGCGGGTTGGAATCCGGATCGTCGCCGCCTTCCTTGGCGGAGACGGTGATCTCGCGGGCAAGCTTGGTGAACAGCCGGGCGCGTTTCTTATCCTGCGCGCCCTTGCGGTACATGATGTTTTTGAACTGCGAATGGCCTGCCATCGCGTCCGCGCTCCCAAATACTGCGGTTGAAGCTTATAGCACAGCTATATCTAGGGTAAAATCGCTATCCCCGCCGGCGCTCTCGTGCTTTCTGGCCCAGCTGTCGCGACCCGAGCGTGGCCGCCGGCGCGTGTGCTTCTAGCAGCTTTGACTCCACGTCTGAAGCCCCCGGCGGCCGGGCACCCCCATGGGTCTCCAACGATCCGGGGAAAACCCGCCGGGAAGCGTTGAGCGCACCATTACTTGAATGCATTTTTACATGCACAATATGCATAGGATCAGCCGCGGCCGGTAAGCGACACCGCGTTCCGCGCCACAGCGGTTAACCGTGCCTTAAGACGGCTGGATTAGCATATCGCGTGTGCGGGGCAGCCGGGCATCACCGGGACACCCCACGCCACAGGCCGCTACCAGCCCTCTTGGCCAGATCACGCTTGGAAGGTACCGCCATGTCCCAGGCCCAGCCCGCCACCGATCCGACCCGCCCCGAGCTCGCCGAAGAACTGCCGGTCGACCCGGAAGCCCGGGCCGAGACGCGTGCCCGCGCGGCCGAGAGCGTGGCCGCTTTCGCACAGAGCAGTGCCCTCGCGGCCCTGGATGCCTTGTTCGAAGCCGTCAACTACGAGGCTGCCGCGCGAACGGCCGCGGAGACGACCGAGCGCACCGAGCTGCTCGACACCGAGGTCCGCCGCTTCCGCGCCCTGGCGGACCAGACATCTTAAAAGCGCATCGTCTCGCGGGAGCCCACGCGCCCCACATCACACCGCCGGAATCGTCTCCGCCAGCCGACCGCCAACGCGCACCGGCTCGACCCGGGTTGCCAAACCGGTACGGCCATCGGTCTCCATATAGAGACCGCACAGCGTGGCTTCGCCCGTCGCAGGCCCTAGACGTTCGGTCGGCAGCTTCTTGGTGAAGCGCGCAACCGGCGCTTCCTTGGTCATGCCGATTACAGAGTTGTAGTCGCCCGTCATCCCGGCATCGGACTGATAAGCGGTGCCGCCATCCAGAATCATCACGTCGCTGGTCGGCACATGGGTGTGCGTGCCGACACACATCGACACCCGCCCGTCCAGATAGTGGCCCATCGCCATCTTTTCGCTGGTCGCCTCGGCGTGAAAATCGACGATGGCGGCATGCACCGTCTGACCCAGGCGGTGCTTGGTAAGCTCGCGATCGGCGAGCGCGAAGGGATCGTCCAAGGGGTCCATGAACAGCCGGCCCATCAGATTCATCACCAGAACCTTGGTGCCGCGCCGCCCCTCGAACACGCCCGTCCCGCGTCCTGGGGTGCCGGCGGGGAAATTCGCCGGCCGCAGCAGGCGCGGCTCCCGTTCGATGTAGCTGAGCGCTTCCTTCTGGTCCCAGGAATGGTTGCCGCCGGTGACCACGTCGGCGCCGCAGTCGAGGATCTCCTGGCAGATCTTCTCGGTGATCCCGGCCCCGTGGGCGGCGTTTTCACCGTTCACCGCAACGAAGTCGGGCTTCAACGCGCGCTTCAGGCGGGGAAGATGCTCGGCGATGGCGTTCCGGCCGGCCCGACCCATCACATCGCCCACGAACAACAAGCGCATCAGGCAGTTCCTCCGCCCGACGGATCGAGGGCGACGGGACCCTGTTCGGTCAGCATCATGTCCAGGCGCTGGTCATAGCGGTCGCGCGGCACGACGTCGACCTCCTGCGCCCGATAGGCGACGCCGACGGCGAGCGTGTCCGGCTGATCGGCACGCAACTGCTGCAGCGTGCGGTCGTAGAAGCCGCCGCCATAGCCCAAACGGTAGCCGGCGCGGTCGAACGCCAGCAGCGGCACCAGCAGCACCCGCGGCACGATCACCGGCGCGCTTTCCGGCGGAACGCGCGTGCCGAAACCGCCGTCCTGCAACTCTGCCCCCGGTTGCCAGGCGCGGAAGGTCAGGGGCTCGGCCTTTGCGGTCATGGTCGGCAGGCCGATCGGATGCCCCCGCTCGTGCAGCGCTTCCAACAGCGGACGGAGATCGATCTCGTCGCCCAGCGGCCAGAACCCCGAGACGGCATCCCCATGAGCGAACGGCACGGTCTCGAGCACCACCCGCGCCAGCGCCTCCCCAGCCTGCGGATTGTCTTGGGCCGCCGCGGCACGACGCGCCTTGGCTTCGCGGCGCAGCTGTTGCTTGGCCTGATCGCGCCCATCGGGAGCGGCCCCGCCACCGGAACCGTCGGAGGACACGCGTGTTATCGTCATGGGAAAACGCTCGCGAGCGGAGGGTGCGGACGAACATGACTTCGGCGGCTGGTCTGTGCCGCCGGCGCCGGAGAGTCTGGAAAGCCGTCTTCAAAGGGGGGGTGTGCCGCGCCGGCCGTCGGCCGTTTCCATTCCCTGCGGGCCGAATAGACCAAGTGGGTGCCGTGCTACCGATGCCCGAGGGGCACCGGCAGGGACAGCTCCCGTTTCGCAGAGTATCGCCCCCGGGACTTGGTGACCTAACGCACCGGGCAGCACACCCTATCCCGGAACCTAGGAGGCTTCGAGGCGCGCGGCAATATCGTGCAGACGATCAGCGGTACCTTCGATCATCTGCGCCGCCCGCTCCTCGATCGCGCTGGCGCCACCAACCATGCCGGCCCCGTCGCCCTGGCCCGTTCCGCCCTGGCGCAGTTCGTACAACTCATCGGTGACAAGCAAACTGGCCATCAACAACAGCCGCGGGTCGCCCACCTGCCCGACCTGATTCACGACTTGCTTGACCTTGCCGTCGATGTAAGCACCCAACTCGCGGACATGGTCTTCCTGACCGTCATCACAGGCAACCTGAAACCGGCGCCCGTTAATATCGACCGCTACCTGACCCATGCCCGTTTGCCTTTCTTATCGTCGCCGTCAGGTCGCTGTGCGTCCCGTACCGCTCTTCGGCCAAGCCCTATTCGGCCAGAACCCCTTCCAGCCGATGGATCGCGGTATCGAGCCGCTCGCCCGCGTCCGCGCTAGCTTGGCGTAACTGTTCGTTTTCTGCCTTCAGGGCATCCAACTGCTGCGGATCGACGCCCGCCGGCCCGTCCTGCTCTGCAGCCTTGATCTTCGCATCCACCACGCGCTCCAAGCGCGTCAGCGCGGCGTTCAAGCGTTGTTGCGCTTCGTCCAGACGGGACATGCCATGACCGTAGCGGTTGCCATTCGGCGCGTCATGCGGACGCGTTTCTTGACGATAGGTGGCGGCGGCGCGTGCGGTCAACTCCGGACTCCGCACGACCGACGGCAACGGATGAGCGACCTCTTGATACGCGAATACTCCGCCCATCCGTAGCAGTTTTCCTGACCAAGAACCGCAATCGCGATAAGTTCCTGAACACTGCAGCCAGGTTCTATGACGTCACAAAAACTCTTATCAGCGGCTCCCTCGAAGCTGGGTCACTAGTGACATTAACGCCATTCGTTCACAACTTGCGACCGTACGCCGCACCCATGCTTGCTCTCGCTTCCATTGCGCCTTCAAAGTTCAGGCAAAGACTTAAGGTCGATTAAATATTTTTGCGGACACGCCCGCGCGTACGCGTGTTGACCCCCATGCCCCCCATCGGCATGTTCCAAGCTGAGTAGTGGGGCAAGGCCGACCGTTCGATCCGGCAGCGGCCGGTCGCGCCCGCTAAGACCTTTCTAACACACAACAATTGGGCTCGTACGTTTCATGGATACTGCGCAAACAACCGCCTCCATGCCGGGAACGGCTGAAACGGTCCCTCACAACGACATGGCCAATGCGATCCGCGCACTGGCGATGGACGCGGTACAAAAGGCGCAGTCGGGCCACCCCGGTATGCCCATGGGTATGGCCGACGTGGCAACCGTGCTGTTCACCCGCTTTCTGAAATTCGATCCGAAGCGGCCCGACTGGCCGGATCGCGACCGCTTCATCCTGTCTGCCGGGCACGGCTCGATGCTGCTGTACAGCCTGCTGTACCTGACCGGCTACGAAGAGATGACGCTGGAGCAGCTGAAGAACTTCCGTCAGCTGGGCAGCAAGACCGCTGGCCACCCGGAATACGGCGAGGCCGGGGGGATCGAAACGACCACCGGCCCGCTCGGCCAGGGAGTCGGCAACGCCGTTGGCATGGCGCTGGCCGAGCGCATTCTGAGCGCGCGGTTCGGTGACGACCTGGTCGATCACTGGACCTACGTGATCGCCAGCGACGGCGACCTGATGGAAGGCATCAGCCACGAAGCCGCCTCGATCGCGGGCCACCTAGGGCTCGGCCGGCTGGTCGTGCTGTTCGACGACAACGGCATCTCGATCGATGGCTCGACCGAGTTGTCCGACAGCGTCGACCAGATCAAGCGCTTCGACGCGTACGGCTGGCACACCCTGAGCGTCGACGGCCACGATCCCGAGGCGGTCGCACAGGCGATCGAACAGGCCCGGGCAAGCGACAAGCCCTCGCTGATCGCCTGCAAGACCACGATCGGCTACGGCGCGCCCAAGCTTGCCGGCAGCGAGAAGAGTCACGGCGCGCCGTTGGGCGAGGACGAGATCGCGGGCGCGCGCGAGAAGCTGGGCTGGCCGCATCCAGCTTTCGAAATCCCGGACACTATCCTGAACGCCTGGCGCCAGGTCGGCGCCAAGGGCGGCGAGCTGTCGACGGCCTGGGACAAGCGCCGCGATAGCGCTGATGCGGATATGCGCGCGGAATTCAACCGCCGGCTCGAAGGGCGCCTGCCCGAAGACCTCGGCACCGCGATCAGCGAGGTTAAGCGCACGCTGTTGGCAGAGAAGCCGAAGGTCGCCACCCGCAAGGCCTCACAGACCGTGCTGGAGGCCCTGGTCGAGCGGATCCCGGAGCTGATCGGCGGCTCCGCCGATCTGAGCGGCTCCAACAACACCAAGACCAGCAGCCATAAAGCCGTGACGCGCAGCGATTACGGGGGCAATTACGTTCACTGGGGCGTGCGCGAGCACGGCATGGCCGCGGCGATGAACGGCCTGGCGCTGCACGGCGGCCTGATCCCCTATGGCGGTACGTTCCTGATCTTCTCCGACTATGCCCGGCCATCGCTTCGCCTGGCGGCGATGAACAAGCTGCGCACCATCCACGTGATGACGCACGATTCGATCGGCTTGGGCGAGGATGGCCCGACCCACCAGCCGGTCGAGCAACTGGCCAGCCTGCGCGCGATGCCGCGACTGCAAGTGCTGCGTCCGGCCGATGCGATCGAGACCGCGGAGTGCTGGCAAATCGCCTTGGAATCGTCTGATACGCCCAGCGTGATGGCGCTCAGCCGTCAGGGCCTGCCCACCCTGCGCAACGAGGGCGCGGAGGAGAACTACTCCGCCTACGGCGCCTACATTCTGGTGCCCGCGCAGGGCCATCGCCAGGTCACGCTGCTCGCCTCCGGCTCGGAGGTCCAGATCGCGGTTCAGGCCCGCGAGATGCTGGCCGAGGAAGGCATCTCCGCGGCGGTGGTGTCGATGCCGAGTTGGGACATCTTCCTGAACCAGCCGGCGCACTATCGTGACGAGGTGCTCGGCACCAGCGCCCTGCGGGTGGCGATCGAGGCGGCAAGCGGCTTCGGCTGGGAACGCTGGACCACGCTCGACGGCGCGTTCGTTGGCATGAAGGGCTTCGGCGCATCCGCTCCGACGGGCGACCTCTACAAGCACTTCGGCCTCACCCCGGAAGACGTGGTGTCGACGGTGAAAGACTGGCTATAAGACCCGTTCACGAGAAACGTTCGGGGACTGGCTGGAACAACATCTTTCATTGGCCAGTCGGCACCACGACATCTGGCTTTAGACGCCGCGACGGCACCAGCCACACCGCGGCGCATCGCGGCCGGTAACCGCCCCCGGACCAGCCCGAGTCACGGGGATCACATCAGGATCGGCATGCCAACAGCGCACGGAGGGGAGACATGGACGCCAACCAACTGACCACCACCGCCAAACAAATGGTCGCCGACGGCAAGGGCTTGCTGGCGGCCGACGAAAGCACGCGGACGATCACCAAGCGCTTCGGTAACTACAACATTGAGTCGACCGAGCGCACGCGCCGCGACTATCGTGAAATTCTGTTCTGCACCCCGGACGCGGCCGAACATATCTCCGGCGTGATCCTGTACGACGAGACCATCCGCCAGGAAGCCTCCGACGGCCAGCCGCTGGTCAAGAAGATTCAGGATGCCGGGATGATCCCGGGGATCAAGGTCGATACCGGCGCCAAGCCGCTTGCGCCGTCCGGCGAAGAGAAAGTCACCGAGGGGCTGGATGGTCTCCGTGAGCGCTTCCAGGAGTATTACAAGCTGGGCGCCCGCTTCGCGAAGTGGCGCGCGGTGATCGATGTTGGCGACAACCGACCGAGCACTCAGTGCCTGAAGGCGAACGCCCACGCGCTGGCCCGCTATGCGGCGCTCGCACAGGAAAACAACATCGTCCCGATCGTGGAACCCGAAGTCCTGATGGACGGCACCCACGACATCGACGCGCACTACCGCGCGACCGAAGCGGCGCTGCGCGAGGTGTTCACCCAGCTGGCCGAGCAGAACGTCCTGCTCGAAGGCATGGTGTTGAAGCCGAACATGGTGCTGAGCGGCAAGGAAGCCTCGAAGCAGGCGGGTCCCGAGGAGGTCGCGCAGAAGACGCTGGAGTGCTTCCTGCGCACCGTGCCGGCCGCGGTGCCGGGCGCTGCCTTCCTGTCCGGCGGGCAGAGCGACCAGCAGGCCACCGAGAACCTGAACGCCATCAACAAGCTCGCCCCTAAGGTGGGGGCGCCGTGGGCACTCACCTTCTCCTACGGCCGGGCGCTGCAGGACGCCGCCCTTCGCGCCTGGAGTGGCGACAACGACAACGCCGAAACCGCCCGCAAGGCGTTCTTCGACCGCGCCGTTGCCACCGCTCAGGCCGCGCGCGGCAAATACGCCGCCTAAGACTCAACGCGCGGCAGTCGGCCGGGTGATCGGTTGTCAACCCGCCGAAATCGCCTAAATACGGCGCCGTCGGCCTGCAGTTGCCGGCGGCGCCGCTTTTCGGCGGATGCTCCGACGCAACGCTGGTCACGACCCGCGCCTAACCGGGGTGCGATGACGATCACCCCGCACCACACGAATAGTCACGTTTCGCAAAGACCAAGGACGAACACCCATGGCAGTACGCGTCGCCATCAACGGCTTCGGGCGGATCGGGCGGATGGTGCTCCGCGCCGCCTACGAGTCCGGGCGCAAGGACATTCAGATCGTTGCCATCAACGACCTGGCCGACCTGGAAACCAACGCCTTCCTGCTGCGCCACGACAGCGCCCACGGCACCTTCCCGGCGGAGGTCAAGGCCGAGGGCGGCAAGCTGAAGATCGGCGACTGGCCGGCGATCGACGTGATCCAAGAGAAGGATCCGACCAAGCTGCCCTGGGGCGACATGAACATCGACGTCGCGATGGAGTGCTCCGGCGTCTTTACCGATCGTGAGAAGGCCGCCAACCACCTGACGGCCGGTGCCAAGAAGGTGCTGGTCTCCGCGCCGTCGAAGGGCGCGGACATGACCATGGTGGTCGGCGTCAACGAGGATCAGATCGACCCCAGCTACGAGGTGATCTCCTGCGCCTCCTGCACGACCAACTGCCTGGCCCCGGTCGCCAAGGTGATGCAGGACAACATCGGGATCGAGCGCGGCTACATGACCACCGTGCACTCCTTCACCGGTGATCAGCGCATCGTGGATACGATGCACAAGGACCCGCGCCGCTCGCGCGCCGCGGCGAACAACATCATCCCGACCTCGACCGGCGCCGCCCGCGCGGTCGGCCTGGTGATGCCGGAGTTGGCGGGTAAGCTGGACGGCGCGGCCGTGCGTGTGCCGACGATCAACGTCTCGCTGGTCGACTTCAAGTTCGACGCCAGCAAGGCCACCGACGCCGACACGGTGAAGCAAGCCCTGATCGACGCGTCCAAGTCGGAACGCATGCGCGGGGTCCTGGGCATTTCGGACGAGCCGCTGGTCTCCACCGACTTCAACCACAACAGTCATTCCAGCGTCGTCGACATCGCCGAGACGCACGTGATCGACAAGACGTTCGTGCGGGTGATGAGCTGGTACGACAACGAGTGGGGCTTCTCCAACCGCATGTCCGATGCGGCCGTGAAGATCGGCCAGGTCGCGTAAGCACTCAGCACTACATGTGGCTTGAAACGGCGGGGTGTCCTTCGGCATCCCGCCGTTTTCGTGTGACGTACGGGTTTGGAGGGCGGCCAGCCGTCAGGCCTGTTTCGACCCCGCCCTTGCGGGCTGGATCAACATGACGTTTCTATTCTGAGAAACCTCCCCTTCGTCCTGAGCAGGCCGCCGTATTGACGGACGACGCCCCACGCGGGCCCATGCCCACTCCCTGCATCACCGTGCACAGCCTGGCGCACGCAGAAGTGGCGTTGCGCGCGGCGGCCGAAGCCGACGTGACCGTCACACTGCTGTCTGCCCCGGGCGCCGCCGCCTATGCCGGGCCCGGCTGGTTCGTGCAGCTGCTGGAGCAGGCGCGCCCCGGGTACGAGCACGCCCTTGCCAGCGCCTATCTGGACTGCGGCCCACGGCCGGGCGACGTGCTGGCAGCCTACCGCGCCGGCGTGGCCGGCGTGATCTTCACCGGCCAAACAGCCGTCGCGGAGAAGCTGCACGCGCTGGCGCAAGCCCACGGCGCCGCCTTCCGCACCGACCGGCCGGACGCGCTCGACCTCTTGGACGTGGCCGATCCCAAGAGCGCCGTCGCCGCATTTCTAGGCAGCACCGTCGCGCACGGGCGTTGATCGCGGATGGCCGGTTGGCTATCACCCGCGGGCCATGACCGATGACCCGCAAGATCCCCTCGCCCGCCTGTATCTGATCGTGCCGGCCGGCACGACCGCAGACACGCTCGCGGCCGCGCTCGACGGCGGCGACGTTGCCGCCGTGCTGCTGCCGCCCGAGGCGCCCGCCTCCCTGATCGAAACGGCGCAGGCACGCGACGTCGCCGCCCTGCTGGCCGACGACCCATCTGCGGTGAAGCGCCTGGATGCCGACGGTGTGCACCTTGGCCCTGGCGGCAAAGTCAAGGCGGCGCGCAAGAGCCTGGGCGAGGATCGGATCGTCGGGATGTTCTGCGCCACCTCCCGCCATGCGGCCATGATGGCGGGCGAAGCCGGCGCCGATTATGTCGCCTTCACCGCGCCGGAACCCGACCGGGGGCCACCGGAGACCGCGCACGATGCCGAACACACCGGCAACTTCACGTGGTGGCAGGCAGTGATGGAACTGCCCTGCGTCGCCATGGCGGAGCGCGCCGGACCGCCGATCACGCTCGACGACGTCACGCCGCTGGTCAGTGCCGGGGCGGATTTCGTCGCGCTGGCGGCGGCCGTGTGGCAGCACCCAGACGGGCCGGCCGCGGCCGTGGCCGAAGCGAACGCGCGGATCGCCCGCGCCGCGCGCTGAGCTTGCGGATCGCCGCGACAGCGACGCGACGTTTACTTGCCGGGGACGCCTTGCTAGGTTCCCGCCCGCTCGCCAGCCGGCAGCGCGCGGCCGCTTGTTTCACGCGGCAAGGCGCGCGCCGGCCCGGCGAAATGGAAACCAGCTGAACAAACGATCGAGACGAACCACCGATGCCCAAGATCGAAGGCAACGAAATCCGCGTCGGCAACGTGATCGAGCACAAGGGCCGCGTCTGGCGCGTGCTCAAGACCGAGCACGTCAAACCCGGCAAGGGCGGCGCTTACATGCAGCTCGAACTGCGCGACCTGTTCGACGGCAACAAGACCAACGACCGCGTGCGGTCCGCCGAAACGCTGGAGCGCGTACGCCTGGAGCAGCTTCCCTATCAGTTCCTGTTCGCCGATGGTGACGAGTACACCTTCATGGACCAGGACACCTTCGAGCAGATGACCGTTACCCGCGATGTGATCGGTGATTCGGCGGCTTTCCTGACCGAAGGCATGCAGGTCGAGATCGAGTTCTACGGCGAGACTCCCCTGGAGGTCCGCCTGCCGGAGACGGTCACGCTGACGGTCACCTACGCCGAACCGGTGGTGAAGGGGCAAACGGCCAGCGCTTCCTACAAGTCGGCGGATCTGGAAAACGGCGTGCGCGTCTCCGTCCCGCCGCACATCGAGGAAGGCCAGAAGGTGGTCGTGAAGACCGCCGACGGCAGCTACGTCGAGAAGGTGAAGGAGTAGCGCCCCCGCGCGCGCCTTCCATAGCCGTCCGCCCCATCCCGAGCCAACCGCGCCGGCACGTGAAGCGTGCCCGGACGCAACCGGTTCGGTCCCTGACATCCGACAGTCCGCCGGAAGCTGCATGGCCACCCGTTCGCCCGTTTTGAACATCATGATCCGCGCCGCCGACAAAGCGGCGAAATCGCTGAAGCGCGACTTCGGCGAGGTCGAGAACCTGCAGGTTTCCAAGAAGGGGCCCGCCGATTTCGTCTCCGCCGCCGACCGCCGCGCGGAAAAGACCCTGCGCCAGGAACTCTCCAAGGCACGCCCGGAATTCGGGCTGCTGATGGAGGAATCGGCTGAGCAGGAAAGCCGTGACGACCAGCACCGCCGGTTCATCGTCGACCCGCTCGACGGGACGACGAACTTCCTGCACGGCCTGCCCCACTTCGCCATCTCGATCGCGCTGGAGCAGCGCGGCGAGGTCATCGCAGGCGTGGTCTACGATCCCATCAAGGAAGAGATGTACTGGGCGGAAAAGGGCGTTGGCGCCTATCTGAACGACCGCCGCATCCGCGTCTCCTCCCGCGACCGGCTGGATAATGCCCTGATCGCCACCGGCGCCCCGTTCAAGGGCAAGGGCGACCGTCCGCAATTCCAGGCGGAACTGGACGCGGTGATGGCGAACACCGCCGGCATCCGCCGGTTCGGCTCGGCCGCGCTCGACCTCGCCTACGTCGCCGCCGGACGCTATGAGGGCTTCTGGGAGCGCGGACTGTCGCCCTGGGACATGGCGGCCGGCCTCATCCTGGTACGCGAAGCCGGCGGATTCGTCGGTGAGATCGAGGGCAAGGCGATCCGCGTAGACAGCCCGTCGATTATCGCCGCCAATGCGGCGTTGGAAGTCACCTTCCAGCGCCTGCTGCAGAAAGCGGCGAAACAAGCGAAGACCGCTCAGAAGGCCAGCCCGGATAGCGCCAATGGCAGCCCGGGCGCCCAAAGCTAACCGCACGCCCCCGCCAAGCGACGTACCGAAAAAGGTCCAACAAGCCCGTCAGGCGTAAAGCGGTTGTCCCATATGGCCGGGCGACGTACGCTCATCCCCGGCGATTCTGTGAGGGAATTCCGCATGCTCCTGGCATACGTCCCACGATCGATTGATGCCCGCTGGCTGAGCCTTGGCGCGCTTGTCCTGTGCATGGCGTTGAGCCCGGCCACCCCGGCTGGTGCGCAAGACGGCACCGTCTATATCGGCGGCGGCAGCAACTCCGATACCGGCGCACGCGGCGTGCAAGGCCGCGACAACGTGATCGTCAACCTGGACGCGATCGGCGTCGGGCGCGACCGGACCTCGAACGACAGGGCTCCGTCGCCCACTGGCAATGCCGCTCGGGCAACACCTGCTCCCAGCAGCAACCAGCCAGCCGTGACGTTCGGGGAGCCCTTCCGCGGGCCCACCGGCACGATCCTGCGCTATCCGCCCCAGCGCCCGCCGCGAAGTGAACTGGTCATCGACCCGGAAACGCTCTCCGAGCGGCGCGTGGCGCGGGAGACCACCCAACCCCGCGACCCAACGCCCGCGCGCAAGCCCGCCCAGCGGCGCTCGGCTACCCCAGGCACCAAGCCGCAGATGCCCACGCGTAGCGAGAACGCCACCGGGGACGCCGAGTCCACAACCGCTCCCGAAACCGTGCGACCGACGCGGAAACCGCAAGCGCCGCAACCCACCCAGCAAGCGCGTCAAGCCCCCGAGGACGCCTCGGAAACAGCGTCACCATCGCGCGATCAGTCCTCCGACGGCATCACGTCGGTCGACGCCGGCAGCCAGGCCACACCTGCGCCCGAGCGCGAGGCGGTCGACAACGAACCGGCGACCGTAGCGGAGAGCGACGGCGACGCCCCTGCCGAAACGACCGAAGACCAAGGCACCGACGCGCCCCAAACGGCTGCCCTGCCGCCCAATGACCTGCCAGACCAGACGCGGTTGATATTCGACGGCGAGTCCGCCGCGCTGAGCGACAGCGCCAAGCAGTCGCTGGACCAATTGGCCGCAATGCTGGCGGACAATCCCCAACAGCGCATCCAACTGAAAGCCTTCGCAGAAGGGACCGAAGATACCGCCAGCCAGGCGCGCCGGCTGTCGTTGTCGCGCGCGCTTGCCGTGCGCACCTATCTGATCGATCAGGGCATCCGGTCCACGCGCATGGACGTCCGTGCGCTCGGCGCAACGGCCCAGCAAGGACCGCTGGGTCGGGTCGACATCGTGCCCGCCAACCGGTGAGCCCCCAACCGGTGAACCTGAAGACGCCGGCGCGCCCTCAAAACACCGCACGGGGTGTGTTATGAGGGCACTACTCCGTGCGAGTGTGCGCCGCGCGGTGGTGAACTGCGTGCTACCGACGCAGCCCACCCCGTCCAGGGCCAAGGGAGACAAGCGCCCGAGATGAGCCAACCCCGCCGTTTCCTGATCCGGATGCTGATCTTCCTCGCGATCGTCGTGGGGGCCGCCGTCATGCTGCTGCCGCAGCTGAAGGCCGCGTTCATGGGCAACCCGCTGTTCAATGGGTTGATCCTGGGCGTACTGCTGCTCGGCATCATCTACATCTTCCGCCAGGTGCTGCTGCTGCGCCCGGAAGTCGAGTGGATCGAACGTTTCCGCAGCGAAAGCCAGGGGCAAGGCCTGCCCAGCTCGCTGCAGAACGAACGTCCTCCCCGTCTGTTGAGCCCGCTTGCCAACATGATGGGCGAGCAGCGGCGCGGGCGCATGTCGCTCTCGACCCTGTCGATGCGCTCGCTGCTCGACGGCATCAGCAGCCGGATCAACGAAAGCCACGAGATCAGCCGCTACCTGATCGGCCTGCTGATCTTCCTGGGCCTGCTGGGCACGTTCTGGGGACTTTTGGAGACGGTGAACTCCGTCGCGGGCGCGATCAGCGATCTGAGTGCTTCGGGGCAGAACCCGGCGGCCTTGTTCGGGCAACTGAAGACGGCCTTACAGCAGCCCTTACAGGGCATGGGCACGGCCTTCTCCTCCTCGCTGTTCGGCCTCGCCGGCTCGCTGGTGCTGGGCTTCCTCGAACTGCAGGCGGGTCAGGCGCACAACCGCTTCATGAACGAGCTGGAGGAGTGGCTGTCCTCGATCACCAAGCTGTCCAGTGGCGGCATGGGCGAAGGCGCCGGCGCGGGCGAAAGCGTGCCCGCCTATATCCAGGCGCTGTTGGAGCAGACGGCGGATAGCCTAGACACGCTCCAGCGCACGATCTCGGGGGGTGAGGAAGACCGCGCCCAGATCAACCGCAACCTGATGCAGCTGACCGAGCGCCTGACCACCCTGACCGACCAGATGCGCACCGAGCAATCGGTACTGATGCGGGTTGCAGAGACGCAGTCGCAGCTCAAGCCGATCCTGGGCCGGATCGCGGATGCCGGCGACAGCGAACAGCCGGCCGGCGGCATGGACGACGCGACCAAGGACCATATCCGCAACCTGGACGTTCGTCTGGAGCGGCTGCTCAGCGACCAGAGCCAGGGCCGCGATCAGGTGATCAAGGAGATCCGCAACGAGATCCGCCTGCTCGCGCGCACGATCGCCGCGATCGCGGAGGAGACCGATCAGCCCCAGAGCGGCGGCGCGCAAGGCGGCTACGGATCGGGCGGTTACGGCGGCGGCGGTTACGGCGGCTACGGCAGCGAGCGCTAGACGATGTACCGCATGGACCGCACCGGCGGCAGTCAGCGGTCGGTCAACATCTGGCCCGGCTTCGTCGATGGTCTGGCCAGCCTGCTGCTGGTCGTCGTGTTCGTCCTGATGGTCTTCGTGATCGCGCAGTTCTTCCTGTCAGCGGCCCTGTCCGGCCGGGACGAGGCGCTGCAGCAGTTGCAGGAGCGGGTCGACGAACTGTCCGAGCTGTTGAGCCTGGAGCGTGACGCCAACGCCGATCTGCGCCTCAACGTCGCCCAGCTGTCCGGACAGTTGCAAAGCTCCGTCTCCAAGCGCGAGGACCTGCAGCAGCAGCTCGCCAGCCTGTCCGACCGCAACGACCGACTGCAACAACAACTCCAAGAGAGCGAACAGGTCGCTGAGGAGCGGAAGCAGGAACTCCAGCAGGCCTATCAAACGATCGACGCCGACAAGGACAAGATTCAGACCCAGCTGAACGAGCTCGCCACCCTCCGCAGCCTGCGCGATGAGCTGCGCAACGAGGTCACGACGCTCGAAAACACCCTCGCCGCCCTTGAGCAGGAGGCCGAGAAGCGCCAGGACCAGATCGAGAGCCTGCAGCAAAACCTGGAAGAGCAGCAGCTGACGGCGGAGGAGCGCCAGGAACGCATCGAGCAGTTGCTCGCCCGCCTTGCCGCCGCGCGACGGTCGTCCCAGACGCAGGAGACCGAGATTTCCCGTCTGCAAGACGAACTGGCAAAGCAACGCAGCACGGCCCAGGAGATGGAAAGCCAGCTCTCCCAGACCCGCGAGCAGCTGCAGCAGGCCCAATCGCTGAGCCAGGACCAGCAGGCGCGTCTCGACATGCTGAACAGTCAGCTCGCTTCCCTGCGTCGCCAGGTTGCCCGGCTGAACGCCGCGCTGGAAGCCGAGGAAGCGCGGAACGAAGCGAAGGATGTCCGGATCGCCAACTTGTCCGAGCGTCTGAACGAAGCGCTGGCGAACAAGGTGCAGGAGCTGGCGCGTTACCGCTCCGAGTTCTTCGGCCGGCTGCGCGAGGTTCTCGGCGACAACGAGAACATCCGGGTGGTGGGCGATCGCTTCGTGTTCCAGTCGGAAGTGCTGTTCGACAGCGGCTCCGCCCGGCTGGGCCCCGACGGCCGGCAGCAGATTCGCCAGCTGGCCGACACGCTGAACGACATTACCCAGGAGATCCCGGACAACATCGACTGGATTCTGCGCGTCGACGGCCACACCGACGACCGCCCGATCCAGACCGGCCGCTTCCCGTCCAACTGGGAGCTTTCCACCGCCCGCGCGACCGAGGTCGTCAAGTTCCTGATCGGCCAGGGCATTCCACCCGACCGCTTGGCTGCCACCGGCTTCGGCGAGTATCAGCCGATCGCCAAGGACGACAGTCCCGACGCCCTGCGCAAGAACCGTCGGATCGAGTTCAAGCTGACGACGAAGTAGCCCCGAAAGCCCCTATTCCAGGCCTTCGACGCTATTGGCCGCCGCGCGTTGCTTCGGGCTGCCCATCAGCAACAGCAGCGGCATCACCACGATCACGGTCCACATCATCACCCGGAAGTCGTCCAGGTAGGCGATCAGACTCGCCTGCTCCGTCACGAACTTGTTGAGGGCGGCCGCCCCGGCGGTGGTGTGCCAGTTCCACATGTCCGGCAGCATCGACGGCTGCATGAGGGCGCGGAAGGGCGTCAGAAAGCTGACAAGCCCGGCGTGCAGCAACTGGGTGTTCTGGGTTAGCAGCGTCGTCATCACCGAGATGCCGATACTTGAGCCGATGTTGCGCATCAGGCTGAACATCGCCGTCCCCTCGGTCCGGTACCGGACATCCAGGGTGGAGAAGGTGATCGTGCTCAAAGGCACGAAGATGAAGCCCAGCCCGATCCCTTGTAGCACGCCGGTGAGCACGATCGTGGTCATGCTGACCTCGGCGTTGAACTGCGTCATCTGGAAGAGCGACAGCGCCGTCATGCTCAGGCCGAACAAGATCATCAGGCGGATGTCGACATGCTTCACCAGCCGTCCGACCAGAAGCATCGCCGCCATCGAGCCAAGCCCGCGCGGCGCCAGGACAAGCCCGGCCGTCAGGACCGGATACCCCAGCAGGTTCTGAAGAAACGGCGGCAACAGCGCGAGCGTCGCCAGCAGGATAATGCCGACGATGAAGATGAAGCACAGGCCGATGACGAAGTTCCGGTCCTTGAACAGGCCTGGTTCCAGGAAAGGGTGCTTCGCGGTGAACATGTGCACCAGGAACATGTAAAAGCACAGGCCGCACAGCGCGGTCTCGATGATGATCTCGTACGACGAGAACCAATCCTGCGACTGCCCACGGTCGAGCAGCATCTGCAACGCGCCGATAGAAATGCTCAACAGCGTGAAGCCGAACCAATCGAAGACGCGCCCGGATTCCGTCTTGGTCTCGGAGACGAAGGCCATGATCCCGGCCAGCGCCAATGCGCCAACCGGCACATTGATGAAGAAAACCCAGCGCCAGTTATAGTATTCGGTCAGATAGCCACCCAAAGTCGGCCCAAGGATCGGGCCCAGCATCACGCCCATCCCCCACATCGCCATGGCGGAGCCGTGCTGTTCCCGGGGATAGGTGTCGAGCAGCACCGCCTGCGACAGCGGGACCAAGCCGGCCCCAAAGGCACCCTGCAGCAGCCGGAAGGCCACGATCTGCGGCAGCGAGGTCGCCACGCCGCAAAGCATCGATGCCAGGGTGAACCCGGCGACCGAGACCATGAACAACCGCTTGCGGCCGAACCGTGCCGCCAGATACCCGGTCGGCGGCGTCATGATCGCCGCCGCGACGATGTAGGACGTCAGCACCCAGGAAATCTGTTCCTGCGTCGCGGACATGCTGCCTTGCATGTGCGGCAAGGCGACGTTGGCGATGGTCGTGTCCAACGCCTGCATGACCGTCGCCAGCATGATCGATACAGTGGTCAGGCCACGGGAGGACGCCCCTTCCGAGGCACGGCCCGACGCGACGGCGCTGGTCATTGCCCGGCGCTGCCCCCAGCTGCCTTAGATGCCTGGTCCGGCGTCTTCGCCATCGCGGTCTCGGGGAACGTCCCCAGCCACGCCAACGCCTTACGCGCGAACGCGGGCAGCTCACGACGATGGCGGGTGTCGATCTCGACTTCGGTGCTCATGCCCGAGCGCAGTTGCGGGGCATCCCGCGGGGTCTCGACCGCGATGCGCACGGGAATCCGCTGCACCACCTTCACCCAGTTGCCGGTCACGTTCTGGGCCGGAAGCACCGAGAACTCCGACCCGGTGGCGGGTGCGATGCTGGCAACCGTGCCGTGCCAGACCCGGCCTGGGTAGGTGTCGACCCGGATGTCCACTGCCTGGCCCGGGGCCACGTGGGTCAACGCCGTTTCCTTGAAGTTGGCGTCGACCCACACGCCGCGGGTCGCGACCACGCTCATCACTGATGCCGACGGCCCGACGTATTGGCCCGGCTCCGGCGTGTTGCTGGCAATGCCATCGAACGGCGCGGGGACGGTGGTATGCGCAAGGTCGAGCTGCGCTTTCTCCAGCGCCGCCTGTGCCGATTTGACCTTCGGCATCTGATCAACCGGCAAGTCCGGGTCGCCACTCAGCTGAGCCCGCGTGGCTTGCATGGCCTGCTTCGAAACAGCCACCTGTTGCCGCGCGGTCTCGAGCGCGTTCTGCACCTCGTCCAGCTTGGCCTGGGAGACGACGTTGGTTCGGCTAAGCTTGTTCTTGCGATCGAAATCGCGCTGGGCGAACCCACGCCGGATACGGGCGAGTTGCAGGTTTTCCTTTTGCTCCTGATAGGTCGCCTTTAGAGCGCGAATATCCTGGCGGACCGAATGCAGCTCGGCTTCCGCGCGCGCAACGGCAAGCTTGAACGGCCGCTGCTCGATGCGGAACAGCTCATCGCCTTTGTGCACCACCTCGTTCTCGTCCACCTTCACCTCGGCGATCGGGCCGCTCACCTCCGGACTGATCGCGACCATGTCGGCATGCACATAAGCGTTGGTGGTACTCTCGTAGCGGCCGCCGGTGTAATACCAGGCGATGCCGCCGACCAGGACGGCCAACGGTCCGGCGAGCAAGAGCAGCGGGCGCACCCAACGCCGCCGACGCTTGCGGGCGGATGAACTTGATGAGGCCCCGTCCCGGCCGGTTTGTTCGGTATCTGGGGCGGTCTGGGGCTGCGTGTCCTGGGTCATTTAGTTTTACGTTTCACTCTTCTCTTTGCCGACGAATGGCCTCCGTGCCTCGGCGTCGCAGTCGCTCAGATTGCGGCGCATCTCCTGCAGCGTCTGGATCAAGGTCTCGCGGGTCTGCGCTGAAACCCCGGCAAGCGCGTCTTCCCGGGTCTCCTCTGCAAACGCCCAGAGGCTTTCAAGCAGCGGCGTGGCCGCCTCGGTCAGGTACAGCCGCACGGCGCGGCGGTCGTCCGGATCCCGCTGCCGCTCCACGAGGTTTGAGGCTTCCAGCCGGTCGATCTGCCGGGTCAGGGTGATGGGCTGGATATCCAAGAGTTCCGCCAGCTTCGCCTGATTGATGCCCTCGCAGCGCGCTAGGTAGGCCAAGGTCTGCCACTGCGCCTGGGTCAGGCCGAGATGCTGGGTGCGACGGGCGAAGTTACGACGCAACAGCCGCTGCACGTCGTGCAACAGGAACCCCAGACTTTGATTCGGTTGGTTGGCGAAGCCCAATGCACTGCTCCGTTCGACTCTAACGCAAGCATATAATAAGCAACGCTTACCATTTCCAGGCAACAGGAAAACCCGATGGCGGCCATGCGTCTGCCTGGACCCTTGACCGACAGGCCGGGGCGATACGCGCGACGCGGCGTTAGCAAGCCCGACGGGTCAAGCGAACGGCGCGCATCCGGTCCACGGGGATCTGGGCAACGACGTGCCGTGCAACGCGGATGCGGCGCAACGACGAACAAAAGCGCCACCCGCCACGCCGATGATCCAGCGTCGCGGGTGGCGTATCCTCAATCCAAAAGACGTCCAACTCGCCCGAGAGCGCCTACGCCCGCTCGGGCACCTGCAACTTCAGCCAGTCCCGATAGAAAGCCTCGATGTCGGGTTCGAAATCCTTGATCACGGGGTACCAGGGTGTCGGGGCCTCGACATCGTGCAGGGTGCCGCACTCCGGACAGAAGTACTCGCGGATGACCTGCCAACTGGATGTCGGCGCCATCAAATCCGGGTAGAGTTCCGCCATCTCCTCCGGTGTATCGCGTACATTGACCACGGCGCTCAGTTTCCAGTTCTCGGATTGGTCACAGAACTCGTGACCGCACCCGCACCGAATGACCCACTGCTTGGTCTCCTTCTTCTGCACGCAGTAGAGGTGCGGGCCATAGGGCAGCAGAATCGGATCGTCCCACGGCACCCGTTCCTGCAGGATTTCAAGATACTTCGTGAACCGGTCCTGATCCTTCGGGGCCGAGAGCATGGTGTGCAGCGTGTCGGGGTCGATCGTGCCGTCGATCAGTTCCTCGATCTTCTTGCGGCTGTAAGACATGACGTATCGTCCTTTCGGTAAGCGCGATCCGTTGTTCAGGAATGACAAGACAGGCGGGGGCCGCGGACTGGGTTTCCGTCCCGGCCCCTTCGCCAGGACCTACTCTTCGACCAACTGGACCGGGTGCACGTCTGGCAGTTCCGAGATGTCCATCGCGTAGTGCGCGCCGTAACTCGGACGATCGAGTTCTTCCTCGACCAGCTGCCAATCCTCGGGCAGTTCCCAGAACGTCTTGAATTCCTGGTAGAATCGCGGACCCAGACGGAAGGACGAGGCGAACATCTGCTTCACTGTATCGTCCGCCCCCTGCTTGTGCAGGATGCGCTCGCGCTCCTGCTTGATCCATGCGCGGGTCGGCTGCGCCTTGGCCAGCCGGTCCTTGCGGATCTCTGCCCGCCGGGCCTCCGTCGCCTTGGCATCGACGTACCAACTGCCATCGCCGTCCTGCGCGACGACGACCCCGTAAGCCTGCTCGGCAAAGCGCGGCAGCAGGTAGCCGCCGTTCAGATCCGCCGCGACACTCTCGGGGTCTCGTTCGATCGGGTCGCCGAAGCCCGGTCCGCCCCGGAGGTAGTTCAGGTACAGGTCATAGTCCGCGAACATCTCCTCGGTGGTGATCGCTTGCTTGTCCCGCTTGATCTGCGCGGTCGACGCGAGAAGGCTCTCCAGGCGCCGCGCGTTGGGATCGGCGTCGCCGCCGAACGGCAGTGGATCTCCGTTTTGAATCCGCTCCTTCAGGCCGGTCTTGTGGGCCGCGAAGCGGTAACCTGCGGCCGATGGATAACCGCCCATCAGCCCCCAGTCCGAGGTAATGTGACCATTGCCCATGAAGAACATGGTCCAGTCCTTGGCATTCCAGACCATGCGCAGACTCTCGAAGCCGCAGCCACCCCGATACTTCCCGTAACCGCCAGAGTTCGCCTTGATGTTGCGCCCGAGGTAGACCAGGGGCTCGGCGAGTTCCCAAATCTCCATGTCCCCCATGTCGCCTTCGGGGTTCCAGATCGCGGCCGCATGGTCGATGCCATCCTTCACAGCGGACGCTCCGACCCCTTCGGCAGCCGACTCGAACGAGTTCACGGCGTGAATCTCGTCGTACTGATTGAAGCCGCCGCCCTGCAGCCAGTTCGACGTGTTGGCGTTGCCGGCGTTGACTTCCTCCAGGAAGCCGCGGCCGAAGTACGCCCGGCTGAGCCCCCGCCACAGCGCGGTCCAAGAAGAAACCAGGAAATGCCAAGAGTAAGCGAACGCGACACGCCGGTCGTCCGGGTTCATCCAGGTGCCTTTGGGCAGCCGGAACTCGGTCCCGTACGCCGCCCCATCGTTGATCAGCTCCGTCGGGATCAAGGTCTGGGTCATCATCACCCAGATGCCCGACGTGAAACTCACCTGGTGCGCGTTGTAGGTGTGCCAGCCCCAGCGGCTGCTGCCCTCGAAATCGAGCCGCCAACTGCCGTCCGCCCGGATCTCGATCTCCGAGGGGGTATGCATGATGCTGTCGACCTTGGCGAAGTCGGAGGGAACCCGGACGTCCTCATGGCTGTAGGGGACGTCGACGAAGCCGACCTGCCGGTACTTGCCGGGAATCGTCATCGCCTTAACCCGGTTGCGAAGCCCGATCCGTCCGTGCTCGATCGCCTCGTAGGCGAACTGCCAGTAGGACTCGATCCCTTCTTCCGCGATCACGTCGTGCACGAGATCCCGGATCATGTGGCAGCCGGCCAGCCGGGTCCGCTCGTCCAGCATCCAATAGCGCGTGGTCCGGACCATGCGCTGACTCTCATGCTGCCAGTCGCGGAACAGCTCGTCGTTTTCGCCGATCTTGCGGCAGGTGATCTGATACCCGTCGCCGAAGCGCTGCACCTGGCCGGTGGTCATCGATCCGGGGCCGACCGCGCCGGTATCGATCACGTGCGTGACCCCGCCGACCCATCCGATCAACTCGTCCTGGTGGAAGATCGGCACGATGGTATGAATGTCGCAAGGGTGGACGTTGCCGATCAGACAGTCGTTGTTGCAGAACACGTCGCCCGGATTGACGCCTGGGTTTTCTTCCCAGCCGTTCTCGATCATGTATTTGATCGCCGCACCCATGGTGCCGACGTGAATGATGATCCCGGTGGACGTTAATACGCAGTCGCCGGCAGCGTTGTAGAGGGTGAAGCACAGCTCACCCTCCTGCTCGACGATCGGCGAGGCGGCGATCTTCTTAGCCGTCTCACGCGCTTCGACGACGCCGGCACGCAGCCGCGAGAACAGCTTGTTGTAATGGATCGGATTGCGTTCGCGCAGCTCGCAGGAACTCAAGCCCGCGTAGCAACCGTTTTCGCGCGTCGCCTCGAGTATCCGATCGCGGTGCTGTTTCAGCTTCTCGCCGCCGCGCACGATTCCGCGCGCGGACTTCACATCGTCCTTCATCGCGTGTCCTCCCCAAATTGAGAACGCGTTTGTTTAAGAGAGCGTCCGTTGTCCCGGACGTCCGATTAGAGTTCGCGCAGGTGGAACAGACGGTGCTCGTCGAGCCTGGTCTCGAAACCGCCGGGCACGACGAACGTCGTGGCATCGGACTCGATGATCGCCGGCCCGACGATCTTGTTACCCGGCAGCAGCGTTTCCATCTGCAGCAGCCGGGCATCCACCCACTTGCCCTTGCGGTAGAACTTGCGGGTGCCGAGTTCAGCTTCTTTTGGCGGCGTCTCGCCCTGGATCTCCTCGGTCGGGATGTTCGGCTTGGAGATCTCGACCTTGCCGCGCATGATCGCCGAGGTGACCGAGTAGCCGAGTTCCTGCGAGCGGGCGGAGGCCGAATAGACCTGGGCGTAGGCGTCGTTGAAGCCGTCGACCAGTTGGTCCCAACCGTCCGTCCCTTCGGCCTTCGCGATCGGAGAGTCGATCTCGAGGTCGTTGAGCTGGCCTCGGTATTGCATCCGGAAGGCCGGCTGCAGCGTGACGTCCTTGCGCGTGAAGCCGTTGGCTTCGAACTCCTGCAGGACGTTCTCGCTCAACTCGTCCCAAGCCGCCTGCAGATCGGCTGCCGCCTTGATCTTCTCGGCATGGCTCGCATCCGGGGGCACGTTGATGTCCATGCTCTTGTCGTAGCGGTATTCGAAATCCGCCGCGGCACACCCGAACGCCGAGAAGCCGGCCGCCCAGGCGGGGACGATCACGTCCTCGAAGCCGAGCCCTTCGGTATAGCCGTAACAGTGCACCGGACCGGCCCCGCCGTAGGAGAAGCAGGTGAAACTCGCCGGGCTGTACCCCTTGGCGGAAATCATCGACTTCATGTGATCGCGCAGATCCTGATCCATCAGCTCGATCACACCGGCCGCCGCGTCCTCGACCGACAGCCCGAGCGGGTCGGCCACCTGCTCGCGGATCGCTGCGACCGCGCGCTCGCGGTCGAGCTTGATCTGACCGCCCAGGAAGTTGTCCGGGTTGATGTAGCCCAGAACCAGGTGGCAGTCGGAGATCGTAACCGTGTCGATCCCGCTGTCCGCCCAGCAGACGCCAACGCGATAGCCAGCACTCTCGGGGCCGAGTTGGATCGCGTGGGTGTAGGGATCGAGGCGCACATAGCTGCCTGCGCCCGCACCGACCGAGTCCAGCGCCACCAGCGGCAGTGACAGCACCAACCGGGCCATGTCCGGATCGCTGCGGATGACAAGATTGCCTTGCGTGATCAGCGACAGATCAAAAGACGTGCCGCCGATGTCCGAGCAGACGATGTTCTTGTAGCCAAGCGTCTCGCCCAGATACTTGGCACCGATGACGCCGCCGATCGGCCCGGAGACGATGGTACGCGCAAGTTCCTGAGCTTTGCGCGAGATCGTGCCGCCGTGGGTCGCCATCACCCGGAAATCGAACTTGGCGCCCTGATCCTGGAACGCCTCGGTGATCTGCGCCAGCGTCTGACGGGACGGCTCCGCAGCGTAGGCCTCCAGGATCGTGGTGTTGGTCCGGTGCGTCTCCTTGCGTAGCGGGTAATAGTCGGCGGAGGCGAACACCGGAATCTGCGCGCCGGCCGCGGCGACCTCCTCCTCCACGATGTCCCGCACGCGGCGTTCGTGCGTCGGGTTCTTGTAGGAGTGCAGCAGGCTGATCACGATGCCCTCGACCTCCTGCTTGATGAGATCGCGGGCGGCCGCGCGGGCGCTGTCTTCGCGCAGCGGAATCACAACTTCGCCCATCATGTCGATCCGCTCGACCACCCCCCGGGTGCGCTCGCGCGGCACGAGCGGTGGATCGTATCGGTGCGTGTTCAGATGGATGCGGTCCTCGTAGGCATAGCCGAGATAGCTCTGGATCGCCCGGCCCATCCGGTGAAAATCTTCCATACCGGCATTGACGATCAGGCCGCATCGCAGACCCTGGCGCTGCACGACACGGTTGAGCATCGCCGTACCTGAGTAGACACCCGTGCGCAGGGTCTGGAACGCCTCCTTCAGATCCATGTCCCAGTGCGCAAGCGCGTCCTGACTGGATTCCAGCAGGCCGAGGGATTCATTCTTCGGAGTGGTTTGTGCCTTGCCGACCACGAACTCTCCGTTGCGGTCGACAAAGAAGGTGTCCGTCATGGTCCCGCCGGCATCGATGCCAAGGACCTGGACGTCTCGAATGTTCTGTACGCTCAAGAGCGAGCCCTCCCGCTTGGTATGCGTTGCTTTTATTTGCTTTGTGCCCAACGGCGTCTCGGCCGCCGGTCGCGCTTCTAATCAGCAAGCCGCATGCCAAGAGACCTTTCGTGCCCGCTCTGGACCCTGGCAGCCGTCGTCTCTGCTGCGTATCGCCACGCGTTTGCCGTTCCCCGGCAAAAAAACTTGCGACAGTGCACTTGAGGTGCGTTGGCCGAATATCCGTTGCAAAATGAGACACTGTGTCTGCCACACGTTTCGATTTGCAACGCTTCAGGGTGCGACAGCGAGAGATAACGCACTCAGCCGACTTGGCGCCATTTTGTCCGCATAGCCGCCTACACACATCTGCATGCAGAGTGGATTTGCATAGCACATACCGATTTCGTAGATTCACTCTTAAATACATAACGGTCGCGACCTGGGGAGGCCGCGCTCATGACTCAGGATCGGCGGGTGATGGAGGCCTGGGAGGCCTTCGTTACCGGACGCGTGCGGTCGACCCCGGTCCGGTCGGTCGTGGAACAGTCTTGGCAGCGTTGCCACGAGACGGTCGATATCGAACGCCGACGCGCGCCAACCGCGCGCAGCGAGGCGTTGGCGCGTGCGCAATCCCACTTTCCAGTTCACAGAAACGTGGTCGACCCGTTGCTGCAGGAAGCCGGGCAGTTCCTCTCGGCCACGGGCTCGATGATGCTGCTGACCGACGCCAACGGCCTCGTGCTCTATTCACGCGGCGACCTGGCCACGATGGAACTGGCCTACGACATCAATCTGCAGCCCGGGGGCACCTGGCAGGAAAAGGAAATCGGCACCAACGCGATCGGAACTGCCCTGCACGAGCAGAGCCCTGTGCAAATCCATTCGGCGGAACACTTCTGCCTGGAGATCAAGAAGTGGACCTGCGCCGCCGCCCCGATTCAGCACCCCCTCGACCGGTCCATGCTCGGGGTCCTCGATATTTCCGGCCCCACCTCCAGCTTCCATCCCCAGGCGCTCGCCTTCGCCGTCTCGGCGGCCCGGAGGGTGGAAAACGCCTTCGCCCAGCGGCTCAACGACGAACATACCGCCCTGCTGCGCCACTACCTCGGGGCCCGGCGCCAGTTGTCCGGGGACGTCGCGCTGATCGACCGCCAGGGCCGACTGATCTACGCAAGCGACCGCATCCAGCGGCTGCTCGATCCCGACGGCAGCGTGCAACCCTACCAGAAGATCGCGGAGTTCACCGGCACCACGCCGGATGGATGGGCACAGCAGATGCCGGAACCGTTGGCCGGGGCGGCTCTCGACCCGATCGAACAGGATGGCGCGCCTCTCGGCGCCATCCTGAAACTGAAGGGCCGTGGCAATCCGCGCCCGAAAAGCCGGAACAGCGATACTGATCCGATCCGCTTCGACGCCATCATTGGCGACAGCGCTGAAATCCGGCGCTGTGCCGAACGCGCGCACAAGATCGCCACGGGAGACGGTCCTGTCTTGATCGAGGGCGAAACCGGTGTCGGCAAAGAGTTGTTCGCCCGCGCCCTGCACTTCGCCCCCACCTTCCCGGGCCCCTTCGTTCCGGTCAACGCAGCCTCGCTACCCCGCGATCTGATCGCCTCGGAGTTGTTCGGCTACGAGCCGGGCAGCTTTACCGGCGCCATGGACAAGGGGCGCAAAGGCAAGATCGAACATGCCGACGGCGGCACCTTCTGTCTCGACGAAATCGGGGAGATGCCGCTCGACCTGCAGCCGACGCTGCTGCGCGTGCTCGAGGACGGGCAGGTCTACCGTCTGGGAGCCGCGCGCCCCGTGGCGGTAACGGCGCGTCTGATCTCAATGACCAACCGCGACCTGGAACAGCGCGTCGACCAGGGACATTTTCGAAGCGACCTGTTCTACCGGATTTCGGTCGCGCGCCTGCGTATCCCACCCCTGCGCGAGCGTGGCGATGATGCCGCCCTGCTCGCCCAGCATTTCATTCGCATGGCGTGCCAAAGACGCGGCGAATCAGACGTACGCATCGACCCCGATGCTCTGGATGCCCTGACCCGCTATCACTGGCCCGGCAACGTTCGGCAGCTGCGCAATGTCGTCGAGACGATGCTGCTGCTGCGGGACTTCGACCGGCTCACGCTAGACGACCTGCCCGAGGAAATCAGAGAAGCCAACGGAACGGGCGCGGAAACGTCCCTTCATACGGCCCCCCAGACGGCTGACCACGCCGGCGCCAGACCACTGGCGCCGGACGAGCCCTCGGCTGGCGCGCGCGGCAACCTACACGCTTCGGAACGCGAGACGATCCGACAAGCCATGGCCGATACGAATGGCAACCTGACGTGGGCCGCCAAACGGCTTGGCGTGGCGCGCTCGACGCTGTACCGCAAGCTCCGCACACATGGCCTAGCCCCCCGTACGCCACGCTGACGTCCCGATAATAGGGAAAGACAACACGCTCTTCGCTCGCTTATGCGAACCACAAAATGGCGACCGCCATAGACGAGAGCGCGATTGGAACACCACTACGGGCGAAACTCGCAAATCCGACATGCACGCCGCACCAGGCAGCGCGCTCGGCAACGATCAGATTGGCAAGGCTGCCAACCAACAGCAAATTGCCGGCAAACGTCGACAGCACCGCAATGGCATGCAAATCGGCTGTACCCAGTCCCGGCAGGAGCTCGAGCAGCAGAATCACGGTCGGCACGTTGCCCACAAGATTGGACAGCAGCAACAGGACCGGCGCCAGGACCGGCACGGCGGTCGGGTCGTCAACGAAATAGGTCAGCGTGTCCAGTGCGCGCGCGCTCAAGCCGGTCGCCGTCGTTGCCGCCGTCACCACGAACAGTCCGGCGAACAGTAGCAGGAGGTGCCAGTCGACGGCCGAGAGCATATCGCGACTGGCCAACCGTCGGCTGAGCAGCAACACGGCAGCCACGCACAGCATGCCAAAACCGGTTTCAAGCGGCATCAAGAAGACCGCGACGACAGCCACGAGGGCAAGACAGCCCTTCCCCGTCTGCCAGGTGTCCAAGGGAATCTGCTCGCCGCTGGGAGCCCCCAATGGCTGAGACAGCGGCGCCGTGAAGTGTTTATGCCAGACGAGACGAACGATCACGAATACGATCACCAGCGCGATCAACGCCGGCGGCCCGCAGGTCTGAACGAACTCGAGGAAGCCGAGATCGCCGGCGCGCCCGATCAGGATATTTTGCGGATTGCCGATCGGCGTGGCGGCGGACCCCGCATTACTCGCCGCCGCCAAGGCAATCAGGAACGGGCGTGGATCGCGGCCTTGTTCGCCAAGTCCCGCGCAGAGGACCGGCGTCATCGCGAACACGACGACGTCGTTCGCGAGCACGGTCGACAAGCCGCCGGCCACACTCACCACGCCTGCCAACAAGACCGTCGGGGTGCGGCCCAAGGCGACGATCCGACGCGCGCAATCGTCGTACACGCCCGCGGCGCCGAATTGGGCCGAAACCACCATCATGGCGAACAATACGATCAGCGTTTCGCCATCGATCGCTGCCAAAGCCTGCCGTTCGGACACGGCCCCCGTTGCCACCACGGCCACCGCCGCCACCACCGCGATGCCCGTGCGGTCGATCCGCAGCCCCGGAATGCGCCCCAGGGCCATGCCGAAGTAAGTGACGGCGAAAATGCCAGCGACGATGAAGGGCACGTGGAAAGCCTTATAGCCGAAACGGACTCGCGGCGTGCTGATAGACGCTCAGGCTGTCCTCGTTAAGCCGGGTTTCAAGCGAAGGGGCCGCCCCTACACGACCGTCGGCAGCACCGGCTACGAACGCCTTTCAACTGGCGTCTGCGTCTCGGCCTGCAACACTGCCTGCAACCCCTCGCGGTAGGTCGGATAGCGGAATTGCACGCCAAGGTCCCGATGCACCTTGCTGTTATCGACCCGCTTGTTGTCCTGCCAGAAGGTGCGCGCCATCGCGCTCATGTCCGCTTCCTCCCAGGACACGAGCGGCGGCGGCTCGACACCCAACAGCTCACAGGCAAACTGTGTGACGTCGGCGGGCGCGGCCGGCTCGTCGTCGGAAACGTTGTAGATCGCCCCGGGATCGGGACGGGCGATCGAGGCTTCCAGCACATCGCCGATGTCCTCGACGTGGATGCGCCCGAACTTCTGCTCCGGCAGATCGATACGCTTGGCCTTGCCTTCCCGGATCGACCGGAACGGCCCGCGTCCGGGGCCGTAGATGCCGGCTAGGCGGAAGGTGTGCATCGGCACGCCGTGGTCGATGTGCATCCGGCGCCAAGCCGTCTCCGCTTGCACCCGACGGGCGCTGCGCGCGCTGCTCGGGCACAGCTCCGAATTCTCGTCGACCCAGCCGCCATCGCGGTTGCCGTAGACGCCCGTGGTCGAGAGGTAACCGGCCCAGTGTAGCTGATCGGCGCACGCGGCGAGGTCGGCGCCATGGTGGTCCAGGGCAGCGTCGCCCGCGCCCTGTCCGTCCGGCGGGACGGAGATCAACAGGTGTGTCGTCCCGGCCAGCGTCGCGGCCGGATCGGCCAGCGGATGGTCACGGTCGAAGAGATGCACCTCCAGCCCCTGCTCGCGCAGTTGGTCTGCCTTCTCGGCGCTGCGGACTGTCCCCGCGACGTGCCAGCCGCGGTGCAGCAAGCGGCGCGCCAGATGGCTGGCGCTGTAGCCCAGCCCGAAGCAGAACAGGCGCGGCACGGTTCCATCGGCCATGCGACGGCTCCCCTCAACATCAAATTAACTCAGGCAGTGCAGCCTCTTGCACCGGCGCTCGGCGGCAGCGACGTTAGGGCGCGCATGCTAGCGAGACAAGACGCCCTTCCTGAGATGTCCCATTTCCGCCTCTCCCCGATCCTAGCCCCCCTCGCGTTCGCGCTGATCCTGCCGACCTTACCGGCGGCTGCCCAACGCGGCGACGACGGATTCAGTTTTGGCCCGCCAACCGACTCCGTCGAAACGCCGCGCAACCTGCCGGCCGATCCAAGCCCTAAGGACTCGAGCGCCGAAGCAGCCCGGCGCTACGCCGATTGTCTGGAGATGGCACGCAACCAGCCTGACACGGCGATCGAACGCGCCCGCACCTGGCAGGACACTGGCGGCGGCGATCCCGCACGCCATTGCGAGGCGGTCGCCCATATGACCCGCGGCGACTATCGGCGGGCCGGGCGCATGCTGGAGGATCTGGCGCGCACCATGTCCGCCGACATTGGCGAAGGGCCGCGGATTACAGCCTTGTCGCAGGCGAGCCGGGCCTGGCTGCTGGCAAACCAGCCCGCGCGGGCGGAAGCCGCCGCGACGCAAGCCTTGAAGCTCCGGCCGAACGACGTCGAATTGCTGCTGGACCGCGCGCACGCCCGCTTTCAAGCCGGGCATTACTGGGAGACGATCGACGACCTCAACCAGGCCATCGAACACGCGCCTCAACGCCCGAACCTCTACGTCTACCGCGGTAGCGCCTACCGCTATGTCGACGCGCCGACGATGGCACGGGAAAATCTGGAACGCGCCCTTGAGATGGATCCCGGCAATATCGAGGCTCTGTTTGAACTGGGCGCCCTCGCCCGTCTGCAAGGCAATACCGCGGCCGCCCGCCAGCGCTGGCTAGAGGTGATCCGCCAGGCTCCCGACTCCAGTCTCGCCCAATCAGCCCGTGAGAATTTGCAAAGGATGGACGTGCAGGTCGATGGCGGGGCTGGCTAAGCCCTGCTTTGTCGCGGGCACGCATCACGCTGCAGGGCCCTGATTCGCATCGGCGACGCACCGAACCGGCCAGCCGCACACGGTGATATGTAAACGCGCCAGAGTTTCTTCTCCATACCGAAAAACTGGAGAATAACCTAGCGACGATACCGCGCGATACGTGTGGATAGTTTGGAAATTGACCTAAAAATACTGCGATCTTAACGGGATGGTACCTCTTCAGACGTGACGATGCCGGAGGCTGGTGCTACCAGTATTCCAACAGTTGTATACAAGCGCGCGGCGCTGTGGGGCCAAACTGGCGGGCTCGCGCACGCAGGCGCTTCGAACCAGAGGATATCGAGACGGCATGAGACAGGACCCGAGGTTCCGCGAGATCGAACGCGAACGTGTGTCGGATCGCGTGGCACATGAAATCATGAAGATGATCGCCGCCGGCACCCTGGCCCCGGGTGAGCGTCTGCCGGGCGAGCGCCAGCTCGCAGAAATGATGAACGTCTCGCGCGTTTCCGTCCGCGCCGCGCTGCAAGAGCTGAAGGCGCAAGGGTTCGTCTCGGCCGTCCAGGGCGGCGGCACGCGCATCACAACCGCGCCCAACAACACCGACTCCGGCCTGCTCCGACTGGTCCGCGCCGACGCCAAGAATCTGCACGAGCTGGCCGAAATCCGTGCCAACATCGAGGTCTGGGCCGCCCGGCGCGCCGCGCGCGCAGCCGACAGCGCGCAGATCGCGGCGATCGGCGACGCGCTGCAGGCGATGGAAGATCCGGCGCGTGGCGGCCACCACAAGGCCGAAGACGACTACGCCTTTCACATGGCGATCGCCAAGGCCACCGGCAGCGCAGTCTACATGCACCTGATGAGTACGCTGCAGGACATCCTGGAAAAGATGTTCGACTATCACCGCTACACACTCATCGCCCGCCCCGAGGACGATCGCATGCTGCTCAGCCATCACCGGAAGATCTACGACGCGATCCGCGCCCGCGATCCCGAGGCGGCAGGCCAAGCGATGCAAACGCACCTGGACGCCATCGTGCGCAGCTACACCGCCGTGGACGCACCAGCCAACCTTGCCGATGCGCCCAAGGCGGTCGGCTCCGGCGCCTAAAGCGCATTGGTTCCCGAAAGCCCGCAAGAGCTGCTGCGCCGGCTGTTCGATGCCGGCCTGGCCGCGGCGGATCCGGCCAAGGCGGTACCTGCCCACCTCCCCGAGTTGCCGAGCGATGGCCGCACGGTCGTCGTCGGCGCAGGCAAGGCCGCAGCATCGATGGCGCGCGCGTTGGAAGACTCCTGGCCGGCCGACGCGCCGCCACCCGAAGGGCTGGTGGTCACACGCTACGACCACGCCGTGGCGCTCAACCATATCGAGTGCATCGAGGCGGCCCATCCCGTCCCCGACGCGGCCGGACGCGCGGCGGCGCAACGGATCCTGGAGCTGGCCGGCGGGCTGGGAGAACAGGACCTGCTGATCTGTCTGATCTCCGGCGGCGGGTCGGCGCTGCTCGCCCAACCCGCCCCGGGGCTGTCGCTCGAAGACAAGCAAGCGGTCGGCAAGGCGCTGCTGAAAAGTGGTGCCGACATCGCGGAGATGAACTGCGTGCGCAAGCATCTCTCCGCGCTCAAGGGCGGTCGACTCGCCGCTGCGGCGGCGCCGGCTCGAGTCGTCTCGCTGCTGATCTCCGACGTGCCCGGCGACGATCCGGCGACCATCGCTTCCGGTCCAACGGTGGCGGACCCAACCACCTTCGCCGACGCCCGTGCGATCCTGGCCAAGTACGCCATCGATCCGCCGGAATCGGTCCGTCGCCACCTCGACGCCGAGGTCGAGGAAACGCCGAAACCGGGCGACCCCCGACTGACGCGGGTGGACAACCGCCTGATCGCCCGCCCGCAGGCCTCTCTTGAAGCGATGGCCGAGGTCGCGCGCACGGCTGGCGTGACGCCGGTGATCCTGGGCGACGCGATCGAGGGAGAAGCCCGCGAGGTCGCCCAGGTGATGGCCGGTATCGCCCAGCAGGTCGCGCACCACGGTCAACCTGCCCCTGCCCCGGCGGTGCTGCTGTCCGGCGGCGAGACCACGGTGACGGTGCGTGGCCAGGGGCGCGGCGGGCGCAACCTGGAATTCCTGCTCGCGCTCGCGGTCGCATTGAACGGTGCGCCCGGGATCTGGGCGCTCGCCGGCGACAGCGACGGGATCGACGGCAGCGAAGACAATGCCGGCGCGCTCGTCACGCCGGACAGTCTCGCCCGCGCCCGCGCGGCTGGCCTGGACCCGCTGGCGTTGCTGGCGGATAACGACGGCTACGGCTTCTTTCAGGCGCTGGACGATCTGGTTATCACGGGCCCAACCCTCACCAACGTGAACGACCTACGCGCGATCCTGATCACCGCGACGTGAGGTTTCTGGTCCCATCTAGCGCGCCACGATTGGGCCAAACTGTCATGCCTGGAAGTCTGGCGTAACAAGCAACCAGTCTCCGGGCTTTATTCACAATCCTGCAACCGTTGATTAACGGGTTTTGTCCTGGACCTGCCGCACGCAATGCTTAAGGTGGCGCAGGCATCGGAATAGTGGAGAGTCATGCGACGGAATAGAAACGCTAAGATCGTCGCCACCCTGGGCCCCTCGAGCCGGGACCGGGATGTGCTGAATGACCTGTTCAAGGCGGGCGCGGACGTGTTCCGCCTGAATTTCTCCCATGGCAGTCACGACGATCATCGCCGTACCTATACGACGATCCGCGAGCTGGAGCAGGAGCATCGACGCCCGATCGGAATCCTGCAGGACCTGCAGGGCCCCAAGCTGCGCATCGGACGGCTGAAAGATGGCACGGTACAGCTAACGCGCGGCGAACGGTTCCGTCTCGACCTGGACGAGACCGAGGGGGATAGCAGCCGCGCCCCGCTGCCCCACCCCGAAGTGTTCGAGGTGTTGGAGCGGGAGACCCCGATCCTGCTCGACGATGGCAAGTTGCGGCTGATCGTCAAGGAATGCGGCTCCGACTACGCCGAGTGCGAGGTCGAGACCGGCGGCCCGTTGTCCGACCGCAAGGGCGTGAACGTCCCCGGCGTGGTCATGCCAATCTCGCCGCTGACCAAGAAGGATCGCGAGGACCTCAGCTTCGGTCTGGAGATGGGGGTCGACTGGGTCGCGCTGTCGTTCGTGCAGCGCCCGGAAGACGTCGCGGAGGCCCGCAAGCTGATCGGCGGTAAGGCCGGAATCGTGGTCAAGGTGGAGAAGCCGGCGGCGCTGGACTGCCTGGACCAACTGGTCGAGCTGGCGGATGCCATCATGGTTGCCCGGGGCGATCTGGGCGTCGAAGTTGCCGCCGAGGAAGTGCCTGGCCACCAGAAGGATATCATCCGCGCCTGTCGGCTGGCCGGCAAGCCGGTGATCGTGGCGACCCAGATGCTCGACTCGATGGTCCAGTCGCCCTCACCGACGCGGGCGGAAGCCTCCGACGTCGCGACGGCCGTGTACGATGGCGCGGACGCCGTGATGCTGTCGGCCGAAACGGCCGCCGGCCACTATCCGCGCGAAGCCGTGCAATTCATGGACCGGATTATCGCGCGCACGGAGAAGGACAACTTCTATCGCGCGATCGTCGAGGCGCTGCATCCGCAGCCGGAGCCAACTGCGCCCGATGCGATCTCGGCCGCGGCCGCGCAGGTCGCTTCAACCATCGGTGCGGCGGCGATCGTCAGCTACACCACCTCCGGGTCAACCGCCCTGCGCGCGGCGCGCGAGCGACCGCACGTGCCGATCCTGGTGCTAACCGCCCGGCTGGACACCGCCCGGCGCCTGACCCTGCTGTGGGGCGCGCACACGGTGAACACCGCCGACGTCGCCAATTTCCAGGAAATGGTCGACAAGGCCTGCAAGATCGCCCTCGACGAGCAGTTCGCCAAGAAAAGCGAGAAGCTGGTGGTCACTGCTGGTGTCCCGTTCGGAACCCCGGGCGCCACCAACGTCCTGCGCATCGCCTTGGTCGATGGGCGCTAACGGCGCCGTAAGGGTGCGGTTTGTCTATCCACGTGGAGGTCAGGGGCACTGGTATCAGGCTTAGGTACCGCCAACCGTATGAGCGCGTCCTAAACGGATAGTCGACGCCTTCATCACCATACAGTGTCAGGGGCCCAGCCCCCTGACACGCCGGAGCACCAAGTTACTGCAAGGTTCTCTTGCGGCTCCTGGTACACTGATACCGCTCGATAGCTATGCATTACATGCACCCCACCTTTCCGTCCGGTGGAATATTGCCCGATAGAAAGTTATGCTGCGGAACAGCATGACGGAACAAACAGACGGAAGTCGCCAAGTCGGACTGGTTACGCTCGCCGGCCTCGCGTTCCTTGTTGGGATCGTGACCGGGATCGGCGCGCTTGCCTTCCGAATGTTGATCGCAGTTCTGCACAACCTCTTCTTCGCCGGTAAGCTGGATGTGGTCTACGACGCCGAAGCGTTGATGCCGCTCGGCCCGTGGGGGCCGTTCGTCATCCTGGTTCCGGTGATCGGCGGTCTGGGCGTGGTCTGGCTGACCCAGACCTTCGCGCCGGAGGCACGCGGCCATGGTGTCCCGGAGGTGATGGACGCGATCTACCACCGCGAGGGGCAGATCCGCCCGGTCGTTGCGATTGCGAAGTCGCTCGCCTCGGCGCTGTCGATCGGCTCCGGCGCCGCTGTCGGGCGCGAAGGGCCGATCATCCAGATCGGCTCGTCATTCGGCTCCACGATGGGGCAACTGACGCGCCTGCCGACTTGGCAGCGGATCACCCTGATCGCCGCCGGTGGCGGGGCCGGCATCGCGGCGACCTTCAACACCCCCTTGGGCGGGGTGATGTTCGCGATCGAGCTGATGCTCCCGGAGGTCTCCAGCCGGACGTTCCTGCCGGTGGTGATCGCAACCGCCACGGCGACCTATATCGGGCGGCTCTTTTTCGGCATCGATCCCGCGTTCATCGTGCCAATCGCCCAGGAAGCGGCCTTCCAGGGCATCAATTTCAGCGATCTCGCCGGCTTCACGTTGCTAGGGCTGCTGTGCGGGCTGGCGTCCTTCGCCTTCATCCGCGTGCTCTCCGCTCTTGAAGACGTATTCGACCACTACTTCAAGAATCACTATCTGCGCCACGCCGTCGGCATGCTGATCGTCGGAACGATGATGTACCTGCTGGCGCAGAGCTACGGGCACTACTTCATCCAGGGCACTGGCTACGGCACGATCAGCGCGGTCCTGCACAACGAGTTGGCGACCTTCCAGTTGATGGCGATCCTGTTCGTCGCCAAGCTGGCGGCGACCACGCTGTCGCTCGGGTCCGGCGCTTCCGGCGGAATCTTCTCGCCATCCCTGTTCATGGGCACGACGCTGGGGGCGGCGCTGGCGATCGCGCTCAACTGGCTGCCCGGATTCGATGCCTCCCCGGTGGAATTCGCCATGGTCGGCATGGCGGCCGTGGTCGGCGGCGCCAGTGGCGCGGCGATGACGGCGATCGTCATGGTTTTCGAGATGACCCGCGACTACAACATCATCGTTCCGATGGTGATCGCGGTTGCCCTGTCGATCGGCGTGCGCCGGTGGCTGTCGCCGGAGAATATCTACACCATCAAGCTCGCCTGGCGCGGCAAGCACATTCCCAAGCAGCGGCACACCAACATGTTCCTGGTGCGTCACGCCGCCGAAGTGATGGACGATGCCTTCGCCGTCCTGCCCGCGGAGATGACGTTGGAGACCGCGCTGGAGACGCTCGGCTTCGACACCGACAAGCACTTCATCCTGGTCACCGACGGTGACGAAGCGGTCGGGGTGGTCCGCGTCAGCCGCGTCCTGCGCTCCAGCGAGGGCGTGCAGACCGACGCCACCCTTGGCGAGCTGGCCAGCCGCGCCTGGGTGCTGGCCGAGCGCGACGACATCCTGCACGACGTCCTGCAGCGGATGAGCGACCAGGATGGCCACTACGCCCTGGTCATGCCGAACGGCCGGACAGAGGCACAGTCCCGCCATGTCATCGGCGTCGTCGGCAAGGACCGCATCGCCGATTCCGTGATGCAGCACTTCCACGCATAAGCACGCTGGCCCAACCGATCCATACGCGTCCTGCCGGATCGGAATAAGGAAAATCAATTTCGCTTCGGCGACCCGCCCGGCCATAACCGCGGCACAACCCAGAACACGCAGCCGCCGCGCTTTATGGCCGGGGTCACGCTGGCGCCGGAAAGCTTGTACTGCCCCTCACCTCGAAGCCTCACCGGCTGTCATCCGGGCCGTTCCACGCGCGGCTTGCAGCCGATGAGGTTTCCCGTTCCATGCGGTCATTCCCCAACACGTACTCAAGGGCCACCACAACCGGGCTCTGGGCGGCCCTCGGGGGCACACTGTTCGCCCTGATCTGGTCGCTCTCCTTCGTGGTGACCCGCTTCGCCCTGCCCGACATTCCCCCGATCATGCTGGCGGCGATCCGCTTGAGCGTCTCTGGAGGACTGCTGCTGGCAGTGCGCGGCGCCGCCGCCATCCAGCTCTGGCGTCAGTCTTCTCCGGCAACGCGGCGCACGATCCTGATCGCCGGGCTGCTGTCCCAGGCCGTCTACCTGGGCGCGGCTTACTGGGCACTGACAGCCATCCCGACCTCGGTCGTCAACATCGTCGTCTCCTCGCTGCCGCTGCTGACAATTCCGGCGGCCTTCCTGGTCCTGCGGGAGCGTGCTTCTCTGATCGAAGGGATCGCCGTCGTCATGGGGATGATCGGGGTCGGCGTCGCAGTACTGGATCGCCACAGCAGCCAGCACCTAGACCCGGAGTCCTACGCAGCGGCGGCGATCGTGCTCCTGGTCGCCGTGGCCGCGCTTGCGCTGGGCAACACGCTGGTCAAGCGGATCGTGACCGCGCACAACTTCCTCGATATCTGCGGCCCCCAATTTCTGGTCTCGGGGCTGGTGCTGATGGTTGTGTCGCTCGCTTTGGAGACACCACCAGGCTGGACGGCCATCGCCCGGGCGCTGCCGGAACTGCTTTATCTCGTGTTTCTGGGGTCGATTTTCGGGATAGCACTCTGGTTCCGCCTTCTGAGCGTCTTGACGGCGAACCAGGCCGCGTCCTTCTTCCTGATGACCCCGATCATGGGTATTTTTCTTGGCAGTCTGTTCTTGGGGGAGCCCATGACGGTGTCCAAGACCGTGGGCGTCGCGATCTTGATGGCCTCGATCGGCCTGAAGGTCCTGGTAGCCGTCCGGAAGCGGCCAGACTGATACAGACGGAGGCAAGAGCGTGTCCCATCTCGCAAAACTGTCGTTCCGTCATGTCTTGACGCTGGAGGCGCTGCATCGGACCCGCAGCATGTCCGAAACCGCCCGGCAAATCGGACGGACGCAGCCGGCCATCAGCCAGCAGATCGACGCGGTCGAGGACGCGGTCGGATTTCAGGTGCTGCACCACCGACGCGGCGGGGTGCACTTCACCGCCCGCGGGGAGCAGCTGGTCCAGGCCGCCAACGCCCTGCTGGATGCGTTCGAGCAACGCGTCGACGCCCTTCGCCAAATGCCTGATGAACGGCTCCGGGTCGGGATTCCAGAGGACCTCTGGCTCACCTGTAAGACCTGGCTCGATCCCTTGGCGGAACGCGATATCGAAATCGTCTCGATGACCTCCCACAACGTCCTGCAGGCCTTCGAGGCCGGCGAGATCGACCTTGGGATCGCCGCCACCACGCAGCCGCTGCAGCAGGCCACCCGCACCTGGCGGTTAGACCTCGGCTGGGCAGGATGCAGCCCTTTGTCGACAAGGCGCGGCGACATCCGCCTGGTCTCCCTTCCCCGCGGCTGCCTCTACTCGGCTCTGGCCATGGCCGCGGTCCAAAGCGCCCCCTTCCGGGTAGAGCGTCACCTGATATTCGACAATCTCGACGAGATGTTCTGCGAGCTGAAAAACGGCGGGATCACCATCATGTCCGCGCAGCTCACCGCGTCTCTTGGACACTGGCACGACGAAACGCAGCTTCCCGCCCTGCCAAAGGCGAACCTGAACTTGCTGGTACGCGAGACCGGCCAGGACTACCTTGCGTGGGCCGCCAGCACCCTGGCCGGCGGCATCAGCCGGGCCCTGCGCCAACGGGAGCGTGATCCCATCGCTGGCATGCTGAAGGACCTTGGCGTCGATCTGCGCTTCCACAGCCCCGCCTGAGATACTCGTTCCGCCCAACACGCAGACCGATGATCGGGCCCCGAAAGCGCCCCGCTAGGAGACCGCCAGCCCGGCCGCGAACAGGAGGCTGTGCGCCAGCATCAGCTTGCCCGAACGCGCAAGCGTCCGGTTAAGTGTCGGGCCGTCGGTAGCGATGTAAAGCGTGCGCACGACCGACACGGCAATCGGCACGGTCAGCAGTGGCAGCAGCAGCGCCCAGGCGCTCTCCACCAAGGCCAACGCCAGCGGAACGCCGTAGGCCAGCACCAGCAAGCCGACGAGTTCCAGGCGCGCTGCCGGCCGGCCGAAACGGACGACCAGCGTCCGCTTGCCCGCCGCGCGGTCGCCATCGACGTCGCGGATGTTGTTGATCACCAGCATGCAGGTGGTCAGCCCCGCCGGCGGCAGGCTGGCCAGCAGACTATCCCAGCCAAGCGTCCCGTCCGGAATGCCGAGCGGTAACGGTGCACCGCCGGCCACAGCCTGGACGTAATAGGTCCCGTTGACCGCAACCAGGCCAAAGAAAACGAACACGAACGGATCGCCCCACCCCTTGTAGCCGTAGGCCGGCCCACCGGTGTAGGCAATCCCGGCCGCGATCGAAACCAGCCCGAGCGCAACGATCGGCAAGCCGCCCAGCCAGACCAGATAGCAGCCGACCCCGACGGCCCCCGCGAACGTCAGCCACATCGCGCGGTAGACGGTGCGCCCATCGATCAGACCGACCGAGGTCACGCGGGTGAAGCCGGTGCGCGCGTCGGTGTCGGCACCGTTCAGCGCGTCGTAATAGTCGTTGGCGAAGTTGGTGCCGATCTGGATCAGCAGGGCGCCGAATAGAGCAGCCAGCGCGGCCCAAAGATGGAACACGCCAGCCCCGATGGCTGCCCCCGTGCCGACGATCACCGGCGAGGCACCGGCGGGCAGTGTCTGGGGGCGTGCGGCCATCATCCAGGCACGCAGGCGGGACACCGCTGGCGCCGCGGCGGCATTGGCAGGCTGGGTCGAGGCGAACTGGCTCATGCGACCGAGCCTAGACCACATCCAAACCGCGTACGCAATGTGGTCATTCGGCCGCTGCCCCGGCACGCCGTTCCCGCCGCGCGCGCGTTGCCTGACGCCAGCGATCGGCGGAGAAAATCGCCAGCGCCGTCCAGATGAAAGCAAAGGTCACGGCGTGATCGACCGAGAACGGCTCACCGAACGCGAACACCGCCAGCAAGAAGTGTCCCGTCGGGGCCAGATACTGGAAGAAGCCGACGGCGATGTAGCTGATCCGCCGCGCGCCGCTGGTGAACCAGATCAGCGGCAGCGAGGTGACCAGCCCGGCCGCCACCAACAGCAGCGCCTGTCCCGGGCCGGCTGCGGTGAAGCTGCCTGTACCGATCGCCCCGATCCACAGCAGGAAGGCGAGCGCAAACGGCCCCATGAACAGCGTTTCCAGGAACAACCCCTCGATCGACTCCACGTTGGTGGTCTTGCGGATCAGGCCGTAGAAGCCGAACGACAGCGCCACCACCAGCGACGGCCACGGCAGCCCTGTCGTCTGGAACGCCAGGTTGGCGACCCCGATCGTCGCCAGCGCGACCGCCACCCCCTGCGCCGGGCTCAACCGCTCGCGCAGGACCAGGACGCCGAGCACGACGTTGACCAACGGGTTGATGTAGTAGCCGAGCGAGATTTCCATCACCCGCTCGGCCGAAACGGCCCAGATGAAGGTCAGCCAGTTGACGCAGATAAAGAGCGTCGAGCCCATCAGCATCAGCCGCGTGCGCGGGTCCGCCAGAGCCGCGCGAACGCCCTGCCACCGACGCAGGACCGTCAACAGACCGGCAAGCAGGACCACCGACCAGACGATCCGGTGCGAGAGAATCTCCAACGCGGGCACGTGCCTGAGCACGTGGAAGTACAGGGGCAACACGCCCCAACTGCCGAACGCCGCGACGGCGTACGCGCCACCGATCAGTTTCTCGTCGCGCATCTGGTCTTAGTACTCTTGGTCGTGTTGCCGGCACGCTGGATGGCCGTTCAGCCGGCCAAACGAACGCCATCAAGGGGCGCAGAAGTCCAGCTAGCTCTGCAGGTAAGCTAACGTCCCTACACGACTGCGGCTAACCAGCGCGTGCATGGGTGGCATGCGGGCGTGGGCAGCTCCCGCGCCTAGAGATCACGAGCGTCGAGTTCGGCCTGGAGCTGACGGACCTGAGCTTTCACGCCCGGCTGGTAGGGATGGATTGCAAGCGACGCCTCGAACGCCGTCAATGCCTGTTCCGGCCGGTCGAGGGCGAGGTAGCACAGCCCGCGCCCGGACAGCGCGCCGAAGTGGCGCGGCTCCAGCGTCAGGGTCCGGCGGATGTCGGCCAGCGACCGTTCGTAGTTGCCCATCTGGTAGTTCACGGTGGCCCGGGCGTTCCACGCCTCCGCGAAGTCGGGGGCTTTGCGCACGACATCGTCGAAGGCGATGTAGGCGCCCGCCAGGTCGTCATCCTGCAGCGCTTCCCGGCCCTGGCGCAGCAGCGCCTCGATATAGCCATTGGGATGCTGGAACCAGATCGACCAGATGCGTGAAGCGAGCACCTGCGCCTGCCCCCGGCTGGTTGCGCTTTCCAGCCGGTCGAACAGCCGGTCCAGGCGCGGGTCGTCCTGATCCGACCGGGCCGGCATCACGGCCAACAGCGCCACGGCCAGAAGTGACAAGATCAAGGCAGGTGTTGAGAGCCGTCGCATAGTTTTCGATTATGGCGCGCCGACGGGCGCTGACCAGCCGGAAAACGACGATCGAGCCGCCGGACCGGCCACAACCCTTGCCCGTCTTCAACCAGTCAGGGTGAGTCCACCAGCACCATGAGCGATCGCGATCCCACCCCGGAGCAGGTCTTCCCGCACGATTACCGCGACGCGCGCAGCCGTTTTCTGCGTGCTAGCCGCGACCACAACGGCACGCTGGAAGAGGTGATGAACCCGGTCAACGCCCCCGACGGCAACCCGGTGTTCACCGATCTCGCCTGGCATGGCCCGCGCGAGGCCGACCGGGTGCTGGTAACGATCTCCGGCACCCACGGCACGGAAGGTTACCCCGGCACCGCTGCGCAGCTAGCCTGGCTGCAGACTGGCAAGCTGCCGGAGGACGTGGCGCTACTGCAGATCCATGCCCTCAACCCTTACGGCTATGCCTGGACCCGGCGGGTGACCGAGGGCAACGTCGACCTGAACCGCAACTTCGTCGACCACGATCAGCCGCACCCCAAGAATCCGGGATATGAGGAACTGTTCCCCGAGATCTGCCCGCGCGACTGGACCGAGGAAACGATCCAGCGCGGCGACGCGGCGATGGAACGCTTTATGGAGGCGCACGGCACGCACGTCCTGCAGAAGGCGATCTCCGGCGGGCAGTACCAGCATCCCGACGGCATCTTCTACGGCGGCACCGCCCCGGTGTGGTCCAGACGCACGCTGGAAACCGCGATCGACGGGGCGTTGGCGAAGGCCCGAAGGGTGGCGGTGGTCGACTTGCATACCGGGCTAGGGCCCTACGGTCACGGCGAGCGGATCGTGATGCACGATCCCAAGGGAAGCGCCTACCGCAACGTCCAGGCCGCGTTCGGCGACGACTTCGCCTGCCCCACACTGGGCAATTCGGTGGCGACCGAACTGCCGGGCACCGCGCTGGAAGCGATCGAGCGGCGCCTGCCGGGGCGCGACCTGGTGGCCTGCGCCCTCGAATTTGGCAGCGAACCCACCCCGGAAGTGCGCCGCGCCCTGCGCGCGGACAACTGGCTGCACCTGCACGCCCCGGACGGCACGCTGGAGAGCGAGACCGGCCAACGCATCAAGGCCGAGCTAAGCCGCGTCTTCGTGCCCGAGGACACGGACTGGCGCCACGCGGTGCTGCGCCGGTCGCTGGAGACCTTCGAGGCCGCGTGCGCGTGGCTACAGCGAGACTAAGCCCCTACGATCAGCCATTGGCATGGGTCGAGACGCGGTCGATGGGCCATCTCGAAGGAAGCCAAAAGGCGGGCCGGCGCCGCGACTCTACTCCGCCGCCGCCTTCTGCGGCGCCGGCTTTTCCGGAATCTCGCGGCCTTCCAGGGACTTCGGCACGGGACCGCCGGTCGCCCAGTCGAGCAGCTCGGCGGTGTGCACGACCGGAACGTCGGTGCCGCTTTGAATCTGGGTCATGCAGCCGACGTTGCCGGCGGCAATCACGTCGGGCCGGGTCTTGCCGATGTTGGCGACCTTGCGGTCGCGCAGCTGGCTGGCGATCTCCGGCTGCAGCAGGTTGTAGGTGCCCGCGGAGCCGCAGCAGATGTGCGCTTCCGGTACGTCCTTCACCTGGAAGCCCGCCGCGCCCAATAGTGTCTTCGGCGCCTTGGTGACGCCCTGGCCGTGCTGCAGCGAGCAGGCGGCGTGATAGGTCACGCGCAGGTCCGGCTGGCGCACGGGGGTGTTCAGGCCGAACTCGCTCATGAATTCGGTAACGTCCTTGGCGATCGCCTGCACCCGCTCGGCCTCCGGACGCCAGGCCTCGTCGTGGCGGAACAGGAAGCCGTAGTCCTTCACGGTATTGCCGCAACCGCTCGTGTTGATGATCACGGCATCCAGCCCCTCGCCGTCCATCTCACGAGTCCAGGCGGCGATGTTCGCCTTGGCCTGCGTCTGCGCGTCCTCGGTATCGCCCATGTGCTGGACCAGCGCGCCGCAGCACCCCTGCTCCTTGGTCACCACCACCTCGACGCCGTGGCGGTTCAACAGGCGGACCGTCGCCTCGTTGATCGACGGGTTCACGACCTTCTGCGCGCAGCCGGCGAGCAGTCCAACACGCGCGCGCCGCGGCCCTTCGGCCGGAAAGACCTGCGGTCTGTCGACCCAGCTGGGCGACGGCAATTCCTTGGGCGCCATACCGACCAGCGTCTTCAGCCGTCCGGGCATCAGGGACGCGAACGGTTGGGCCAGCCGCGCGCCGAGCAGCGCGGCGCGGAAACGTCCCGAATAGGGCAGCACCAGCTGCAGCAATCGGCGCAACGCGCGGTCCGGCAGCGGCCGGGTGTAGTGCTCGTTGATGTACTCCCGCCCGTGTTCCAGCAGGTGGGCGTAGTTCACCGTCGCCGGACAGGTGGTCATGCAGGACAGGCAGGTCAGGCAGCGGTCCAGATGGGTGACCGTCTTGTCATCCGGCGTTTTGCCCGATTCCAGCATGTTCTTGATCTGGTAGATCCGCCCGCGCGGACTATCCAGCTCGTCGCCCAACAGCACGAACGTCGGGCAGGTCGCCGTGCAGAAACCGCAGTGCGTGCACAGCCGCAGGATGTCGTTGGCGTCCTGCGTATCGGAATCGGCCAGCTGGGCGAGCGAGAAGTGGGTCTGCATGGGCTCGCTAAAAGCTCCCGCGTTGACGCTTGGTCGAGGTTAAACGCCGGCGTACATGCGCCCGGGGTTGAGCAGGCGCTTGGGGTCGAAGCCGTTCTTGAGGTTCTTCGTCAACGCCGCCAGACCGGCATCCTGTGGCTGGAACACCGGCACGGCCGCGCGGACCTGCTCGGAGGCCTTGATCAGGGTGGCGTGACCACCCGTGGCCCCCACGGCGCCGCGCACCCCCTCTACGAAGGCATCGGTGCCTTCCGGCACCGCGAGCCAGATCAGCCCGCCGCCCCAGTCCAGGTAGTACTGCGCGCGACTATCGAGCAGCGACAGCCGCGCGGCGACGTCCGGTCCCTGCGCCGGCGGCACGGAAATCCGCCAGACGGCCATGCCGTCCAGCCCGACGAACGGGCGCACGTCGCGAATCTCGGCCCACAAGGCTTGGCTCGCCTCATCCAGCAGGTCGGACGTGGCGCCGAAGCCCTGCACCACCTCCGCCACCTTGCGTGCGCGGTGTTCGACCGACTTGGGCGGGCCTTCCAGGCGCAGCGCCGTCACGCTCGTATGCGCGGCAGCGATATCCGACACCCTGCTATAGGGCGCGATGCCGGCCGGCAGGTGCGCCGCGCCAGACACCTCGAAGCTGGAGGTCAGGCCGGCGGTCAGCGCCTGCACCGCTTCGCCGGTGTCCAAACCGGTCAGCAGCACGGTGCGCGTCGCCTCGCTGGCGGGCAGGACCTTCATGGTGATCTCGGTCATCGCGGTCAGCGTGCCGTAGGAGCCGGCCATCAGCTTGCACAGGTCGTAGCCGGTGACGTTCTTCACCACCCGGCCGCCGGACTTGTACGCCTCGCCCCGGCCGGACACACCGGCATAGCCCAGGAAGTGATCGCGCGCCGCCCCGGCCTTGACCCGGCGCGGACCGGCCAGATTGCAGGCAACCGTGCCGCCCAGCGTCCCCTGCCCGGCCGGTGCACCCAGCAGCGGCGCCAGATCCGGCGGCTCGAACGCGAACGCCTGGTGGTGCTTCGCCAACTCCGCGACCAGTTCCGCCATCGGCGTACCAGCCCCGGCCTTCAGGACCAGTTCCTCCGGCTCGTACAATTCGATGCCGGAAAAGGCGGTCAGCGACAGGCCGGCCTGGGTCTGCATCGGCCGGCCAAGCGCGCGCTTGCTGCCCGATCCGCTCAGTTCCAGCGGCGCGTCGGCGCTCGCCGCCCAGGTCATCAGGTCGACCAACTGCTCCTGGGTTTCCGGGCGGTAGGTGGTCGCTTCGGGGTTGCGGGCGCCCGTGCCAGACACGGCGCCGTCGGGGGTGCTGTCGGTCATGGCGCGCTCAGAACCGGGGAATGTCCGGGAACGGCAGCTTGCCGCGATGGATGTGCATCTTCCCCATCTCCGCGCAGTTGGAGAGCGTGGGGAACATCTTGCCCGGGTTGAGCAGACCGTCGCGGTCAAACGCGCACTTGACGCGCTGCTGCATGTCGAGATCGATCTGGGTGAACATCTCCCCCATCAGATCGCGCTTCTCGACGCCGACGCCGTGCTCGCCGGTCAGCACGCCGCCGACCTGAACGCACAGCTTCAGGATATCCGCGCCGAACTCCTCCGCGCGCTCCAGCTGATTGCCCTCGTTGGCGTCGTACATGATCAGCGGGTGCAGGTTGCCGTCGCCGGCGTGGAAGACGTTGGCCACCCCCAGTTGGTAGTGCTCCGACATCTCGCGCATGCGGGCCAGCACGTGCGCCAGCTGGTGGCGCGGGATCGTGCCGTCCATGCAGTAGTAGTCGGGGGTGACCCGGCCCACGGCGGGGAAGGCCGCCTTGCGGCCGGCCCAGAACTTGGCGCGTTCCTCATCGTCCTGGCTGACACGCTCGTAACTGGCGCCGTTGTCCTGCGCGATCCGGGAGACGCGGGCGAGCAGCTCGTCGACCTCGCTCTCCGGACCGTCGAGTTCGCAGATCAACAGCGCCTCGACGTCGAGCGGATAGCCAGCCCTGACAAAGTCTTCGGCGGCCTGGATGGCGACCTTGTCCATCATCTCCACGCCCGCCGGCACGATGCCGCTGGCGATGATGCCGGCCACCGTATCGCCAGCCTGTTCGTTCGACGGGAAGCCAAGCAGGACGGCCCGCGCGCTTTCCGGGGCTTTCAGGATGCGTACCGTAACCTCGGTCACCACGCCCAACAGGCCTTCCGACCCGGTGATCAGGCCGAGGAGATCGTAGCCCTCGCTGTCCAGATGCTTGCCGCCCAGACGCACCACGGTGCCGTCGATCAGCACCATCTGCACGCCCAGCACGTTGTTCGTGGTCAGACCGTACTTCAGGCAGTGCACACCGCCCGAATTCTCCGCGATGTTGCCGCCGATCGAACAGGCGATCTGGGAGGAAGGATCCGGGGCGTAGTAGAAGCCCTCGTGCTCCACGGCCTTGGTAATGCCCAGGTTGGTCACGCCGGGTTGCGCGACGACGCAGCGGTTATCGTAGTCGACCTCGAGGATCTGGTTGAACTTGCCCAGGCCCAGCAGGATGCCGTCTTCCAGCGGCAGCGCGCCGCCCGACAGCGACGTCCCCGCCCCGCGCGGCACCACCCGGATGCCAAGGTCGTTGCAGTACGCCATGATCTGGCTGATCTGATCGACGGTACTGGGCAGCACCACGACCATCGGCGACGTGCGGTAAGCGGTCAGGCCGTCGGACTCGTAGGCCCGCTTTTCCGCTGCGTGCACGATCACGCCCTCGCCGGGCACGATTTCCCTCAGGCGCGCGACGATCTCGTCCTGCCGGTCGAGAATCTCGCGCTTGGGCTCGGGCATCGAGACCAAGGTCGTCTACCTCCGCATAATCGTCGCTCCGGCCGCAAGCCGCGCGCTAGGTGCACGCCTTCTGAAGTGCCGGAGTGATGATAAACGCCGACGTTCGACAGGTGGTTTCATCCACCCGCGCGCCGATCTTGCGCGAATTTGGCCGGTCGCCCGGCAGGTCCAGCCGCACCTCCAGGAGACGGTGCGCATGCAACTGGTAGTACCAGTTGCATGCAGTATGTGGCCGGCGCGTGCGCAAGGTCAACCTGATTGCCGTCACAATCGGCCAGCGCCGCTGCCCCCACAACGCAAAGAAGCCGCGCCGGGCGATCCCGACGCGGCTTCTTTGCGCGTTCGTTGAACGCCGTGCCGCCCGTTCTCGGGCGCGCGGCGTCAACTGTTGGCTGTTAGCCCTGGCGGGCCTTCAGACGCGGGTTCTTCTTGTTGATCACGTAGGTACGCCCGCGGCGGCGGATGACGCGGCAGTTCTTGTCCCGCTTCTTCGCGGTGCGCAGGGAATTGCGAATCTTCATGGCTGTTGGCGTTCCGGCTGACGCGTGGCTGGTTGTAAGGTTATCGGATTGCGATCTCCGGTCGGCGCCGTCGCTTCGCCCCGTCACCAAGGCTGTGGGACGCGCGCACCCCGGCCAATTCGGCGGCGGACCATAGTGGCCGCCCCCGCTCCCGTCAAGCGCGGCTGCGCGGGAGACTCCTTCAAGATCGGTGGCGCTTACCAGTCCGACAGGGTGGCGGCGCCACGCTTGATCGCGTGGAAGCGATAGACGCGCAGCGCGCCGCTTTCCAACGCGTTCAACCGGCGGGTCCAGAGGTCGCATTCATCCAACGCCAGTTGGCCGTAACGCTCAAGACGCCCGTCGTGCGCGGCATGCTCCATGAAGCTGGCCCAGCCGTGCTTCGCCGCGGCGATATGATGGTGGCTGCGATCCTCCTTGATGCGGACCTCTAACTTCAACTCCTTCAGCGCTTCCAGCCAGTCCGACACCGCCCACGGCGCCGGCGTCTCCGGCTCGCCATCGCGCCAGGCGTCCAGCTCCGGGCTGCGGTTGCCAACTGCTGAGAGGACGTAATCGGTGAACAGCAGTTGGCCGTTCGTCTTGAGCCCTTTCTCGATGGTGTGCAGCAGACGTGTTTTGTCGGGGACGCTTACGAAGGCCTCACGGGCGAACAGCACGTTGAGGCTGCCCGGCTTGATTTCGATCTCGCGCAGCCCTTCGGCGTGGATCGGCGCCTTCTTGGCCAGGCCAGCAATCTCGGACAGCTTCTGCCCCGCACGCGCGAGATCAGGATCGCTCTCGATACCGGCGATCCAGACGTTGAACTCCTTACTGACCGTCCGTGTCGCCCCGCCCAGACCGGCCCCAAGTTCCATCAAGGTCATCTTGGGGTCCAGGCCGATGGGCTTCAGCAGCGTGAGCACATCCGCCTCGCCGCCGGGGCGGTCGAACCCGGGACCCCAGACGTCCTGAACCAGGCTGATCCGCTCGTCGTCCCAGGGCAGGACCTTTTCCGGCGCGCGGACCTCATGGTCGGGCAACTCGGTCTCGACCGTCTCCGGCGGTATATCGGGCAGACGGATCTGATACCCGTTCCACCACGCCTTCAAGCGCAACGACCACGGAATCTTCCCCTGGCGCGCCAACGCGACCGGGATCCGCATTCCGTTGCCAGCTTTGGTGTCCGCCATTCGATCCACCTAAAGACCCACGAACCGTGCCGCCAGCGGCTGCTGGCGCGGCACGGTCAACCCCGCGCGAGCCTGCCGGATCGCGGTAAAGGGAAGGTAAATACGATCCTCGCGCCTGGGGCGGTCCAACCGTTTCCCTCAGGACGGGTTCCCACCGGAATCCGACGCCTCGTCCTGCGCGCTCGGGAAATTCATCCCGCCATCGGCATCCGCGTCACCGGCGGGCGTATCGAGACGCTTCAGGTCCTTGGCACCGTCCGGATTCGTCGATTCGAAGAAAGTGTAGGACAAGGTCACCGTCCGCACCTCGTCGGTATCGACATCCTTGGCAAGTTGCGGGGACACGAACAGCTCGACGGGCATGCGCACGCTCTCGCCCGCGTCCAGCTTCTCCTCGGTGAAGCAGAAGCACTGAATCTTGTTGACGTACTTCCCGACCTTGAGCGGCGTGACGTTATAGGCGGCATGGCCCACGATTGCGCGGTCGGCGTTGGACTTGGCGCGGAAATAGACCGTTTTCCGTTCGCCCAGGTCGATCGTAACCTTGCGCTGCTCGGGCCAGAATTCCCAGGGCAGGTCAGGCTGCACCTGGGTGGCGAACTGCACCGTGATCTCGCGGTCGACCCGCTCGACCGCCTGCCCGGCCGTCGCCCGCTGGGTGGTGCCGCCAATACCGGTCACCTGGCAGAACATGTTGTAGAGCGGCACCGCGTAATACATCAGCACCCCCATTGCGCACAGGATGCCGATCAACGGCAACACAGTCTTCAGGGTGCGACGACGGTCTTGGGCGGGAGTCGCCATCCCCACTCGCTCCTTTCAGTCCTTCGCGCTCAGGAACCGCGGTGCATAGCCCGTGGCAGGTTAGAGGTTGCCGGGAGATGGCGGCCGCGCAGCGACGTGTAAAGCGTGTGTCACATATGGACCGCGCGCCCCTCTGCCCGCGCATCGTCTATGGCCTGGAATCCCGCCGTCTCCTTATGGCTTCTGCGACATTTCGTCTCGCCGGGCGGGTAGCCCCCACGCGCTGAATCACAAATGCGCAACATTGAGCAGCGGGCCAACACTCAGTACTGTGCCAACAAATATTGAGGTATGCCTTTTCCGAGTCCCGCCCTATCGGTACCCCGGCATGCCACACCCAACCGTCTATGGGAGGGGATCATCTCCGTTTCCAGCGAGCGCGACCGCCCCTTGCGTGTTGGCGTTGTCGGCGTCGGCTATTTCGGGCGCTTCCATGCCGCCAAATACGCCGCGCTCGAAGGATGCGCGTTAAGCGCGGTGATCGACATCGACATCGAGCGCGCCCGCGCCGTGGCCGAGCCCTATGGCTGCCCCGCCTACGACCGACTGGATGCGGTCATCGATCAGGTCGATGCGCTGAGCATCGCAACGCCCACCTCGACGCACTACGAGGTTGCCCGCACCTGCCTGGAGAACGGCATCCACGTGCTGGTGGAAAAGCCGATGACCGCGACCCTGCAGCAGGCCGACGCGCTAATCGCGCTGGCCGACGCACGCGGCATGCTCCTGCAGGTCGGCCACCAGGAACGCTTCTTCGCCGCACAGGTCGGACTGGCGAGCATGGCAAGCGCGCCCACCGACATCTACTGCGAGCGCATGGGCCCGTTTACCGGGCGCAGCCTGGATTGCTCGGTGGTCACCGACCTGATGATCCACGATATCGATCTGGCCCAGTCCCTGGTGCGTACGCGGATCACCGGCGTGATCGGGCTGGGCGCGCCATCGGTCACCGACTACCCGGATGAAGCCGACGTCACGCTGTACTACGCCAACGGCTGCACGGTGCGCTTGGTCGCCAGCCGCGCCAGCGAGGGGCGGAGCCGGCGCGCGCGGATCGTCCAGGCGGACGGCACAATCGACATCGACTTCCTGGCACGCACCTGCAGCCACTCCCGCCTGGGCGCGATTGAGCCGCAGTTGCCCTACGTCAACGGCTCGATCAGCGGCCGGCGCGCCTTGATCAACGACAACCTGGGCCAGGAGCTGGCGGCCTTCATCGACGTGCTGCGCCACGGCGGCAAACCGATGGTGACCGGCGATGACGGCCGCCGGGCGCTTGAGACCGCGCTGATGATCGAGCAACACATGAACATCGTCCTCCCCGAACAACGCGCCGCCGGGGCAAGCGCCTAGACGCAGGCCCCCACCTGCCCCAGCTTCCCCGGCATTATGCTCACCCAGCCTCAGATCCAAAGCCTCTTCGAACGCCTGCACGCGCGCTATCACGTGCCGGAGGGCGAGCGCCGCCCGCACGTCAAGGAGGAGGTTGAGCACTTCCGCGCGCTGGTCGCCTGCCTGCTGTCCGCGCAGAGCCGCGACAGCAACACGGCCAAGGCAAAGACCGCCCTGTTCCAGCTGGCCGACACGCCCGAAAGCATCCTCGCCCTGCCCGACGCGGAGATCGCCGCCGCGATCAAGCCCTGCGGGCTGTACAATGCCAAGACCCGCAACCTGAGGCGTCTGGCGGCAGCGGTCCGCGATCGCGGTGGCGAGATTCCGCGCACCCGCAAGGGCTTGATGGAGCTGCCCGGAATCGGACGCAAATGCGCGGACATCGTGCTGCGGTTCTCGTTCGGGCAGGAGGCGATCGCCGTCGACACCCATGTCCACCGGGTCTGCAACCGCCTCGGCCTCGCCCACGGCAAGACCGAGGAACAGACCGCCCAGCAACTCGACGCGTGTGCCCCCGGCTGGGCCAAACGCGACGGTCACATCTGGCTGATCACCTTTGCCAAGCAGATCTGCACAGCCCGTGCGCCCAAGTGCCCGATCTGTCCCCTATCCGACCTGTGCGCCGCCTATCAGGCCGGCCAGATGACCCGCGGATAAGCCAACCGATCCGCGCACCGGCACGCTGCCGGAAGGCGAGGCCGGCCTCGGTCTCACTCCAACTCCAGAAACGCGCGCAGGGCGGTGAGCGTGGCTTGCGGCGCCTCGGCGTGGACCCAGTGACCGGCCGGCACGCGCGTGATCTGCGCATTGGGAAAATGCCGGTCGATCGCAGGCCGCGCCGCCTCGGTGACGTAGTCCGAGCGCGCGCCTGCCAGGAACAGGGTCGCGCCATCGTACCGGCCGTCAACGTCCGGCCAACCGGCCAGCGTGTCCATCGCGGCCCGGAGCGTCGAGAGGTTCAGGGTCCAGCGAAAGCCGGAGTCGCCACGGGTCAGGTTGGACAGCAGAAATTGCCGGATGCCCGGATCCTGGACCGCGCGCTTCAACTCCTGTTCGACGCTCTTGCGGCTGTCGTGGCGGGCGGGATCGACCGCCAGCATGGCGTCGACGAACGGCAACAGCGAACCGCCGGAATAGGCCATGGGCGCGATGTCGGCGACGATCAGCCGGTCGACCAGCTCGGGCCGGGTGAGCGCCAACACCATCGCCGCCTTGCCGCCCATGGAGTGGCCCAGCACCTCCGCCCGGCCTTCCGGCAGCTGTTCGATCAGCCCGGCGACGTCGTCCGCCATGGCGGGATAGGTCATCTCGTCCGACCAGGGCGAAGCACCGTGGTTGCGCAAGTCAGCAGCGATCACCCGCCGGCCGTCGGCCAGCCCCTTGGCGATCGTCGCCCAGTTCTTCGCCTGCCCGAACAAGCCGTGCAGCACGACCAGCGGCGGCCCATCGCCGGTGACGAGGGTGTTCAGCGTCTGTGTCATACGCCTTTGTGGTTCGCGGCCGGGCGCAAACGCAAGCCTTCTCCGGCGAACGCGGCGCACGGCAAGGAATCAGGAATGCACAGGGAACCGAAACGAAATGGTGGGCGTGCCAGGGATTGAACCTGGGACCTCCTCGATGTCAACGAGGCGCTCTCCCGCTGAGCTACACGCCCATCCCGCGATGGCGGGCGGCGCACCTTCCGACTCCCGCCGCTATCGCGGTCGCTCGCTTACCACCGTGCGCGGGGCTGTGCAAGGGGGGTGATGTCACGCCGGCGCAATCCGACCCGAGTCGTCGGGCGGTGCCGGACAGCACGGGGAGTTGGAACGGCCGGGGCAGCCCTCAGGCGCCCGGCGTCGTCTCGACAGCGAGGACCTCTTCGACCTGACGGGTCAGGTCGTTCAAATGGAAGGGCTTGGACAGCACCCGTGCGTCCGCCGGCGGGTCGTTGCGTGGGCTGAGCGCGACGGCGGCGAAGCCGGTGATGAACATCACCCGAATCCCGGGCCAGCGCCGTCCGGCACGCCGGGCCAGTTCAATCCCATCCATGCCGGGCATGACGACATCGGCCAGCAGCAGGTCGTAGCGCTGCAGATGTATCCGGGCATGGCCGCTTCGCCCGCAATCGACCGCATCGACTTTGTGCCCGGCCTTGCGCAGGGCCGCGGTCAGCACGTTGCGCAATCCCGTATCGTCTTCCGCCAAGAGAATCCGCGCCACCCGCCAAATCCCTATCCGTCCTTGTCACCTCTGGCATCCTGCAGCAGCGCGGTGCCAGGCACCATACCTTCACCGCCGTACCGCGCCCGCGACATCCGCGCTTGCCGGATGGCACGCCGGGCGCCATGTCGCCTTCGGCATAAGGGCCTTGCAGACGCCGGAGCCAATGGCAACCGCACCACCTCCATAGCTCCGCGAAGCCCAGCTTGGGGTGACAGGCGGGTCGCGATTCCGTAACACTCTGACACCGTCGAGGGCGCGCCGCCGCGCCCGGCATCCCCAAGAGGTCGAGACGCACACGTCGATGGAAGCGGAAATAGAGCCCTGCGAGATCGAGCGCCCGTGCGAGGTGCTGGCGCCGGAGACGCAGACCCTGCCGCTGGTCCTCGCTTCCCCGCACAGCGGCCGGCACTATCCGCCGGCGTTCGTCGAGTCCTCGCGTCTGGACCGGCTCAGCCTGCGCCGCAGCGAGGATGGCTTCGTCGACGAGATCTTCGCCAGCGCCCCCGAACTGGGCGCGCCGCTATTGCGGGCGAACTTCCCGCGCGCCTACGTCGACGCCAACCGGGAACCGTTCGAACTGGACCCCCGAATGTTCGTCGACCCCCTGCCCGCCTATGCCAACACCCGCAGCCCGCGGGTGGCCGCGGGTCTGGGCACGATCGCGCGGGTGGTCGCAAACGGCGCGGACATCTATCAGGACAAGTTGTCGTTCGCCGAGGCGCTGCGGCGCATCCGGAGCTACTACTGGCCCTATCACACCACGCTGCGCCAGCTACTCGACGACACCAAGGCGCGTTTCGGCGGGGCGATCCTGATCGACTGTCATTCCATGCCGTCGATCGGCGGCCCGATGGACCGCGACGCCGGCCATCGCCGGGTCGATTTCGTCCTGGGGGATTGCCACGGCCAGGCGTGCAACCCGGAAATCCCCCGGTTGGTGCACGAAATCCTGGCGAGCCAAGGTTACCACGTCACCCACAACACGCCTTACTCCGGCGGCTTCGTCACCCGCCACTACGGCCGGCCGGAAACGCACGTCCACGCCCTGCAGATCGAGGTCAACCGCGCGCTTTACATGGACGAGCGCCAGCTCCGCCGCGCCAGCGGCCTGAAGACCCTGGCCCGCGATCTGCGCAAGGTGATCGAGACGGTGGGTGCGCTCGACGCCAGCCAGCTATAGCCAGGCTGACGCGTTTCCCGATCCCGCACGGTCGATGGCGCCTGTTGGAATAACCGCCGCCTCCCCGTCGCCCAAAAGTGAGCACACAGAAAAAAGGGCCGTGCGGAAGCCCGCACGGCCCAAGTCTGGGGAGGTAAACGCTCATGAAGGGCGTTACGGCCCGATGGCCAACGGGCCACCGTGCCGCACTGCACAATTTGGGACCGTTCATGCTGCGATGCAAACAAAAAATGCGGGCCTGCGGCAAAACCGACCAGTTTCGGGCTATTTTGGTATCAACCCCATACCGAATTAACCTGTTTTAGGTAATAATTCTCGCGCAGGGCCGAATCACCTTGATACAAGTTAATGGCGTCAAGCCAGCTGGCACGAGTCGTGCATCCCCTCACAGCGCAGCACGTCCGCTTCGGAGCCTTTGCATGCCACGCCAGTCCCTTTACCTGCCCCGCCTCGCCGGCGCCCTGATCGCGACGCTCGTGATGACCGCCGCGATCGGTCCGGTGCGCGCCGACACGGCGGACGAAGCCGATCCCTGGGCGCTCTGCGCCGCGGCGACCGACGCGGCGGAGGCGATGCGCCCGGACCTGCCGGCGCACCTGATGGGGGCCTTGGCCAAGGTGGAATCGGGGCGCTGGCACGCCGCCAGCAAGGCAAGAGTTGCCTGGCCGTGGACCGTGATGGCCGAGGGACGTGGGCGATATCTGCCGAGCAAGGCCGCCGCGATTGCCGAAGTACGCCGGCTCCAGGCGCGCGGCGTCACCAATATCGACGTCGGCTGTATGCAGGTGAACCTGCACTGGCACGGCGAGGCGTTCGACACCCTGACTCAAGCGTTCGACCCGGCCTACAACGTCGCCTACGCGGCCGCCTTCCTGCTCGACCTGCGGTCAAGCGAGAATTCCTGGACCAAGGCGATCGGCGTCTATCACTCGCGCACGCCCAAGTATTCCGGGCCGTACCGCAGCAAGGTATTCCGCCACTGGCGCGCGGAGAAGAAAGCAGCGACCGCCGCCCGCATCGCCGAGCGGCGCGCCCCGAACACGGACGCGCCGTCCGACGGGTAACGCCGGCCAGCCGTTATCGGCCGTGCGCCGCGTCCAACATCGCCACCACGTCGCTCGACCCGGCCGACCACTGCGCCCAATCCCGGGCGGTGAAGTGCCATTTGTTGCGGTGCGCCGGGTTGGCGCCGGCGCGCAGCAGGCGCGCCACCACCTCCCGGTGGCCGCGGGCGGCAGCCAGCATCAGCGGCGTGTTGTCCTGGGCGGAGCCCTTGTCGACCTGGGCCCCGCGTGCAAGCAGCAGATCGACCATCGCCTGATCCCCACGCCCGGCCGCACGCAGCAGCGCGGTGACGCCATAACGGTCGCCCACGTCCGGGAGCGCACCGGTGTCCAGGGCGGCGGACGCCGCCTCGGTGTCACCCGTTTCAGCCGCCTGCAGCAAATCGTCCTTGGCCGCCAAGTTTTGCGCTCCTTCGCGCCGTCTTCGGTTCGCCGCGCCGCCCCCAGCGACGGGCCCACCTTGTCCGTGCGATCGCCGCGCCGGTCAAGCAGACACCGCAACAAGCAGCCTTGAGCCCCGGCAACCGGCCCGATTACGATACCGGCTCGGGCGTGCGCGCAACTGCTAAGAGGTCCGGCCCTAGCGAACCGGGCCCAAAAGTATCGCCGGGGAGGCACCGCTATGGAAATTGACGTCCCGCGCACCCGTGCCGAAACGGAAGGCGTGAACCACGGCATCCATTTGAACGCCGCCGGGTCGGCCCTGATGCCACGCTGCGTGGTCGACGCCCAGATCCGCCACATCCACGACGAGGCGGCGCATGGTGGCTATGAGGCCTGCCAACACGCCGAAACCCAGATCGCGCGCACCTATGCCGCGCTCGGCGAGTTGCTGAACTGTGCACCAGAGCAGATCGCGCTGAGCGACAGCGCGACCACCAGCTGGCAACGCATCGTCCGCGCGTTCGCCTGGCAGCCGGGGGACCGGATCCTGACCGGGCAAGCGGAATATGTCTCCAACTACATCACCTTTCTCCAGCTGGCCCGCCACCAGGGGGTCGAGATCGTCGTCGTACCAGACGACTCGTTCGGCCAGATCGACGTCGACCGGCTCGACTCCCTGATCGATAGCCGGACACGGCTGGTCGCCCTGACCCACGTCCCGACCAACGGCGGCCTGGTCAATCCCGCGGCGGAGGTTGGGACGGTCACGCGGGCGAAAGGCGTTCCCTATCTGCTCGACGCCTGCCAATCGGCTGGACAGCTCGCCCTCGACGTGCAGGCGATCGGCTGCGACTTCCTGTCGGCCACGGGACGCAAATACCTACGCGGGCCGCGCGGCACCGGCTTTCTCTACATCCACCCCGACTGGATCGACCGGCTGGAGCCAGCTTCCCTCGACATTCGCTCGGCCACCTGGAGCGCACGGGATGCCTACACCCCCAGCCCGGGCGCGCGGAAATTCGAGACCTTCGAGTTCAACTATGCGGCGGTGATCGGGCTGGGCACGGCGGTGGACTACGCCCTGTCCTGGGGAATGCCGGCGATCCAGGGACGGATCGGCTGGCTTGCCAGCACGCTGCGTCGCCGGCTGGAGCGCATTCCGGGCGTAACGATCCGCGACCTGGGTCGGGAAACCTGCGGCATCTGCACCTTCACGCTCGAAGGACAGACAGCGCAAGCCGTCAAGACGGCGCTCGCGGACGCCCAGATCCAGGTCACGGTGAGCGAACGCGCCTCCACGCGCCTGGACATGGACCAGCGGGAACTTGACGCCGTCGTGCGCGCCAGCGTGCATTACTACAACACGGAGGACGAACTGGACCGGCTGTGCGCGGCCATCACCGAACTCGCCCCCGCCCCGGCAGCTTAAAGCCCAGCCGCCGCAGGGAGCCTCACTTTACCCGTAGGGCTTTAGCCGGTCTTGCGGATCCGCAAGGTATAGATTCCCTCAGCCTCCTGCGAGGCTTCCAGCGTATGGCCGGTGGTCTCGCAAAACGCTTCGAAATCGGCTGGGGCGCTGGGATCGGTCGCCTGCACCTCAAGCAGACCGCCCACCGGAACCTGCTTCATCGCCTTGCGCGCACGCAGGACGGGCAACGGGCACTTGAGGTCGCGCGCATCCAGGTGATGGGCTTCGCTCATGATGTCTAACCTTGCTCCTTGTCGTGAACGCGTGGCGGGAACGCGCTTCCAGACGGCGCGACGCTAAAGCCATCGCGTCGGTGCGGGAAATAGAGTATCAAGTGGACTTGATCATATACGTGTGAGCCAAAATACTGCAGCCATGCGCTACGAGGGAATGGAGCAGGCCGCCCGTGAGGCCAGCACCCTGTTGAAGGCAATGAGCAACGAACGTCGGTTGCTGATCCTGTGCCACCTGTCACGCGGGGAACGCTCGGTCGGGGAGCTGTGCGACTTGGTCGACATCAGTCAGTCCGCGTTGTCGCAGCATTTGGCCAAGCTGCGCGCCGACGGTCTGGTCGTGACCCGGCGGGAAGCACAAACAATCTACTATTCCCTGTGCGGGGAAGCGGTGCAGATCGTTCTGGACTCGCTCTATGGCCTATATTGCGAGGGCATGAGCGACGCCCCCGGCCCCCGCGCGCACGCCACGGTCGAATAACCAGCCATCCGCGCCGCCAACGCCTCCACTGCTTCAAGCGATCGTGATCCTGATTGACGGCAGCCGCCCTACGGCCACAGCGCGTGGAGGCGCAAGCTGTCCATGGGATCGTGTCATCGCATTTGAAGGAGCCCCGCCATGCGCCGGTTTGCGTTTTCCACCGCCCTTTTCCTGGTCATCGCGTGCACGGCAACGTCCAACGCGGGCGCCGCGGGGGACGGCATGATCGTGAAGAGGTCGCCCCACCCTGTCGGCGTCACGCTGGACAAGCTGGAATCGGTGCTGAAGCAGAACGGCATCCGCGTGTTTGCCCGGATCGACCACGCCGCCGGCGCCGAGCGTGTGGGCCTGGAGCTGCCGGCGACGCAGCTGCTGATCTTCGGCAACCCGAAACTCGGCACGCCCCTGATGCAGGCCGGGCCAACGGTCGCACTCGACTTGCCGATGAAAGCGCTGGCCTACGTCGACGCCGATGGCGCGGTGCGGCTGGTCTATAACGATCCGGCCTACCTTGCCGAACGTCACGGCATCACAGGGCAAGACGCCCTGATCGACAAAATGACCCGTGCGCTCGACAAGCTGACCGACGCGGCGACGCAGTCGCAGTAGCACCAACGCCGTGCGCAACCGCGCGAACGTCCGCTAGCGCTTCGAAGCGATGGCTGTCCAGGCAAGCGCCAGCCAACCGACCAGGAAGGCCCCGCCTCCCACGGGCACAACCGGGATCAGGAAGGTCCAGCCAAGCAATGCCGCGAGGTATAGACCGCCGGGAAACAGCAAGCCCCCAACCGCGAACCCTACGCCGGCAACGACAAGCGGCCGGACGATCCGCGCGCCCGCCAGCCCTTGCAAGAGCGCGACCCCGACCAAAGCCAAGGCATGCAACGCCTGATAACGCGCGCCCGTCTCGATCCATCCGAGTCGCATTGCATCCAGACTGCTTTCCAGCCCATGCGCAGCGAACGCACCGATGGCGACTGACAAAAATCCGTATACACCAGCGCATAACAGCCATGCCCTGGCGGTTTTGTTAACCGTTTCCCACATGTGGGGTGTTCTACCTAATCGTGACGAGCGGCGACAATTAATTAATTCACATTGGCTTCTTACCCTTCACCCCTCGGGCGAGTCTGTCACATCAAACACACTGTACGGGATACCTTGAAACCTATACCTTTGGAAGCGGATGTACACCATTTTACCAAGAATACTTGTTGATCTTGCACGCGAAAGGAAGGTAAACCGCACTTACCTAAATGCGGTTGCCCCTTTGGCAGGCAGCAGACCCGTCAGGTAACCGTGCAACACGGCAACAAAGCACGAGTATTGGGCCATGAGCGAAGCAACAATGAAACCGAACCCGGTCGATGTACATGTAGGACAGCGCCTCCGGCAGCGCCGAGTTCTTGTAGGATTAAGTCAAGAAAAGCTGGCCCGGATGGTCGGCATCACGTTCCAGCAGGTTCAGAAGTACGAGCGTGGCGCGAACCGGATCGTCGCCAGTCGCCTGTACGAACTGGCGCGCGTCCTTGACGTTCCGGTCAGCTATTTCTTCGACGACCTTTCCGCCAAGGCGGCCAACGACGTCGCCAACCAGAACATCGGCGCGCACGAGGCCACTCAGGACAGCACCGCCCACGACGTGATGGCGGAGCGTGAGACGCTAGAACTGGTGCGCGCGTACTACAGCATCGACGACGAGAAGGTGCGCCGCCGGGCGTTCGACCTTCTGCGCTCGCTGTCGAAGTCGTCGAGCGACGAATAGGCCTGAACCGCGGTCCCTCTGATATCTGAACTCCCAGGGACAGCGCGCACAAATGCAGCGCCCGTCATGGGACGCCCCTGAGGCGTCAGATGCCCCGGCACCGCGGTCCAGCCCGCGAAGACGGCGGCGATCGTTCCGTCGCTCTTGACGATTTGAACGACACACCTCGTCGGTGAGGGAAGACCGGCCGCTTAATGGCATTGGCGGCCGGTTTTGTGTCTGGGATTGTGTTGTTTGCAGTTATTACATGCACCGCCAAGGTGATCCCGGTTTTCCTCCACGTGTCGCAACGCCAGATTACCTGGCATGGCTCCCGCATCGTTCCGCTCGCATAAAGACTGGCTGGATCTGGACGACACGGCGTTGGCCGCAGCCCTCGATCGCGTCGCACGCGACGGCGCCGCCGCCGTCCCGGCCCTGTCCCGATCCGGTCGACATGAGCTTATTCAAGCGGCGACGGCGCTCGATTTCCGGACCGCCCGTCCGGTGGTCGGCGAAGGCGACCGCGCGGTCACGCAATGCTTCGAGATCGCGGACGAGGTCCCGGCCGCTAGTCCGCTGGGCACCCTCGCCGCCGAGCTGGCAGACCGCCTGAACGCTGCCCTCGCCCGGCCTGAAACGCCGAGTTGCCCGCCGATCGTCCTGAATGATCGAGTTGTCCAGCGCTACCCGGCAACCACGGTCGGGATCTCGCCGCACAAGGATCATGTCCGCTATGTGCATCTGGTGGTGAACCTGGTGCTGCAAGGCGCCGCGCCCTTCTACATCTGCCCGGCCCGCAGCTTCGATCACGCCCTGGAGATCACCGGGCAAGCAGGCGATGCCCTGCTGATGCGCGCGCCTGGTTTCGCCGGCAGCGATCACCGGCCGTTTCATGCGGTCGGTGCGGTAATGCAGGAACGCCTCGTACTCGGCCTGCGTCAGGATTCCCGGGCCTGAGCGCTGGCCTTTCCGGATCACCTCGCGCGGTGCTATATCCCCGCGCGCCCGCCATCACCGTCGTTTCCGCCAGATCATGCACACCGACGACTTCGATTTCGATCTGCCCAAGTCTTTCGTGGCGCAGCGGCCGATCAAGCCGCGCGACGCCGCGCGTCTGCTGGCGGTTGGCGAGGGGTTCCAGGACCTCGGCGTCCGTGACCTGCCGCAGTTGCTGCAGCCGGGCGATGTCGCCGTGTTCAACGATACCCGCGTGATCCCGACTCGTCTGTGGGGCACCCGCGGCCAGGCGCGGATCGAGGCCACGCTGCACAAGCCCGATCCAGAACGCGACGACACTTGGCACGCCTTCGCCCGCCCGGGCAAGCGCCTGCGCGTCGGCGACACCGTAACCTTCGCCGAAACCCTCAACGCAGCGGTGATCGACAAGCTGGAAGGCGGTGAGGTTGTGCTGCGGTTCGACCGTGGTGGGCACGATCTGCTCCAGATGCTCGAACAGATTGGCGGCATGCCATTGCCGCCCTACATCGACCGGCGCGACGGGCCAGACAGCACGGACTATCAGGACTACCAAACCGTCTTCGCCAACACCCCCGGCGCTGTTGCCGCCCCAACCGCCGGCCTGCACTTCACCGACCAACTATTGGCCAACCTGGACGCCCGCGGCGTCCAACGCGTCACCGTAACGCTGCACGTGGGCGCGGGGACCTTCCTGCCGGTCAAGACCGACGATCCGCGCCAGCATGCGATGCACGCGGAGTTCGGCGAAATCACGCCCGCAACCGCCGAGGCGATCAACCAGGCGCGCACGGCCGGCGGCCGGGCGGTGGCGATCGGCACGACGGCGCTGCGCCTGATGGAGACGGCGGCGGACGACAGCGGCACCGTGCATCCCTTCCGGGACGAAAGCGACATCTTCATTCTGCCCGGCTACCGCTTCAAGGCGACCGACCTGTTGTTCACCAACTTCCACCTGCCCCGCTCGACCCTGTTCATGCTGGCCTGCGCCTTCGCCGGGCGCCGGCGCATGCTGTCGGCCTACGAACACGCCAAACAGCAGGGCTACCGCTTCTTCTCCTACGGCGACGCCAGCCTGCTGCAGCGCCTGCCCGACATCGACGAGACGACGATATGACCGACTTCCGCTGGGACAAACTGGCGACCGACGGCATGAGCCGGCGTGGGCGCCTGCACACCGCCCATGGCCCCGTCGAGACGCCCGCCTTCATGCCGGTCGGCACGGCCGCGACCGTGAAGGCGATGGCGCCCTGGGACGTCGCCCAGACCGGCGCGCAGATGGTGCTGGGCAACACCTACCACCTGATGCTGCGTCCGGGCGCGGAGCGGGTCGCCAAGCTGGGCGGACTACACCGCTTCATGGCCTGGGACGGACCGATCCTGACCGACAGCGGCGGCTTCCAGGTGATGTCGCTGGCCCAACTGCGCCAGCTCGACGAGACCGGCGTCACCTTCAAGAGCCACATCGACGGCAGCACGCACGCGTTGAGCCCCGAACGCTCGGTCGAGATCCAGGACCTGCTGGACGCCGACGTCACCATGCAGCTCGACGAATGCCCACCCGCCGGCTGGCCGCACGACAAGGTCGCGGACTCGATGCGCCTGTCGCTGCGCTGGGCGGAGCGGTGCCAGCGCGCTTTCCGCGAACGCCCAGGCTACGGCCTGTTCGGCATCGTCCAGGGCGGCGTCTACGACGACCTACGCCGGGAAAGCGCGCGCGAGCTGAGCGCCATGGATCTGCCGGGTTACGCGGTCGGCGGGCTCGCGGTCGGCGAGGGCCAAGCGGAGACCTTCCGCGTACTGGAGGTCACCTGCCCCGAGCTGCCCGCGGACAAACCGCGCTACCTGATGGGCGTCGGCCGGCCGGATGACATCGTGGGCGCGGTGATGCGCGGGATCGACATGTTCGACTGCGTCCTGCCGACCCGCTCCGGGCGCACGGGACAGGCGTTCACCGCCCGCGGACCGATCAACCTGAAGAACGCCCGACACCGGGAGGATACCCGGCCGCTCGACCCCAATTGCGATTGCGCCACCTGCACAACCTTCAGCCGAGCTTATCTGCACCATCTGATCCGCTCGGAGGAGATGCTGGGGCCGATGCTGCTCAGCCGGCACAATGTGCACTACTACCAGGCGCTGATGGCCGGCCTGCGCGGCGCGATCGAACGTGGCGAACTTACCGAGCACGCTCAGGCGCTTGCCGAAGGCTGGCACGCAGGCGATATCCCGCCTATCGACGCTTAGGCCGAAACACCGAATAGACAAGAGCCATGACGGAAGAACGCTATCAGGGACTGAGCACACTCGGCCACGATCGGGCGATCCCGCGTTCGCCAGAGGAAGCTGAACTGGAAGTGGTCGACGATCCGCATCCGGACGAACTGTACCTGGTGCGCTTCACCGCGCCGGAGTTCACCTCGATCTGCCCGGTTACCGGCCAGCCGGATTTCGCGCATCTCGTGATCGACTACGCGCCAGACCAGAAGCTCGTGGAGAGCAAGTCACTGAAGCTGTTCCTGACAAGCTTCCGCAACCACGGTGCGTTCCACGAGGACTGTACACTCGCGATCGCCAAGCGAATCAAGGCCGCGATCCAGCCCCGCTGGCTGCGCATCGCCGGTTATTGGTACCCGCGCGGCGGCATTCCGATCGACGTCTTCTACCAGACCGACACGCCGCCTGGGGGCCTCTGGCTGCCGGATACCGGCGTCGCACCCTATCGCGGCCGGGGGTGAGGCCACCGGCGGGATCGTCATCAGGTCCGTGAATCGTTGTCGCGACTGTTGTCGTCAGGCTCGAACAGGCTCGTATTAATCGGGGCGATCGCGTAAGTGTCCTGTAAAACGCTGTGCAATCGAAGCACGATCTGCGTCAGCACCGCCGGGTCGAGATCAAGATCAGCCGTCAAAGCCTCATCGGTGATCCGACGAAAGGCCTCACCGTCGACCAAGCGCGCCTCGATCAAGGTTAAAATCAAGACCTGAATTAATAAAAGGGCCGCTTTGGCATCTGCATCGCCCTGTGATGAGTCATCCGTCATACGGCATCCTGGAAGGTCATGCGCCACCATCATCTTATACAAACTATATACGTGTGTTTTAGTCTTTGCACGATCTGTGACGCCCGGCTACGGTAGGTGTGATCATTTTCGACCACAAGGATCATTAACCACCAAATGAGGAACGGCCATGAAGCCGGGGGCCGAGGCACTTCATAATAAACTGTCCCTCTTTATTGATTTCGAAGACAATGATAACGAAGCTTTAGATAGTCTAATCGATGGCCCGCATCAGCAGATCCCCCGCGGCACCGACATTGTAACCGAAGGCGAGCCGCACCGACGCGGCCACGTCATCCTCGATGGTTGGGCCGCCTCGTATAAAACCTTACCGGATGGTCGTCGGCAGATTCTTTCGTTTCTAATGCCAGGCGATATCGTTGGACTATTTGCCCCGGTCTCCGCGGTTTGCACAGCCAGCGTGGCGACCTTGAACGATCTCGAAGTTGCAACTTTCATGCCTGAGGAAGTTGTCACGGTTACCAGCCGGTCGCCGCGTCTAGGTGTCGCGCTCGGCTGGGCCGCGGCGCGCGAGCATGAAATTCTGGCAGAACATTTGGTCAACGTGGGGCGCCGGTCGGCCGCCGAACGGGTCGCACACCTGTTCCTGGAATTCTGGGCGCGCCTGCGGGTTCGCGGTCTGACCAACGGCAAACGCTTCACGATCCCTGTGACCCAGACGATCATCGCGGACACGCTTGGCCTGTCCGTCGTGCATGTGAATCGGACACTGCGCCAGCTTTCCAATCAGGGCATCCTGGAAAGCAACCGCGACAAGGCGGTGATTGTCGACCTCGGGCGTCTGCAAGCGCTGGCCGGTTTCAGCGAGGATTTCCTGCTCAATCACTACGCCCCCCACACCCTGCGTCGCCGGGTCGAGGCGCTGGATCAGATGCTTGGCGGCGCGGGACGCAGCCTCGACGGGGACGGCCGGGACAAGACCAGCCAGCCCCAAGCCTAGCCCAGCCTCGGGGCGCTCAGTCCGGGGATTACGACGGGTCGTCGCGCGGAATCAGCCAGCCCCCCAGAATCTCCAGCCAGGCAGTGGCCCCCGCGCCGAACTGGCTGTCCTCCGCCACTGGAACGGTGAACGCCGCACCGCTGCTGTCATGCACCAAACGCAGCAGCAGATGGCCGCCGGCGTAGATGCGCCGGACTACCCGAACAGCCAGGCGGTCGTCACTGGGGGCGTCGTGGATCACAAGATCCCCCGGCCGGAGCATGACTTGGGCAGCTCCGTCATGGGGCGCCGCCGGCTCCGCACGCACCGTTACCGCTACGCCCAGTAGATCGACCTGACGTGTTTCCTGCATCTCGCCGCCGCGAACGAACACCGGGACGACGGTGCTGGCGCCGATGAAGCCGGCAACCGTGGGCGTAGCCGGCCGATGGTACAGCACATCGGGCCGCGCGACCTGCAACAACCGTCCACCGTCCATCACCGCGACCCGATCGGCAAGCGCCATCGCCTCCGCCTGATCGTGGGTGATATAGACCATCGTCTGGCCACTGCGACGATGGAAATCATGGAAGGTCTCCTGCATCGAAGCGCGCAGGTGCACGTCCAGGTTGGCAAGCGGCTCGTCGAGCAGAACGACATCCGGCTCCATCACCAGACAGCGCGCGAGCGCGACCCGCTGGCGCTGGCCACCGGACAGCGTGCCGGGCTGTCGCTCCCCAGCCCCCGCCAACCCGACGGTGTCCAGCGCCCGCTCGATCCGCTGGCGCGCTTCCGATCGGGGCACGCGGGCGACCTTGAGCGGGAAGCCCACGTTCTCAGCCACCGACATATGCGGCCACAAGGCATAGGACTGAAAGACGATACCGACGTTGCGGTCCTCAACCGAGGTGTGCGTATCCGGCCCGGCTACCTGCTGCCCGCCAATCGCGATCCGTCCGGCGTTGACCCGCTCGAACCCGGCAATCAAACGTAACAGCGTGGTCTTGCCGCAACCGGACGCCCCCAAGAGCGCCACCAGTTCACCGTCGGCGACCTTCAGGTTCGCGTCGTCGACCGCGCGCGTTCCATCGAAGTCCTTGGTGACGCCCTCCAGCTTCACTTCTGCCATGGCAGTGTTCCTCTCGGCAGGCGACCGGCGAGCAGGGTCAAGGCCAGCATGACCGCCACCGTGGCGGCCACGGCCAATACCGCCACCGCCGTCGCCTTGGTGGTGAAACCGCCGGATTCCAGGTTGTAAACCACAACGCCCAATGTCTCAGCGCCCGAGGACCAGAGCAGCGCCGACACGGTCAGCTCGTTGAGCGCCTGCATGAATACCAATAGCGCCCCGGCCGTCGCTGCGGGCGCCAGCAGCGGCAGCACGATCGACCACAGCCGGCGCAGGATGCCCGCACCGCACATGCGCGCGGCCTCCTCCAATGCCGGGTCGAGCTGATGGCAGCCTGCGATAATCGGCCGTAACTCCAGGGTCAGGAAGCGCGCGACGTAGGCGAACAGGATGATCCAGACGGTGTTGTAGATCGTGCCCCCGGTAAGCGGCAGCGGCTGGATGAAGATCAAGATCGCCGCCACCGCCAGGACCACCCCTGGCAACGCGTATGGCATCTCGGCGGCGACATTGAGTGCCCGTGCAAGCGGGTCGCGTTTCAGCACGAGAAAGTACGCGAGTACCACGCAAAGCGGCACCAGGATCAGCGCAGCGGCGGCGGACAAGCTCATGCTGTTGCGAAACGCCCGGGCGCTCGCGTCATGGTCGAACAAGATGAAACGGAAGTTGTCCAGCGTCGCCGTCTCGACAGTGAGCGGCACGCCATACCCGACGACCAGCGCGGTACACAGCATCGCCAAAAGCGGAATCACCAGAACCGCTAGTCCATAGCCCCAGGCCGCAGCCTCGATCCAGCCGCGCCAGCGGCCCAGCGCGAACGGCAGGCCGTCACCACCGCCACCGCTCAGACGGTAGTCCTTACGCGTGAGCATCCATCCCTGGACCGCGATCCCACTCCCCGCGATCACGCCAATCAGCACGGACAGGATCGCCACCTGCGACAGCACGTCGGGGCCGAAGGTCGCCAAGCGCTGGAAGATCAGGGTGGTCAGAACCTGATAGTTCGCCGGAATCCCCAAAAGGGCGGGAATGCCGAAATTGCCGATACAGGAAACGAAGGTCAGAGCCACGCCGGCAACCAAAGGCGGCATCATCACCGGCAGCACGATCCGCACCACCGTGGCCGGTGCCCGGGCGCCGGAGGCACGTGCCGCTTCAACGAGATCCCGGGGCAAGGCCCGTAGACCAGCGCGCAGCGACAGGAATACGAGCGGTGCGAAGTGCGTGCCCAGCAACAGCACGATACCGGCGCGTGAATAGAGCGGATTCGGGCTGCCGAGTGGCGGGGCCAATCCCAGAATCTTGAGCAGCACGCTGGACGGACCGAACACCTGCAACCAACTGAGCGCGGCGATCTGCGGGGGAATCATCAGCGGCAGCACGAAGGCGAACACCAGCGGCCCTTTGGCGCGGATGTCGCTCAGGGTGAACAGCAGCGCCGCCGCACTTCCGATCACGGTGGCAAGCAGCGTTCCGGCGATCCCGACTTCCAGGCTATGTCGGGTCGCCCGCCAGGTCGCGGAATCGCTCAGCACCTCGCGCAGCGGCTGCAACGACAGTCCGCCGCTCGGCCACACCGCCTCGACCAGCAGCCGCAGCATCGGCACGACCGACAGCAGCACGACGAGGCCGGCCGTCGCGTAGAGCAACGGCCGGCCTTCGCCAATCAACCGGGCCTTATGGAGAGTCATTCAGGGACGGCAGGAATCAGGGCTCAGGATGCGCCGAACAGCTCCTCGAAGCGCTTCAGGTCCTGCTCCATCGTCTCCAGGATCGCACCCGCATCCTTCTCCATCAGCGTGAGCTCGCGATCTTCCGGCAGCCAGTCCGGCATCTCGACACCGGACTTGGCGGGAATGTAGCCCTGGCTGGAGGCAAGCCCCTGCCCCTGTTTGGAGAGCAGGAAGTCGACGAACGCCCGGGCGGCCTCCTTGTTCTCGGCACTCTCCAGGATCGCCACCGGCTCCGACACCCAGGTCAGACCGCGCTCCGGGACCATGAAGTCGACCGGCGAGCCTTGCGCCTTGGCGTTGAAGGCCAGGAAGTCGACCACCATGCCGTAAGCCTTCTGGCCACTGGCTACCTGCTTCAGGGTGGTGCCGTTGCCGCGCACCGCCGCTACGTCGTTTTCAGCCAGCGCCTCGTAGTAGTCCCAGCCCAATCCATCGGCGCGGGTCAGGATGCCCATCGTGTTGACGGCCGCACCGGAATAGAGCGGCGATGGCATGATTACCTTGCCCTTGGCCCACGGCTCGGTCAGGTCTTCCCAGGTCTCCGGCGTGTGCTGAGCGGCGGTATTATAGATCAGGCCGGTGGTGATCAGCTTGGTGCCGAAGTAGGTCTTGTCGGCGTCGTAGGTCTTGGAATCGAAGCCTGAGAGATCGGCGCCCTGATAAGCCATCAGGTGGCCACCAGCCTTCAGCTTCTCCATGTTCACCACGTCGGCGATCAGCAGCACGTCCGGCTGCGGATTGCCGCCGGAGATCTCGCTCATCAGCTTGCCCATCACCTTGGTGGTGCCGGAGCGGAAGACCTCGACCTCGACGTCGGGATACTGCGCGTTGAACGCCTCGACCGTCTCGGCGGCGTCCTCGTTCGGCTGGGAGGTGTAGAGCGTCAGCGTGCCCGACTGGGCAGCCGCCCCGCCCGCCGAGACGGCGAAGGCGGTCAGCACGGTGGCGAACAGGCGGAAGCGCATGGCGGGAATCCTCGCGGGTTGCCTAAAGCGGATGGACACAACGGCCCGCAGCGCAGCAGCACGGACGCGCGCACAGGGCCAGCAGCGGGCCGCAAGCCTACGCAGGGGACCCGCCGGGACAACGACGGTCACGTTAAGCTCGCGCGACGGTTTTATGACACGCCATCCCACCATAACCGACCAGGCAAACGATGAGACCGGCGCATCACCTGGCTAGCTGTCGGCGGCCGGCAGGCTGAGCCGAGCAATCGCCCCGCCCTGTGGGCCGTTCTCCAATTCCAGCCGTCCCGCCATCCGCTCCGCAAGCATGCGGCTGAGCGGCAAGCCAAGACCAATACCTTCCTTACCGGCGGTCCTCGCATCGCCGCGATTGAACGGCTCGAACAGAGCATCAACGCGTTTTGGATCGACCCCGGGACCATCGTCGATGATCGACAGCTGCAGCAAGTCGCCGTCCCGCTGTATTTGCACCCCCACCGATCCCGCGCGGTCATTGTATTTCACCGCGTTGCTCAGCAAATTCACCAGGATCTGCCGGGTCCGCAACGGATCGGCGATCACCGGCATCGGCGTTTCGGGCAAGGCATCCGGCAATGTCACGCCAGCCTCCTGCGCAACCGGGCCGACCAGCGCAAGGCTGTCACAGAGCACCTTCGCCAGATCCAACTCCTCCGACGCTACTTTGAGTTCGCCAGCCTCCGCCTGCGCGGTCGCCAAAACGTCGCTGATCACCATCAGCAAGTGCTGACCGGCTAGCTCGATCTGCTCGACACGCTCCGCGTGAACATCAGGCAGGGGTGTCTTCGGGTCGTGCCGCATCATCTGCGCGAAGCCCATGACCGCGTTCAGCGGCGTGCGCAGTTCGTGGTTCATGTTGGCCAGAAAGGTCGACTTGGCTCGGCTCGCCCGCTCGGCCGCGGATCGCTCGCGCTGCAGGGTGGCATTACGCACCTGCAGCGAACTTTCCCGGCGCAGCGACGCAAGCAGATCGTTGAGCGCGCCCGAGAGACTAGCGAGTTCGCGGGGGCCCTGGATCGATGGCAGGCGTGTCTGCCGCCCCGCCCGGATACCGCGGGCCGCCGAGGCAAGCTTCAGAACTGGCGCGCCCATCCGATACCCCAGATACCAGCCGAGCAAGCCGGACAGCACCGCGGCCCCGGACGCGAAAGCGAGAGCGGTGCGCCAGGCCTGCCGCGCACGCGCGAACGCATGATCCGCCGGCTGCCAGGCCAGCACGTGCCACCCCAGACCCGCCTGACTCGTCTGAAGGCTGGCGACGATGTCCTCCCGGGCATTGGAATCGACGAGATGCCAGGGCTGCTCGCCGGGGGCGGCGGCCACCTCTCGCACAACGTTGCCGATCCGCGGGCCTGTTTCCCCTAGCACGGGTGGCGGCGCAGGGCTCAACAGCACCTCGCCCTCCTGACTCAGAATGGTAAACGCAACCTTGCTGGAAGCCTCCGTCGTGCTCAGCAGGCGTTGGCGGACCTCGCGCGCCCATTCCCAACTGATGTGGACGGCGATAACGCCGTGCAGATGACCCGTCTTTGGGTCCCGCACCGGCACGCCGACATCGATCAACCGCAACGGCTCCTGCCGACCCGGGTCTCCCAAATGGCGTTCCAGTAGCTTCGCCGGATGCAGTCCGCCCAGATACGCTGACCGCCTAGCTTCCTGGAAAACCGGGCGCTCGCGGATTGAACGGCCTTCCAACAAACCGTCCGTGGCGGCTACCACGGTGCCATCCGGTTGGGCATAGCCGACCCAAACGATCTCCGATGTCAGCCTCTGGAATTTGCTCAACGCCCTGCGAATCGTCGCCGGATCGAACGCGTCATGCAGGTGCAAACTCTCGGCCAGGATTTGGGTGCGGGCATCCAGATGGGCCAACTCATAGTCCAGGTTATGTGCCAGTTGCCGGGCCATCGTCGCGATGTCGCCGCCCGCATGTTCCCGCAAATCGCGCGAAACCCGGTCCCCCACGAGCGCGCCAAGACCAAGCGGCGCGATCAGCCCGAGCAAGGCAAACGCACTCGCCAGTCGGACCCGATAGCTCGTGCGACGAAGCATGCACCTGGCTCTGACCCACAAGCCTCCGCCCGTCCAGGCGCTTTTACGACTCACCTCCATCCCCTTCTTCATCCTAACTTCAAACGGTGGAGCAAGCTCATGGGCAGCAGAGGTTCTGCCCGCGATCTTGCCCTAGGCGTCTCCCCGGGATATCGGCCATGCTGAGAGCGATGACCGCAGCCGCCCAACAGCCACCGCACGACGCGAAATCGGCGATCCGCGCGAAAGCGCTGGAGATCGGCTTCGATGCCGTCGGCTTCGCCCCCGCAAGCCTGGACGGCACTGCGCGGGCCAATCTGCAGGCGTACGTTGACCTCGGCCACCACGGCGACATGGGCTGGCTGGCCGACACGGCCGACCGGCGCGGCCATCCGCAAAGTCTCTGGCCAGAAGCCCGTTCCGTGGTTGTGCTGGCTCAGAACTATGGTCCGACACACGACCCGCTGGCAGTCCTCGATCATCCGGAACGCGGCGCGATCAGCATCTACGCCCGAAACCGGGATTATCACGACCTGGTTAAGAAACGCCTGAAACGGCTCGCACGCTGGATGCATGAGGAGCTGGAGGGCGCTGTGAAAGTGTTTGTCGACACAGCACCGGTGATGGAAAAGCCGCTGGCAGCCGCCGCCGGGCTTGGCTGGCAGGGCAAGCACACCAACCTGCTCTCGCGCACCTGGGGCAACTGGCTGTTCCTGGGCGAAGTATTCACCACGCTCGCCCTCGAACCGGACGCGCCGGAAGCCGACCACTGCGGCAGCTGTCGGGCGTGCCTGGACGTTTGCCCGACGAACGCCTTCCCCGCGCCCTATCAACTCGATGCCCGGCGCTGCATCTCCTACCTGACGATCGAGCACAAGGGACCGATCCCGCGCGAGCTGCGCCCGCTGATCGGCAACCGGATCTACGGCTGCGACGACTGTCTGGCGATCTGTCCCTGGAACAAGTTCGCCCAACGCACCGATGAAGACGCCTTCTGGGGACGTCTGGAACTGACCGCTCCGCGCCTGCGCGACCTCGCCGACCTTGACGATGCCAGCTTCCGACAGGTCTTTACCGCCAGCCCGATCAAACGGACGGGGCGCGCGCGCTTCGTCCGCAACGTCCTGATCGCGATCGGCAATAGCGGGCTCGATGAGCTGAAAGAAACCGCGCGGGGCCTGCTGGACGACGAGTCCGAGCTCGTGCGCGGCGCCGCCGTCTGGGCGTTCGCCCGGTTAAGCGACCCAGACGATCTGAGGCATGAAGCCGGTCGACGTCTGGCGCTGGAGACGGATCCGGACGTTCGCGCGGAGTGGACAGCGGAACTACCGGCTTACTGAGAGCCCGCGGCGCCCACCGTCGCCGGATCGTCGGTCCAACAGCGGAAGGCCGCGCGGCTCGGCTGCAGCAGCGGACAGTCGCTTTGCAGGGTACTTGTCTGCAGCAACTCCAGCCGCGCCCCTTCCGGACACAGGCGCTTGGCGGCTTCACGCACTTGCTCCCTGCCGTTGAAGACCGACCCGTAGCAGACCGTAACTACCGGGTTCTGCGGTATCGTCGCCCAGGGGTTCTCGCCACTGCTCGGATCGGGCAAGCGGGTTTGTGGACCACTGGGGTCCTGCCCTTGGTTGGCTTGGGACTCGGCATCGAACTCGTCGAACATGTTGGCGGGCGTGGACGCCATCATGCCCCCACGATACGCGCGCCCTTCTCCCTTATCCCGCAGCGGCTGCCAGGGGCTGGACGCATCGAACGGCTGCGGCGCACAGCCGGCGAGCGCGAGGATCAGCGGGGCAGCGGTTAGAAGATATCGCACGACCGTCAGTCTCCAGGGAGTAGGAAGCAGTGGCCTCCGCCACGCCAATGGTCTAGCACGGGTAGACCGTCGGACGGGAGGGCGGAGATACGGCTCCCCCGAACCGCGGCGCCTGACCACCCCATTCATGCTATCCCGGTAGACGTCCTTGGTGTCCGACCTGCCCTCAGAAGTGGACCTTGCCATCGTTGGTGCCGGCGTCGCCGGCCTGGCCGCGGCCAAAACCGCACGTGCACGTGGCTTATCCGTCGCGGTGCTGGAAGCGCAGACACGAACCGGCGGACGCGCCTTCACCGACGCCTTGAACGCCGGCGATGGCAAAGCGCCGTTGCCCTGGGATCGCGGCTGCCACTGGCTGCATCAGGCGCGCGAGAATCCCTTCACGGAAATTGCCGACTCGCTCGGCTTCCGATACCGCAAAAGCGACTGCACGACGCGCATCTGGCTGGGCAACCGCTGGGCGGACAACACGGAACTCGCCGAACGCTGGGCCGCGGCCGAGCGGGCCGAGGCCGCCGTCGCGGCCGCCGCCCGCTCCGGCCACGACGTCGCGATGGCCGAGGTGATGCCCGATCTGGGCCGTTGGGACGGCATCCATCGCCAATTCCTACGGGCGATGACCGGCGAGGATCCGGCCGCAACCAGCGCCGTGGACGACCATCGCTACAAGGAAACCGATGACAACTGGCCCGTCGAGGCTGGTTTTGGCGCGCTGATCGCGGCCTGGGCCGCCGAACTGCCGGTCGCAACCGCCACACCGGTCCGCCGCCTTGACCGCACCGGGGCCGACCTGCGTCTGGAGACGGACCGCGGCATCCTGCAGGCCCGCACCGCAATCCTGACCCCCTCAACCAACGTGTTGCTGTCAGGCGACCTGCGTGTCGACCCGGCCTTGCCGGGCGATCTTCTGGACACGCTCGACGGCGTGCCGCTGGGCGCCGCCAACAAGGTAGCATTGGCCTTCGACCGCGACGTCTTCGGGTTGGACCACGCCTTGGTCGCCCATCAGCCGGACGCTCCACGGGGGTGCAACTTCCAGATTCGGCCGTTCGGACGCGATATGGCGGTCGCCTATACCGGCGGCCCGTTGGCGCGCGAGCTGGAACAAACGGACCCAGCTGAGATGACGGCTTTCGCCGTCGACCAGCTGGTCGCAATGTTCGGGTCGGACGTCCGCCGGCATCTCGTCTCCAGCGCAACCACCGCCTGGGGCCGCGATCCTTGGATCCGCGGTAGCTACACCGTCTGCCGACCAGGCCGGGCAGACGCGCGGGAGCGCCTGCTGCAGCCGGTGGAAGATCGGATCTGGCTGGCCGGCGAAGCCTGCTCGCTGAGCGCGTTCGGAACGGTGCGCGGCGCTTATGCCAGCGGCACCGAAGCGGCCCGACAAGCAGCCGCGTCCCTGAGCCGCGCAAACGGCGCCTGAAGCCCTCCCCTTCGTATCCATATGCACATGAGCGCACAGAACCAAGGGGCCAGCTACGCATGAACGAGGACGCCCGCGTTGCCGCGATCACCGGAGGAGCCCAAGGGATCGGCAAGGCCATCGCCCTGCGGCTGCTGCACGACGGCTGGTCGGTGATCCTGCTTGACGCCAACGACGCGGCGCTGGCGGCGGCGGAAAAAGACCTACGGGCCTTTGGCACAGTGACCGCGATCACTGCAGACGTCGGCGACGCCGAACAACTTACCCGCGCGTTCGATCGCATCGCAGAGACCACGCCGACCGGCCTGAACGCCCTGGTCAACGTCGCCGGCATCATGGTGTCAGCGCCTCCGGAAGAGTTGACACTCGCGGACTGGAACCGAGTGATCGCAGTCAATCTGACCGGCGCCTTCCTGGCCGCCCGCCTGGCCGCACCGTTGCTGCGGCGGCGCGGTGGGGCGATCGTCAACATCGCCTCCACCCGCGCGGCGATGTCGGAAGCACACACCGAGGCCTACAGCGCGTCCAAGGGCGGGCTGGTCGCCCTGACCCACGCTTTGGCCATCTCGCTGGGCCCAGACGTGCGGGTCAACGCGGTCTCGCCCGGTTGGATCGACGTCAGCCGCTGGGGCAGCCCGACAGACGCACGGACGCCGGAGGACCTCACCACCGAGGACCACGCGCAGCATCCGGTCGGACGGGTCGGCCGGCCGGAGGATATCGCCGCCCTCGCCGTCTGGCTGGCCGGACCGGACGCCGGCTTCGTCACCGGCCAGGAGTTCACGGTCGACGGCGGCATGACGCGCAAGATGATCTACGCCTGAAGCCGTGGAGGCAATCCTGGCATCCACGCTCTGCGGACACACATTTGCGGCGTAGAGCGCAAGCCAGTTGGTTGCCTGCCAAATTTAACGCCCCTTTAAGGCAACTTGCTTTAGTGGGGTTGGTTGCATTCATGCGGGGATAGCAGTGGTATGAGCAACAGGTCAGGCGACATGGGGTCGTCGCTGAGCTGGACAAAGGTCGGCGACCAGGAACTGGTGGCCATTTTGAAGGCCCATAAACTCTTCCTCTCGCGCAAGCCCGGGGGCCGCCGGGCCATGCTCGCGTTTTACGACCTGTCCAACCGTGACCTCTCCGGCGTCGATCTGTCCGAGGCGGATATGACCGGTGCCCGTTTGCACCGCTGCCGCCTCAACAAGACAGGGCTGCGGGGCGCGAACCTGTTCGGGGCCGACCTCCGGATGAGCAGTCTGGTCAAGGCCAACTTGACCCGAGTTGACCTGCGCGGCGCTTGCCTGCGCGGGGTCGATATGTCCGACGCCACGGTGGTCGACGCCGATATCCGCGAGGCCCAGCTCGCCCGGTGTGATGCCCGGGGCGACCCGCAGAATCTGCAGTTCGACAGCATGCCGGCCGAACTATCGGCGATCATCGCCCGACGTGCCAACCTGACGCGCGCGCAGTTGTCCAATGCGCTGGTTCTGCAAACCGACTTTTCAGATGCCCGGCTCCACAATACCAACTTCCGCAACGCCGACCTGCGCAACAGCGTGCTGGTCGGCGCCTCGATGGACGGCAGCGACCTGTCATGCGCCAACCTGTCCGGCTGCTCGATGACCGGGGTCACTCTGGCCGGCGCGCGGATCAAGGGCGCACGTTTCGAAGGGACCGACCTGCGCGGGGCCGTCCTGGACGACAACATGGGCGATGCACCGGAGCTTCTCGGGGCCGTGCGTGCCCGCTCGGCAAAGCACATCCTGCGCAACCTCGACAACTTGTTGGAGGAGCATAAGCGCTGGGTCGACAGTTCCGCACGCGAGGGCACGCGGCTCGACCTCAACGAGCTCGACCTGACGGGTTTGATTCGCCCCGGAATCAAACTCCCCGCGGCCATGATGGAGCGGACCTCGTTGCGCGCGGCGAAACTCGACAAGAGCGAATTCGCCATGGCGCAAATGGCCTTCGCCGACCTGCGCGAGACGGTCCTGACTGGCGCGGACCTGCGCGGCGCCAACATGCACCATAGCATCCTGCGAAGGGCGGATCTGTCGGGTGCCAACCTGGGTCCGGTCGAGGATGTTGGACGCGCCAACCAAGTTTGGCCGGTCAACTTGGAGTACGCCAAACTGTCGGAAGCGACCCTCTCTGGCGCATGCCTCGTCAGCGCACGGCTCGCGATGGCGGACCTGAGCGACTGCGATCTGTCGGGCGCCGACCTGACGGGCGCGGATTTGACCGGTGCGTGCCTGGATGGCGCGAACCTGAAAAACGCTAAACTCGATCAGCCACTTAAGTAATTAGACTGGTAGATCCGTCCAGTCGCCGACCTTCGGGTCGGCGCGGGTTGCATGCTTGAGACGGGCTGAGCGTTAACCGCACGTTTTGCGACATCCGCAGCACCTCAACCTCGCGCAAAGCACAATCCTGTCACAAAAGCCGCTTTGGATACCTATTTTTTGGTATCCGCGCCTGACCCGATTCTCGGCCCGCGTTCGTGGTGTCGTAGATGCAGTTGTCACAGGCATTCACTCACGGCGATTCCACCTACTTACGACGTTCACTTAAGACGTACCGCCAATCGTGGAGGTCGCAGCGCCCGACCTTACCTTTGTGGTGTGCTACGCTACCTCTGGATCGTCCTGCGATTCAGGACTCCACATTGACCAAATTTGGCTTAAATGTGTCACAATTGGCCATCGACGGATGGGTTCTGGAGGGGGCACCTGCCATCCGGACGATCGGCGAAACAAAACGGTCGCGCCAGCGAGGCCGCGGCCGCTTCGTTTTTTGGAGGGACACGGCGATGACGACAGAGATGGGGATCGCCGCACCAACCAGGGCGGCGCGCAGGCGTCGATTGCCTGGTCTGGTCGCTCTGGGGCTACTCGGGGGCGTTGCGGCATTCGTCGCGCCGCACCTCGCGGCAGCGAACGATGCAGATGCGCCTACACGTCCCGGCAGCATCGACGTCCGTCAACAGATCCAGTGCCTAGCCAAGACGATCTATTTCGAAGCCCGCGGCGAACCGGACGCCGGTAAACTGGCGGTCGGCCACGTCGTGATGAACCGGGTCGCCTCTGACGACTATCCCGATACTGTCTGCGAGGTCATGCAGCAAGGCGGTGAGGACAACCTGCACCGTTGCCAGTTTTCGTTCTACTGCGACGGACGCAGCGACGACCCGGAGGACAAGGCCGCCTGGCGTCACAGCCAGGCATTGGCCCGTGCGGTGTTCTGGGACTTCTCGCCCGACCCCACAGGCGGCGCACGCTGGTACCACGCCGACTATGTCTCGCCGGACTGGCGTAACCAGTTCGACAAGGGCCCGGTGATCGGCCAGCACGTGTTCTACTTGGCCCCGGGCGACCACGAGTCGGAAACGGACACGGATGCCGGATCACCGCAACAGGTGGCCGAGCGCCCGGAACCGGAACAGGATAAGCTGGCAGGGGCCACCAACGAAACGTCGCCCTCCAGCCCGTAACACGGGCGGTCGGACGCCATACCGATGTAGACCCAGCCCATGCTGGACTGACGTGAGAATCAGGAGCCGGTCCGGGTTTTCGGACCGGCTCCTTGCATTTGCCCAGGGTTACCCTTGCTGCTCCGGCTGGATCAGCGGGATAGAGACAAACTGCGTCTGGTTACCGCGGCTTAGCAGCACCACCAAGCCGTCTTGCCCCTGCGAGAGCGCCTGCTCGACGGCAGCATAAACGTCCCGTGGCCCTTCGACCGGACGACGGCCGACCTGCCGGATCACATCACCAGGCCGGATACCCCGCGACGCGGCTGGACCGTTCGGCGCGACGCGGGCGATCACCGCGCCATCGACGTCGCGCGGGAGGTCGAACTGCTCGCGGGCCCGCGCGGTCGGCGCGGCCAGTTGCACGCCCATCGACTGCGCGGTCTTGCGGGCCAGCTTATCGGTGTCGCCGCCGAGAGCGGCCTGCTGCGTGGCGTCGGACAACCGGCCCAATTCGACCTCGACCGTGCGCTGATCACCGTCGCGGTAAAGCGACAGTTCGACCGTCTCGTCCGGGTCGCTCTGCGCGGTCATCCAGGCCAGGTCGCGGGGATCCCGGACCTTATCGCCATTGAAACCGACCACCACGTCACCGGATTGCAGGCCGGCTGCGTCCGCAGGGCTATCGGGCCGCACATCGCCGATCAGCGCCCCTTCGTTCTGTGGCAACTCAAGACCACGGGCCAGCTGATCGGTCACAGGCTGCACGCTGACGCCCAGCCAGCCACGCACGACCTCGCCGTTCTCCTTGAGTTCGGTGATGATCGGCTCAGCGACCTTGGCCGGCAGGGCGAAACCGACCCCAACGTTACCGCCGCTGGGCGACAGGATCGCCGTATTGACGCCGATCACCTCGCCTTCGGTGTTGAACAGTGGCCCGCCGGAGTTGCCCTGGTTGATCGCGGTATCGGTCTGGATGAAACTGCTGTAGGGCCCGGCGTTGATCGCGCGGCCGCGTGCGGAGACGATGCCAGCCGTCACCGATCCCCCCAGGCCGAACGGGTTACCGATCGCCAGCACCCAATCGCCAATTTCCGCCTTGGAGCTGTCACCCCAGTTAACCGCCGTCAGCTCATGGTCGGTATCAACCTTCAGAAGCGCCAGATCGGTCTTCGGATCGTCGCCAACGATCTCGGCTTCCAGGCGGGTATCGTCCTGTAGGATGACCGACACGTCATCGGCTTTATCGATGACGTGATGGTTGGTGACGATATAGCCCGCCTTATCAATCACGAACCCGGAGCCAAGCGCGCGCATCTGGCGCTCGCGGTGCTCACCGGGCTGATCGCCGAACTGCTTGAAGAACCGGCGCAGCGGGTGGCCCTCCGGCAATTGGCTGAGGGGGCCCGCCTGCTCCTCCACGGTGTGGGTGGTCGAGATATTGACCACCGAGGGCAAAAGCTTCTTGGCCACCGGGGCGAAACTCGGCGGCATTTCCTGAGCCGTCGCCTCGCTGGGCGTAAAAACAATAGGCGCAGCGCCGGCGACAAGCATGGCACTGCACGCCACGCCGGCCACGGCCGTGCGCAAACGGCTGAGTTGCATTGCGAACGCCTCCTTCCTTCGGCTGTTCCCAAACTCTGCTCTGTTCAGAGCGTCCGGTAGCAGGCTGTATGGCCGCCGTTTCTGCTGAGCGGATTAACGCGCGTTACGCGTTGGTCCGCAGTGGACTGACAGCCACCGGCCTGCCGTCAAGAATGCAAATGGGAAGTGCCGAAGTGCGCCGCATGGCGGAATATTGACCATTTCATGGCGGTTAGTTCATGTCGGATGGTCCTAAAGGCGACGCCGGAACGCTTAGTTCCCCAACAGATGTAGCGCGATATGCCGGATCTTCGGGCTGGTGCGGTGCTCGAACAGGTAGATCCCCTGGTAGCGGCCCAGCATCAGCCGACCGCCTTGCAGCGGAATCTTCAAATCACTGGAGGTCAGCGCACCGCGGATGTGCGCGGGCTGATCGTCCGGTCCCTCGTAGCTATGGCGGTACAGGCTGGTGTCCTCGACGACCAGTTGGCGGAAGAAGTCCAGCATGTCCGCCTGCACGTCCGGATCGACATTCTCCTGGATCACGAGCGAGGCGGAAGTATGGCGGATGAACAGCGTCAGCAGACCATCCGTTAGGCCTTGCTGGGCAACCCAGTCGGAAACTTCCTGGGTGATCTCCAGAAAGCCCTGACCACGCGTCTCGAACACCAGTTCGCCCAGGGCTTGTTGCAGCGGCGCGTTGCGCGCGCCGGTCTGATGGTCCTGCATGACGGTAGCTGCCTCGTTCGTGATCTTTGGCTCGACCGTCGCGCCAGCCGTCCCCCAGCCCCCGGCTCGGAAGCTCGGTCAGCGGCCTTAAGCGATCGTCCATCCCCTCGATGCAAGGTGTCGCATCCACCCCGCCGCTGTCGCAAGCCGGATGCACCGACGGCACTTCAGGCGTTCTGCTCAAAAACCGCTACAAACAGGCCGTGTAAGCGTCTCATGAAAAACACTTTCCCTGGAGTGCACGGTCGTCTAAACTCGCGCAAACCGCAGTTTGTTGGGGGCCTTCCTGTCGTGACGCGAACCCAGTTCGTGCCGTTCGCCGTCGTTTTGCTCGCACTCGCCGCCTGCAGCACGGCTCAGCCGACCGTCGATACCGAACGCAGCGTGATGGCGCGGCCGCAGATCATTCAGCGCCCCGAAATCACCCGTCCAGACGTTCCCAAACCGACGGCGCGCCCGGTGATGTATTCGCCGTCCCGGCCGCTGCAATGCGTGCCCTACGCCCGCAAGGCTTCCGGCATTCAAATCCGCGGCGACGCCTGGACCTGGTGGCGCCAAGCCAGCGGCCGCTATCCACGCGGACAGACGCCCAAAGAAGGGGCGCTGATCCTACTCGATACCGGCTACAAACGCGGCCATCTCGCCTACGTCAGCGAGGTGCGTGGCACGCGGGAGATCGTGGTCAACCATGCCAACTGGCTAAATCACGGGCGCATCCATGAAAACACTCCGGTGCGCGATGTCTCCCGCGCCGGCGACTGGTCGCAGGTTCGGCTCTGGTACGTGCCCGGCAACCAGCTAGGGGCCAGCGCCTACGACGTCATCGGCTTCATCTACCCCGACCAACGTACGGCCCAGCGCTGAGGATCAGGTACGGGTAATCCCTCGCACACGTTCTCCGGAAAGCCCCTCCCCTGCCCGCGACGGCTATGCTAAACGGCGCGGGATGACCGATACCCGCTCAACCGAATACCTGCACACCGGCAGCATCGTGGTCGCCGTCGACGGTCCGGCGGCGGCTGGCAAGGGAACTCTGGCCCGCCGGCTGGCCACAACGCTCAATCTCGTCTACCTGGACACCGGCTCGATCTATCGCGCGGTCGCGGCCAAGCTGCTTGCGGCCGGCGGCGATCCCAACGATGCCGAGACCGCAACCGAGGTCGCGCGTACCCTCGTCAGCGACGATCTGGGCCGCGACGACCTCCGCGCGGAAGGTGTGGGCGCGGCCGCCTCGATCGTCTCCGCCCATCAAGACGTGCGCGCCGCGCTGCTCGACTTCCAGCGGGCGGTGGCGTTCGATCCACCGCCCGGGCGAGCCGGTGCGGTGCTGGACGGGCGCGATATCGGAACCGTGGTCTGCCCGGAAGCGTGCGCCAAGCTGTTCGTCACCGCCAGTCTGGAAGAGCGCGCCCGTCGGCGGCACGAAGAGTTGCTTGGCCGGGGCGAGGAGCGTATATATGCGCGCGTCCTGGAAGACTTGAAGGAACGCGACGCGCGTGACAGCGCGCGCGCGACCGCCCCGATGACCGCGGCGGCCGACGCGGTCACGCTCGATACGTCGGACCTCGACGTGGAAACCGCGTTCCGGAAGGCACTGGACATCGTGCGCACCCGCTGCGGCGTGACCGCAGCCTAACGGCCGTGATCGACGGCGTTGGGTGGATCGGCCGATCCGTGCCGGTTTCGCTGGACAGCGGATATGCGCACCGCATAAACACCCACGCGACCCCGACCGCCCCGTCACACCGGACGGCGACGGTTATGGGGTCGTCGCCGCATGGAAGGGCGGTTCTTGGGCCCACCCGGGCCCGCGAGCCGCACAAACCGGACGCCGAAAAACGCCCGGCCTTCCGCCCCAGGCGTCGGGAAGACCGCCGGACACAACCGGCTGGCCTGAATACGAAGACGGTTCACAAGAAGGATACGTGAGACATCATGGCTGAATCCGCCGCTGCTGTAAGCAGCACCCAGGAAGATTTCGAGGCGCTCCTCGAGGAGAGCCTCGGCGGCGAAGGCCGCCTGGAAGGTACGGTTCTCAAAGGTACCGTGCTCGGTTTCGACGGCGACGAGGTGATGATCGACGTCGGCCTGAAGAGCGAAGGGCGCGTCGCGCTCAAGGAATTCGCCAAGGCCGGCGAAGATGCCGATCTGAAGGAAGGCGGCGACGTCGAGGTCTTCCTCGAACGCTACGAAAACCGCAACGGCGAGGTCGTCCTCAGCCGTGAGAAGGCCCGCCGCGAGGAGGCCTGGACGCAGCTCGAGCGCGCGTTCAACAGCAACGAGCGCGTCACCGGCCAGATCTTCGGCCGGGTCAAGGGCGGCTTCACCGTCGACCTCAATGGCGCCGTGGCGTTCCTGCCGGGCAGCCAGGTCGACATCCGTCCGGTGCGCGACGTCACCCCGCTGATGGGCACGCCGCAGCCGTTCCAGATCCTCAAGATGGACCGCTCGCGCGGCAACATCGTGGTGTCGCGCCGTGCGGTGCTGGAGGAGACGCGCGCCGAGCAGCGCAGCGAGCTGGTTGCCAGCCTGAAGGAAGGCCAGGTGCTGCAGGGCGTGGTGAAGAACATCACCGACTACGGCGCGTTCGTCGACCTGGGCGGCGTCGATGGCCTGCTGCACGTCACCGACATGTCCTGGAAGCGGGTCAACCACCCGACCGACATCCTGCAGATCGGCCAGACCGTCGAGGTGCAGGTCATCCGCTTCAACCCGGAGACCCAGCGCATCAGCCTCGGCATGAAGCAGCTCGAGGCCGATCCGTGGGAGGGCGCTTCCCAGAAGTACCCGACCGGCGCCAAGTTCACCGGCCGCGTCACCAACATCACCGACTACGGCGCGTTCGTCGAGCTCGAGGCCGGCATCGAGGGTCTGGTCCACGTCTCCGAGATGAGCTGGACCAAGAAGAACATCCACCCGGGCAAGATCGTCTCCACCTCTCAAGAGGTCGAGGTGATGATCCTGGACGTGGACGAGCAGAAGCGCCGGATTTCGCTCGGCCTCAAGCAGTGCCTGCCGAACCCTTGGGAAGAGTTCAAGGAGAAGTACCCGGCCGGCACCGAGCTCGAGGGCGAGGTCAAGAACATCACCGAGTTCGGCCTGTTCGTCGGCCTGCCGGGCGACATCGACGGCATGGTTCACCTGTCCGACCTATCCTGGGACCGCAGCGGCGACGAGGCCGTGAAGGACTACCAGAAGGGCGACCAGGTTAAGGTCAAGGTGCTCGACGTCGACACCGACAAGGAGCGCATCTCGCTTGGCATCAAGCAGCTCGAGGACGATCCCTTCGAGCAGGCCGCCGGCGAGGTCCGCAAGGGTCAGATCGTCACCTGCACGGTCACCGAGGTGCAGGACAACGCCGTCGAGGTCCGCGTCGGCGACGAGGACGGCCCGACCGGCACGATCCGCAAGGCCGAGTTGGCGCGCGACCGCTCCGAGCAGCGTCCGGACCGCTTCGCCCCGGGCGAGAAGGTCGACGCCAAGGTCACCAGCGTGGACAAGAAGAACCGCCGCATCACCCTGTCGATCAAGCAGCGCGAGATCGACGAGGAGAAGGAGGCGATGGCCGAGTACGGCTCCACGGACACCGGCGCCAGCCTGGGCGAGATCCTCGGCCCGGCAATGCGCTCGGCCGCGAAGGAAGCCGCGAGCGAGGAAGAGTCCAAGTCCGGCGCGAAGAAGAGCGCTTCGAAGAGCAAGAGCGACGCGGACTCGGAAGAGAGCTAGGCCAAGCCTAGAGCCTCTGGACTTCGGTTAAGCCCGGCTGCTGGGACCTCCCCGGCAGCCGGGCTTTTTCGTGCGCATTTGCCGCAGTTGAGAGGCAAAAATCCAGGCAAGTGAGCAAGTTACCTTGACCTGCTCGGCGCGGTCTGAGACCGTTTCGCACGTTTGTTGCGCTGCGCTGTCGTCTGGACCGTGCGCGCGTGTCTGAGAGGAACCCGAGAGCCGCGGCAACACGTGGGAGCGTTGGCATCTGGACAGCCGAGCGCGGCCGACCGGCTTCACGAAAACAGGGGCGTTCCAAGCATGACGAAATCCGAGTTGATCCAACGTATCTCGGACATGAACCCGCATCTCTACCAGCGCGACGTGGAGCGCATCGTCTCCACGATCTTCGACGAAATCGCGGAGGCGCTGGCGCACGGCCAGCGCGTTGAATTGCGCGGCTTCGGCGCCTTTTCCGTCAAGGACCGTGACAGCCGGACCGGCCGCAACCCGCGCACCGGCGAAACCGTCCACGTGGAAAGCAAGCGCATCCCCTTCTTCAAGACCGGAAAACTGTTGCGCGAACGTCTGAACGCGACAGACTAGGAACCGGCTTCTCCGGGTCGTGCCAACGCGGCGTCGATCGCGCCACGCGCGGCCCTCACCCCATTGCGGGCGGCGCTATCCCCCAGTCATGACAAGGCGGAGCCCGGCGTGAAATACCTATCCTGGATCATCACCCTGCCACTGATCGCGGTGGCGGTAATCTTTTCCGTCAACCATCGCCAGCCGGTGGAGATCGATCTTTGGCCCCTGCCGCTGGCGATCGAGCCCCCGCTCTTCCTGGTGGTGTTGCTGGCCGTGTTCATCGGCTTCCTGATCGGCGGCTCGATCGACTGGTGGAGCCAGGGTCGCAACCGTCGCACGGCACGCTGGCGGCGCTACCGCATCGAGGAACTGGAGCGCGAGGTCGGCTTCCTGAAACGCAAGCTGGAAAAGGCGCAGGACGAGGCCGGAACCAGCCAAGCCGGCAGTCAGCCCTCCAATAACCCCCGCCTCTCCGCGCCCGCCAACACCAGCCAGCAGACCCATTCGCTGCCCAAGACGGGTAGCTAAAGCACGCTGCTGTCCGGTTTACGGGAACCGTGTCGGGAGAGCCCTCGCCTTAAGATAGCGAGGGGGAGATAAGGGGGAGTTCCCTCAGATGACGGCGAGGGAGTTCCCCGTCTCACACGCCCATCACCGTCGAAAGCCGTTGGCATGAAGGTCCTCTCCGCCGAGCAGGTCGGTCGCGCGCTGGATTATCCCAGTCTGGTGGAAGCGCTGCGTGCGGTGTTCCAGGGCGGCGCTGAGATGCCACCCCGCCATCACCACGAGGTCCCGAACGACCCCGGCGCCGATGGAACGCTGTTGCTGATGCCGGCCTGGCAGACCGGGCGCTACATCGGCATCAAGGTGGCCACCGTATTCCCGGACAACCCCGGCCGCGGTCTGCCGTCCGTCATGGCGAACGTACTGCTGAACGACGGCGCGACCGGCGAGCCGCTGGCCCTGGTCGCCGGCCAGCCGTTGACCAACAAGCGTACCGCCGCGGCAAGCGCGCTCGCCGCCGACTATCTTGCGGTGCCCCACGCGCGCCGCCTGCTGATGGTCGGCACCGGCGCCATGGCCCCGGAAATGGTGCGCGCCCACTGCGCCGTCCGACCGATTGAGCGGATCGACGTCTGGGGCCGCACACCGGACAAGGCGCAGAAGCTGGCCAATACGCTGCAGGGCGAGGGCTTGAACGCCCACCCGATCGACTCGCTGGAAGCCGGCGTCGCACAGGCCGACGTGATCTCCTGCGCCACCATGTCGACCGAGCCGCTGATCCACGGCGACTGGCTGCACCCCGGCCAGCACGTCGACCTGATGGGCGCGTTCAAGCCCACGATGCGCGAAACGGACGATCGGGCCGTTCAGGTCGCCGACGTCTTCTGCGACACCTTCGCCGGCGCCCTGAAGGAAGGCGGCGATCTGGTCCAGCCGATTGAGTCGGGCGCCCTGCAACGCGAGGACGTGCGCGCGGATCTGTTCGACCTGACCCAAGGCAAGCACCCGGGCCGGAGCGCCGACGACCAGATCACACTGTTCAAGTCGACCGGCGCAGCGCTGGAAGATCTGGCCGCTGCGATCCTGGCCTACGAGCGCAGCGGGAACTGAGCCCGCCATGTCGGGCACGCCGCCAACGGCGGTCGTCATCGGGGCCGGAGTGATCGGTCTGTCCGCAGCCCGCGCCTTGCTGGCAACAGGCTACCGGGTTGAGGTGATCGAGCAGGGCCCGGTGCCGAACGCGCACGGCTCCTCCGTCGATTCCGGCCGGCTGATCCGCCATACCTACGGTACGCAGCATGGCTACGCCGCCCTGGTCGATGCGGCCTACGCCGCCTGGGAGCGGCTGTGGGCGGACCTGGGCGAAACGCATTACACCCAGACCGGTACGCTGATGCTGAGCCGTCCGGGCGCGAGTTGGGCACAAGACAGTGCGGCAACGCTGGACCGCCTGGGCAAGCGCTACCGCGTGCTGGACCGCGGCGAAGCCGCCCGGCGCTTCCCGCTGCTCAACCTAGAGGGTGTCGAACGGGCCTACTGGGTGGAAACCGGCGGCGTCCTGGCGGCCGAGCCGATCATCGACGCCCTCGCCCGTCATTTGCGCGTACACGGCGGGGCGGTCACACCGCACACCGCCGTCACCGATATCGACGCCGAACGTGGGCATGTCCGGCTGGAGGACGGCAGCCATCGCGCGGCGGACCTGATCCTGGTCGCGGCCGGGCCCTGGGCCGGGCGACTTTGGCCCGAACTCGATGACGTCCTGACCCCGTCGCGCCAGCTCGTCTGCTATGCCGACATCCCCGATGACCTCTATACTGCCTGGCGGCGCATGCCGATGGTCCTCGACATCGGCGAGGCCGACTCCCGCACGCAAGGCAGCGTCTACGCGGTGCCGCCGGTCGGCGACGCGCCGCTCAAGCTGGGCGATCACGCCTTCTCCCTTACCGGCGACCCGGATGTCGACCGCAGCCCAAGCGCGGCAGAACTCCAGCGGCTGTTCGAGATGACCCGCCGCCAGCTGGCCGAGCCGGCGCGCTACCGCCTGCTCTCCGGACGCACCTGTTTTTACACCGTCGCCCCGGACTCGCAATTCCTGCATCGCTGCCAGGGCCGCGCCCACGTCCTTGCCGGCTTTTCCGGCCACGGCTTCAAGTTCGGTCCCTTGATCGGCGAACGGTTCGCCGAATTGGCCAGCGGACGGCTCGACGAAACCACCTTCCAGACCTGGCTGGCGGCGCGCCAATAGGTCGCTGCCTGCGCAATCTTGAGGGCAAAGAGGCCCTCCTGAAAGGTCAGCTCGGCGCAAACGTGCGACAGCTCCCGCCCCACTCGGACGGAAGCTCATGACGCGTTCGTAGCGCTCTGCTACACAGCTTGCGATGCAACCGAACAGCCCAGCCGCGCGAATCTACGCGGCAATCGACACCACCGACCTGGACCGCGCGCGGGCGCTGACACACGCGTTGGCCGGTGTCGTCGGTGGGGTCAAGGTGGGCAAGGAGTTCTTCACCGCCCACGGGCCAGAAGGCATCCGCGCCATCCTGGATGCGCCGGAAACGCGCCATCTAGGTCTGTTCCTGGACCTTAAGTTCCACGACATCCCGAACACCGTCGCCGGTGCGATCCGCGCCGCAGCTCCCCTGGCGCCGAGCTGGCTGACGGTGCACGCGAGCGGTGGACCGGCGATGCTGCGCGCCGCCGCCGATGCAGCCGCGGAGACCAGGTGCGATGACGGCCGGCCGCGCACGCGTGTACTGGCGGTGACCGTCCTGACCAGCCTGGACGACGAAGATCTGGAGGCGGTGGGTCAACGGTCCCCGGTAAGCACCCAAGTCGAGCGGCTGGCTACGCTCGCCCAGGACAACGGCATCGATGGCCTGGTCTGCTCGCCGCGCGAGATCGCCCTGTTACGCAACCGCCTGGGCCCCGATATGGCCCTGGTAGTTCCGGGAATTCGCCCCACCTGGTCTGTTGCAGGCGACCAGAAACGGGTCACGACGCCCCGGGACGCGCTTGCCGCCGGCGCCGATGTCCTGGTGATCGGCCGTCCGATCACGCAGGCGGAGTCTCCCGCCGCAGCGGCCCGGCAGATCGTGGACGAAATCGCGGCCTGACCACCGCCTAAAGGACCCCGTATCGCATGAGACCGGACGACGGCGACGAGCGTTTCGAGCAGGGCGACGATCCACAGCCGCCCCAACAAGACCGAGGGCGCGGCCCCGGCGGCAACCGGCCGTCGCCGCGCCAGCCCCTGCCGGTCACGCAAACCGCGCAGGAGACGCTACGCACGTTCGCCCAGCTGCTGCGCTACCTGCCACAAGTGGCGCTCGTCCCGTTCACGGCGATCTTCCTGTTGCAGGGCACGGTGATTCTAAGCGGCGGCAACCCGTTTATCGCTAACCAGCCAACCGCCGGGCCAACGCTGCTCCTGGTCCTGCTGATCCCGGTGGTCATGGCCGCTTACGTCGTCTTCCTGGTCGACTGGCACCGTCTGGTTCTGTTCGGCGCCGGGACGGAGACGACGCGCCCCCGCTTGAAGTTGCATGCGCGCGACTTTCGTTACTTCCTGCGGGGAATCATGGTCTTCTTCATCGGCGTGTTGGCGGCCATGCCAGCGGTGATGCTCGCCCCCAGCGTCGTCAGCACGCAGACCGGCGCGATCGCCATGACCATGGTCGGTGCCTTGCTGGCGGTGACGGGTATGATGGGGTTCGGCCTGGTCCTGCCGGCCACCGCCATCGACCGCAACTACTCGATCGGCGCGTCTTTTCAGGCGACCAAGGACGTGCTGTTCCAGTTGGTTGGTCTGGTCGCGCTGGTCCTGGCACCCGCCTACGTCGTCGGCGTCAGCATTCTGGCACTCACCGCCTCGGTGTTCGGCCAAGGCGGTCCGCACATCCCAGGCGTCCTGATCTCGCTGGTCGTCGAGTTCCTGCAAATGGCCCTCGGCGCCACGCTGCTGTCCGTCATCTTCCAGAAGCGTGCGGGTGTCGACACCCGCGCCTGATGGGCTAAACCTGCACAATCATGACCGACACGCCCCCGCTCCTCTCCACAACCGGCGAAGGCCGGATCGACGCCGGCCCGGTGCTGATCGGAACGGTGCGCGCACTCAAGCAGCACGCCGCGCTGATCCCACGCCTCGCCTGGCCGGCGCTGCTTGTCGCGTTGCTGGTGCCAATCGTGCAACGCTTCGCCTTTGCCAACGCGGAAACGGCGGCCAGCCTGCACCTCCTCACCCTGCCGTTCGACCTGATGCTGGGCACGGCGTGGCTGCGCCTGCTGTTGCTGGGTTGCGATCACGCGCGCATCCCCGCCCTTGGCTGGGGCAAGGCGGAAACCGACTTCACCATCTGGGCGTTCGTGTTCGCGATCGCCATCCTGGGCGCGATCGTGATGATCACGCTGGTGATCTCCAACCTACCGATCAGCGAGCAGACGGGGCGCCTTGCGATCGCGATCGCGGCTTGGCTAACGCTCAGCCTGATGACACCGCTGGCGCTGCGCGTGCCCGTCCGGGTCGTCCGGGCGGAAGTGCCGGGACGCGCCTGGCAGGCCCGCCTGGCCAACGTGCCGAACGCCGCCCTCGTCTGGCTGGTCTACCTGACCTTCGCGATCGTACTCACGCAGGGCCCGGCCAACCTGCCGCAGCCGCAGGACCCGTCGGTCGCCCTACCGCTGGCCGCCGGCGCGCTGTTGGTTGAGATCTTGGTGGAATACGTCCTGCTGCTCACCGTGCTCGCCCTGATCGCGGTGACGGCGCGCCAACTCGCCGGCTGGCCCGCCCCTGAGGAACAGGAAGTCCCGGCATGAGCGTCGCAACCAAGATCTGTGGGCTAACGGATGCCGACTCGATGGCAGCCGCCGCACAGGCGGGGGCGGCGTACGTCGGTTTCATCTTCTACCCCCCGTCCCCGCGCTACGTAACGCCGCAGCAGGCAGCCGCCCTCGCCGCGCATGCGGGTCAGGCCGTGAAGGTGGCCGTCACCGTCGACCTGTCGGATGACGAACTGGGCGCGATTCTGGAAACCGCCCCGGTCGATCTGATCCAGTTGCACGGTGCGGAAACGCCGCAGCGGGTCGCTGAGGTGCGTGCCCGGTTTGCAAAGCCGGTAATGAAGTCAATCCCGGTGGCCGGCCCGGACGACCTGGACCGGGCCGATAGCTACGCGCCCATCGTCGACCGACTGCTGTTCGACGCTAAGCCGCCCAAGGAAAAGCCGGACGCCCTGCCCGGCGGCAACGCGCTGTCATTCGACTGGCAGCTGTTGGCCGGGCGCAGCTGGTCCGTGCCCTGGATGCTTTCGGGCGGCCTCACCGTCGACAACCTGGCGGAAGCGGTCGAAATCTCCCGCGCCCGGGCGATCGATGTCTCCAGCGGCGTCGAGGATGCGCCAGGCCGCAAGAACCCGGAAAAAATAAGGACCTTGCTTGCCGCCGCCGCGCGCCTGCGTCCCGTTGCCTGAGGGCGCGGAATGCGGCATTGTCCGCGCCCTGACAGCCACCCCAGTTAATTGACCCGCAATGACCGTCGAACGCCCCAACACCTTCCAAGGCGGCCCGGATGAATTCGGCCATTTCGGCATCTTCGGCGGCCGGTTCGTCGCCGAAACGCTGATGCCGCTAATCCTGGAGGTCGAGCGCGCCTATAACGAAGCGCGCCAGGACCCCGAGTTCCTGAACGAACTCGATCTCTACAGCCGCACCTACGTCGGGCGGCCGAGCCCGCTCTACTTCGCCGAGCGCATCACCGAGGAACTCGGCGGCGCGAAGGTGTATTTCAAGCGCGACGAGCTGAACCACACCGGCGCGCACAAGATCAACAACACCTTGGGTCAGATCCTGCTCGCCCGGCGGATGGGCAAGACCCGAATCATCGCGGAGACCGGCGCCGGCCAGCACGGCGTCGCGACGGCCACGGTGTGCGCGCGCTTCGACCTGCCGTGCGTGGTCTACATGGGCCGCACCGACATGGAACGTCAGGCCGCCAACGTCTTCCGCATGAAGCTGCTGGGCGCGGAGGTCGTGCCGGTCGACAGCGGCACCGCGACGCTGAAGGACGCGATGAACGAGGCGATCCGCGACTGGGTCGCCAACGTCGAGAACACCTTCTACATCATCGGCACGGTCGCGGGCCCGCACCCCTACCCCTACATGGTGCGCGAGTTCCAGTCGGTGATCGGCCAGGAAGTGCGCTGGCAGATGCAGGAAGCCGAAGGCCGGCTGCCGGACAGCCTAGTCGCCTGCATCGGCGGTGGCTCGAACGCGATGGGACTGTTCTATCCTTTCCTGGACGACGCCGACGTCGATATCTACGGCGTCGAGGCCGCCGGGCACGGCATCGAGAGCGGCGAGCACGCCGCCTCGCTCAACGGCGGCCGGCCGGGCGTGCTGCACGGCAACCGCACCTATCTGCTGCAGACCGACGACGGGCAGATCGTCGACGCCTACTCGATCTCCGCCGGGCTGGACTATCCAGGCATCGGTCCGGAACATGCCTGGCTGCACGAGACCGGCCGGGTGAACTACCTCTCCGCAACCGACGACGAAGCACTGCAGGCCTTCCAGTGGTGCACCCGCAAGGAAGGCATCATCCCCGCGCTGGAGCCGTCCCATGCGCTCGCGGTGGTGCGTAAGCTGGCACCCGACCTGCCGCGCGACCACATCATGGTCATGAACCTGTGCGGACGTGGCGACAAGGACGTCGCCGCTGTCGCCAAGCGGCTCGGAGTAGAGCTGTGAACGAAAGCGCGACCCCCCCGAAGACGGCTGCCGACCTAGCGATCCAGGAACGCCAGGTGCCGGAGAGCGCACGCGGCACGGACTCCGGCCGTATCCGCGCGCGTTTCGAGAAGCTGAAAGCCGAGGGACGCGGCGGTCTGGTCACCTTCGTGACCGCCGGCGACCCTGATTTCGCGACCAGCGCCGAGATTCTGGCCGGTCTGCCGGCAGCCGGCGCCGACCTGATTGAGATCGGCATCCCCTTCTCCGATCCCATGGCCGACGGCCCGGCGATCCAGCGGGGCAGCCTGCGGGCGCTGCGCGCGGGCATGACGCTGAAACGCACGCTTGAGCTGGTCGGCGGCTTTCGCGAACAGGATCGGGAAACGCCGGTCGTGTTGATGGGTTACTACAACCCGATCTATTCCTACGGCGTCGAACGCTTCCTGGCCGATGCGCAAGCTGCTGGCGTCGACGGGCTGATCATCGTCGACCTGCCGCCGGAGGAAGACGGCGAGCTATGCGTCCCGGCGCTCAAGGCCGGGGTCAACTTCATCCGCCTGGCCACACCGACCACGGACGACGCCCGCCTGCCGGCGGTTCTGACCAACACCAGCGGGTTCGTCTACTACGTCTCGATCGCCGGGATCACCGGCACGCGGGCCGCCGCCGACCAGCAGGTCGCCGAGGCGGTTCAACGTCTACGCCGGCACACCGATCTCCCGGTCGCCGTGGGCTTTGGCATCCGCACGCCCGAACAGGCGGCGAAGATCGCCGGCATTGCCGACGCCGCGGTGGTCGGGTCCGCCCTGGTCGAGACGGTAGCCAGTAACCTGAACGACGACGGCACGCCCAAGAACGGCTGCGCACACGCGGTCCTGGACCAAGTGCGGGCGCTGGCCGACGGCGTGCGCAATGCGGTTAAGCAGGCCTAGGGGCCCTCATGAGCTGGATCTCCAACTACGTCCGTCCGAAATTCCGGGCGCTCGTCACCCGCCAGGACATTCCCGACGACCTGTGGGAGAAGTGCCCGGACTGCGGGCAAATGATCTTCCACCGCGAGCTCGAGAAAGCGCTCAGGGTGTGCACGCACTGCGGCTATCACCTGCGCATCGGCCCGCACATGCGGATGAAGCTGCTGTTCGACAGCGGTCAGTACACGCCGATCGAGCTGCCCGAAACGATCCAGGACCCGCTCAAGTTCCGCGACCGCAAACGCTATGGCGACCGCCTGCGCGAGGCCCGCGCCAAGGCCGAGGGGAATGACGCCATCGTGGTCGCGCACGGGCGCATGGGCGGCCATCCCGTGGTGATGGCCTGCTTCGACTTCTCCTTCATGGGCGGATCCATGGGGATCGCCGTCGGTGAAGGGTTGCTGGCCGCGGCCCGCTTGGCCTGCATGCAGGAGGCCCCGCTGCTGGTCGTGCCTGCTTCTGGCGGCGCGCGGATGCAGGAGGGCATCCTCTCGCTGATGCAGATGCCGCGCACCACGGTCGCCGTCGATATGGTGAAGGAAAAGGGCCTGCCCTACGTCGTGCTGCTGACCGACCCCACCACCGGCGGGGTCAGCGCCTCCTTCGCCATGCTGGGCGACCTGACGTTGGCGGAACCCGGCTCGGTGATCGGCTTCGCCGGCCAGCGGGTGATCGAGGCCACCGTGCGCGAGCAACTGCCCGAGGGCTTCCAGCGCGCGGAGTACCTGCGCGACCACGGCATGGTCGATCAAGTGGTCGACCGGCGCGAACTGCGCGACCGCCTGATCACGCTGTTCAGCCTGTTGACCCGCACGAAGCCGGAAGCGCGCATCATCCCGCTCCCCGAAGGCGCCCTGAAGCTGGACGGCCCGCGCGTGGCCAGCCACGGCCCACGAATCGACGACGGCCAGCCCAAGGCCGAACCCCAGTCCAAGCCGGAGGCCGTTGCCGAAACGGTCACCCTGGACACCTCGGCCAAGAGCAGCTCGGCAAAAGACACGGCGGCGACCGCTCAGCACGGCGAAAAGCAACGCAGCAGCTGGAGCCTCAGCCTGACCGGCCGCAGCCGCGACAAGAACGCCGGCGACAAGGCGGCCGAGAAAACCAAGCCGGAAAAGGACAAGTCGGACAAGGCCAAGGCCGAGAAGAAGCCGGACAAGAAGTCAGAGGCTGCCCCCGCAGGCGACAAGAACACGCCAAGCCCGGGCAATCAGACCGACAGCGCCGCCGGCGATACGGATCAGTCCGGTGACCCGGACACTTCTGGCTCATCAACCAAAAGTTCCCGCCGCGCCGCGGAGTAGTGCCGCAACGGTCTTCCGCGATCTCCTTACGTTGAGCCCTGCCCCGCGTTCACCGTAGCCGCGTCAGCTTTCCGCCCCATGACCTCACCAGACGCCTACGCCAGCGACCGGGTGCTTGCGCGCCTGATGCGCCTGCACCCCAAGGTGATCGATCTGTCGCTGGACCGGGTCTGGCGGCTGCTGGAGGCACTCGGGCATCCGGAACGGGATTTGCCGCCGGCGGTCCACGTCGCCGGCACCAACGGCAAGGGCAGCACGCTCGCCTTCCTGCGCGCGATGCTGGAAGCGCAGGGTTATCGGGTTCACGTCTATACGTCCCCACACCTGGTCCGCTTTCACGAACGCATCCGCCTGGCCGGTGACTTGATCTCTGAAGATCGGCTGATCGCCCTGTTGGAAGAAGCCGAGCGGGCGAACGGCGAAGACCCGATCACCTATTTCGAGATCACCACCTGCGCGGCCTTCCTGGCCTTCGCGCGGACGCCGGCGGACGTGCTGCTGCTGGAAACCGGGCTGGGCGGCCGGTTGGATGCGACCAACGTGCTCACGCACCCGGCCCTGACCGGGATCACCCCGATCGGCCTGGATCACATGCAGTTCCTGGGCGATAGCCTGGAGGCGATCGCGAGCGAAAAAGCCGGCATCCTGAAACCCGACACACCAGCGGTGATCGCCCCGCAGAAACCGGCGGCCGCCCAGGTCCTGCACGATACGGCGACGCAGATCGGCGCACCCATGCATGCCCACGGGACCGACTGGACCTATACGACCCACCGCGGCGGCCAGGGCTTCCGTTACGAGGGCGGCGCACTGACCGGCGACTGGCCGGCGCCCGGCCTGCTCGGTCCCTACCAGATCGCCAACGCGGCGATGGCACTCGCGTGCGCGGAGCAGCTGGCGGGATTCCGGGTCGATGCCGAGGCCGCGCGCACCGGCCTCGCCAAGGCACACTGGCCAGGGCGGATGCAGCGCCTCGACGGCGGCGCACTCGCCCGGCGGCTGCCAGCAGGTTGGGAACTGTGGCTCGACGGCGGCCACAACGCCGACGCCGGCCAGGTGCTGGCCGCGGCGATCGATGCCTGGCAGGCGGACCCGGACACCGAACGGCCGTTGCACGTTATCTTCGGCATGCTGAACTCCAAGCAGCCGGTCGCATTCCTGGAGCCTTTGGTCGCCCGCGCGCACAGTTTAAGCGCGGTCGCCATCCCGGGCGAGGAGGCAAGCCACACAGCCGCCGAGTCCGCTGCGTTCGCCCGCCAGGCCGGTGCCCGCAAAGTGACCGAAGCCTCAGACGTCCCCGCCGCGCTGGACGCCCTTGCTGCCAACACCGACGGCTCCCCTGCCCGGGTGCTGATCTGCGGCTCGCTGTATCTGGCCGGCAAGGTGCTGGCGCTCGACGGCACGTAGGCTCGCGCGACCGAAGGGGCTGGGCATCCGTCGACCTGTGCCCGCCGTCACAGCTTCTCATCCGCTGTCCGACAAACTGGTGCGCGTACCTAACCTGTGAGCACACAAAGGTCACGCGCACGGTGTAGACTAATCCCATCGACGGGCGGTCTACAGGCACAGGAGGAAGGATGACCAACCAAACGATGAGCTGGCTGTGGATCGCTTTCGTCGTGCTGATCGGCGTCGGACTGGTGGCGGGGCACGGCGTCTTCTAGGCCAAGCGCCGACCGTCACCCGCTTGGGGACGCGGGAACGCCAGGGTCTACCCCACCCTTCTGCTTGTTCTCGAAGGCCGCGCTCGCGCCGTCCTGCTCGACCGCAGCATAGAGAACCAGACGCAGGTGCTTCGCCTCGTCCACGATCAAAGTGGAATGGTCGAACGTGACCGTCCCAACGTCGTCGAGCACAAAGCTCCGGCGCCCCTGGCATCGGCCATGCACATCATGCCGGCGCCAGAGGTGGGCGAATGCAGGCGCGCGTCGCTCCAACGCGTCGACCAGCCCGTTCATATCCTCGTCCTCGGGCGCCTGCGCGTAATCCCGTCGGAAACTGGCCAGAATCTGCGGTGCATGGGTTTCCCAGGACACCATCCGACTGGAGAGGCTGTCGTCGGCGAACAGCATCCACAGCATGTTGCGTTCCGCCGGATCGCGGCGCTCGAAACCGAACAGACATTCGGCGGCCGCATTCCAGCCGATGACGTCCCATCGCAGGTTCATGACATAGGCCGGCCGCAGCACCAGATCGTCGAGCAGCCGGCGGACGAGCGGCGGCACTTCGCACCAGGGGCGCCCCTTGATGGCCGGAGGGCGATGGTGCGCGAGCAGGAACAGATGCCGTCTCTCGGTTTCATCGAGCTTCAGCACGCGCGAGACGTTGTCGAGAAAGGCTGTCGAGACCTGAATCTCCCGGCCCTGTTCCAGCCATGTGTACCAAGTGAGCCCGACACCCGCGAGCGCGGCGACCTCCTCGCGCCGCAGGCCAGGCGTCCGACGTCTCGTCCCAGGCGGCAGGCCCACATCCAGCGGCGATACGCTTTCACGCCGCCGCCGCAGGAAGTCGGACAATTCGGTTCGTGACCGCTGAAGGCGGTCGATCCTATCACTCATGGTAACAGTATAATTTCTCCCATAGTAACAGGATAAATAGAACGCCTACACGACGGCTTCAACAAAGGGAGCCGTCCATGTCAGACAACTGCGCCTCCGCCGACCCAAACGCCCAGAGCTCGGCACCCCGCGATCGCCACGTGCCGTCCGCCCTGGCACTTGCCATCCTCCTGTTCGGCGGATTCATCACTGTCTTCGACCTGTTCGTGGTCAATGTCGCGATCCCTACGATCCAACGCGATCTTGAAGCCGATTTTGCCGACATCGGCTTCGTCATCGCCGGCTACGAACTGGCCTTCGGCGTCCTGCTGATCGCAGGCGGTCGTCTTGGGGACATTCACGGACGCCGCCGGCTGTTCGTGCTTGGCATGCTGGGATTTGCGCTCACTTCCTTCTTGTGCGGCGTGGCGCCGGATGCCAACGCCCTGATCGGGGCGCGCTTTCTGCAGGGAGCGACCGCAGCCCTCCTGTTTCCCCAGGTCTACGCGCTCCTGCGGGTCCTGTACGACGATGCGGAGCGTCGTCGCGCGTTCGGCTTGCTCGGGATGACGCTCGGACTGGCCGCCATTGCCGGGCAGGTGTTGGGCGGGCTGATCGTCGAAAGCGACCTGCTCGGCCTTGGCTGGCGCGCCGTATTCCTGATCAACCTGCCGATCGGTGCTATCGCCGCTGTTCTGGCGCGCACCATCCCGGAATCCCAGGCCCCCGATGCAATCGCCGTCGATTGGCCAGGATTCGGCCTGGCGACCGCCGGGCTCGTGCTGCTCCTGCTGCCGCTGCTGGAAGGGTCGAACGCCGGGTGGCCGGCATGGATCTGGGGCAGCTTTGCAGCTTCGGCGCTGTTGCTGGCCGCATTCATCCGCTGGGAACGTCACGCCGGGACGCAGGGCGGCCACCCGGCCATCGACCTCGGCCTGTTCCGGAACGCGGGTTTCTCCATCGGGGCGGTCGTGGTGCTGCTGATCTATTCGACCGCCACGTCGCTGTTCATGTGCTTCGCGCTACTCGTGCAATCCGGCTTCGGGCTGACGCCGTTCGAGGCCGGAACGCTGTTCGCGCCGGCCAGCGTTGGCTTCGTCGCCGCCTCCTTGCTGGCGCCGAGGCTGGTCGCGCGTTGGGGCCACCTCGTTATTGCCGGCGGCGCCCTGATCTATGCCGCCGGTATCGTATGGCTCATCGCCGCCGCCACGACCCTGGTCAATCGCACCGACGTTGATGTCCTGCTGCCGGCCCTCGTCCTGTTCGGTTTCGGCCAGGGCCTGTCCATGACGCCCCTGCTCAATCTCGTGATCGGCTTCGTCGAGGAACGCCATGCGGGCATGGCGGCCGGGTTCATCTCCACGATGCAGCAAGTCGGCGGCGCCTTCGGCGTCGCGATCGTCGGAATCTTCTTTGTCGACATCCTGGGCCGACAGACCGGTACGGCAGCTATGGACGCCTCCCGTTACGCGGAGGCGTTCGCCGGCGCGATGCTCTACAACGTGATCGTGCTCGTCGTCGCGGCGGTCCTGATTGCCTGGATATCGGCTCGGTCAGTGTCCGGCCGGCAAGGATAAGCGCGAGGAGGACGACGCACTATGACTCCCGCTGCGCCGGGCCGGTCCGGCAAAACAGGCTGTAGAGCACCGGGATGATGCCCAACGTCAACACAGTGGCGACGCCAAGGCCGAAGGCCATGACGCTGGCCATGCCGAAGAACAGGGCATCCTGGAAGACGATCAGCGGCAGCAACCCGACGATCGTGGTCGCGGTGGTCATCAGGATTGGACGCAGCCGCCGCACGCTCGCCTTCACGACCGCTTCCGCCGGCGCGTAGCCCTGCGCGCGCTCGATATCGATCCGGTCGATCAGAACGATGGCGTTGTTGACCACGATCCCGGCCAGGGCATAGAGGCCCAGGATCGGCATGAAGCCGAAGTTGGCGCCCATTACGTAGAGCCCGATGGCCACGCCGATCAGCACCAGCGGCATCGTCGCCAGGATCATGGCCGGGCGGCGGAAACCGTTGAACTGCGCCACCAGCAGCAGGACGATCACGCCCAGGCACAGCGGCGCGTTGGCCGCGAGCGCCGCCTGCCCCTCCGCGGATTCCTTGACCACGCCGTCCAGTTCGATGCCGTGACCGGGCGGCAGGTCGGCGCGCAGGCGCTCCAGGTCTGGACGGATCAGCGGCACCATGTCCTCCGCCGTCATGCGGTCGTTGCGGGCCTCGACCGTGACCGTGCGGGTCATATCCTCGCGGTGAATGCGGGCGTAGGCGTTCTGTAGTTCGAAGTCCGCCACCTGCATCAGCGGCACACCACGCCCGTCGTCGCCGTAGACACTGAGCGTCTTCAACCGGTCCAGGTCGGTGCGTTCCCCAGCCTCGGCCCGCGCGACCACGGGGAAGATGTCGTCGCCTTCCCGGAACTCCGTCACCTGCCGGCCGGAGAAGTAGGTCTCCAGCGCCTCGGCGATGTCGGCACTGGTCACCCCGGCGCGCCGCGCGCGTGCCTGGTCGACAGCGACCCGGATCTTGGCGATGCGGTTCTGCCAGTCGTGGCGGACACCGTTACTCCCCGGCACCTGTCTCAGGATCTCCGCGATCCGATCGGCCGTACGGGTGATGACCTCCGCATCCGGGCCAGTCGCCTGGATATCGATCTTGCTGCTGTCGCTAGGCCCCAGGAACATGCCGGCGACCCGGGCGAACAGGCCGGGGAACTCCTGCCGGAACAGGCTGCGTAGCTGTTTGACGGTCGGATCGACCTGCGCACGCTCGCCCACGTTCAGAACCATGAACGCCTGGTTCGGCGCCGGGTCGATCGGGGTCAGGGAGAGCACGAAACGTGGTCCCCCAAAGCCGACGTAGGCCCCGTAATCCTGCACCTGGGGAAACCGATCTTTGTCGTTCAGAACCTCGAAGACGTCCTGCAGGCGGGCGTCGGTGGTGCGCGCTGTCACGCCGGTCGGCAGATCCAAATAGACCAGTACCTGCGCCCGGTCTGAAGCCGGGAAGAAGCGGCTCGGCGCCTGCCCGATCGCGTACACAGAGGCCACCAGCAGCAAGGTCATTGCGCCCAGGAACGCCCAGCGTGCCCGCAACACGCGGCGCAACAGCCGGTCATAGATGGCGACAAGCGGCCGAAATATCCGCTCCGACAAGCCGCCATCGCTTTCCGTCGCGCCCGGTTCCGGCGCCTTGATGAAGCGATGGCAAAGCAGCGGTGTCACCGTCATCGACCCCACCCAGGAGGTGAGCAGCGAGATCAGCATGATGAGCGAGATCGACCGCGTGTATTCGCCGGAGACGTGCTCGGCCAGCATCAGCGGCAGAAATACCAGGATCGTCGTCAAGGTCGACGACAAGAGCGGTAGGGCCAGCTCGGACCCGACCGCGCGCAGGGTGGCGTCGCGCTCCACGCCCTCGCCCAGGCGGCGCTTGAACTCCTCCGCCACCACGATGCCGTTGTCGACCAGGAGTCCAAGCGCAATTACCAGAGTCGCCAGGCTCATACGCTGCAACGTCATCTCGAACAGGCCCATGATGGCCACGGTGATCAGCATCACCGTTGGCACGATCGCGCCCACGATGAGACCCGTGCGCAGGCCCAGGAATAGGACCACCACGGCTAGCAGGATGGCGAGGGTCTGCAGGACATTGAAACTGACGCCGTAGACGGCCTTTTCGACCTGCCGCTCCTGCAAGGTAACAAGGTCGAGCCGGTAGCCGGCCGGCAGACTCTGCCGCACCTCGTCAAGCCGGGCGGTTGCCCGCTTGGAAAAGTCCAGGACCGAGCGCCCCTCCAGCATTGAAACGGCCAGAATGACCGCCGGCTTGCCGTTGTAATAGGCCTTGCGCGCAGGGGGATCGCGATAGCCGCGCCGGACCGTGGCCACGTCGCGCAGCGGCACCACGCCGGCTTCGCCGGGCAGGCGGATCAGCGTATCCCCGACGTCCTCGGTGCTCTCAAAATTACCGCTCGGCTCGATCAGGAAGGCGCGGTCGCCGGTATCCAACTCACCGCCGGGCCGGATCACGTTCTGTCGGCTCAGCGTTTGCTGCAGCGCGTCCGGTCCCACGCCCAGTTCAGCCAGGCGGGCGTTGGAGAATTCGATCCACATCCGCTCCTGCTGGATGCCCAGCAGGTCCACCCGCTTGGTGCCATCGACGGCATAGAGGCGGTCGCGAATGTGTTCCGCCATGTCCGCAATGTCGCGCATGGCCCAATCATCGGAGGTCAGCGCGGCGGTGATCACCGCGACATCACCGAACTCGTCGTTCACTTGGGGCGGACTGGCACCCTCGGGCAGCTTATCCTGGGCGGCGCGGACCTCCTGGCGCACGTCGTCCCATATCTGGTCCAGATTGAAGTAACGGTCCTCGATCACGACGTGGATGATCGACTGGCCTGGCATGGAGGTGGAGCGCAGTTCCTCGACCTCCGGCACGCGGCGGACCTGCTCCTCCAACGTCTTGGTGATCAGCCGTTCGATCCGCTCGGCCGAGAGCCCGGGATAGCTGGTAGTGACCACGGCCTCGCGGATGGTGACCTTCGGGTCCTCGCGCGCCGGCAAGTTGAAATAGCTGAACGCGCCGAAGGCCATCAGAACAACCGCCAGCAAGCCGACCAACGGCCGGTGCCTGTACGCCAACTCGGTTAAGGTCATCGCACAGGCCCTACTGGTCGAAACGGCGCGGGCCGACACCAAGACGCCGCACCCGTTGCCCGTCGGTCAGGAAGGCGGGCCCCTTGGTCGCGACGATCTCTCCAGCCTCGAGGCCGGCAGCCACCAGCGCCTGGTCGCCGCTGATCTCCATCACCTCGATCTCGCGCCGATGCACAACCTTGGCTTCCGGATCGAAGACGTAAACGACGCGCCGCTGACCGTCTGCCGCCAGAAAAGCGGTGGCCGGGATGGCCAGGAGCGCCTCCCCTGTCTCGACTCCCCCCGGCTGGTTAAGGGCAAAGGCAACCTCCGCGGTCATGCCAGAGCGCACGCCCTCTGGCGCCTGGGCGAGCCGCAGGGTCACGGCATAGGCGTTGCGTGCCTGCGCGTCCGTCGCGATCTCGGTGATCGTGCCGGTGAGCGCGCTCCCGGGCCGTGCCGGCAGGCGGACGGTATGGTGGCTGCCCAGTTCCAGCCGGTCGATGACCGTCTCGGGCGCGTCCACAACGGCTTCCAGTGCGTCACCACCCTGCACCTTGAGCACTGTCTCCCCCGCTGCAACCTGCTGCGAGGGCTCGATCAGCCGGTCCGCGACGGTCCCGGCATAAGGCGCCACGAGCTTCGTGTCCGACAGATCTTCACGGGCGATCGCGACGCGTGCCCGGGCCGTCTCGACCCGGCTGTTCGCGCTCTCCAACGCGGAATTGGCGCGGTCGTAAGCCGCCTTGGACGCCCAGCCCCGCTCATAGAGCTTGTTCTGGCGTCCGAATTCCTCTTCGGCCTCGGCCAGCTCGGCGTTCGCTTCCGCCAACTGCCCGCGGCGTTCTTCCAACGCGAGCTCGTAGTTACGCGGATCGATCCGGGCGAGCAGATCGCCGCGGGCGAAGGATTCACCGATCTCGACCGTCACTTTCGCCACGCGGCCGGCGACCTCGAAGCTGAGCGGCGCCCGCTGGGCCGCACGCAGCACGCCAGGCAATTGGCGCGTACGCTGCGCTTCGAACCGGGTTACCTCGGCCCAGGCGATCGGCTTGGCCTCCGGTTGCGACGCCGATTCCACCTCAGAGCCCTCGGAGCAGCCCGCAATCCCGAGCACGAGGAGCGTCAGCAGCGATGGCCACAACGTCCGGCAAATCGGACGCCGCAGGCCGGACGCCGTAGTCTGTCGCGCATCTCTCATAGACCGACGCCCCGTCGGGGCAGGCGCAGCGATCGGAACGTGAGATTTGGGGGGGTCACGGACTTAGCCTTCATTGGGATCAGGGGTCCAACCCGCGCACGACCTGTTAACGACATCAGTCAGGCCATTACGGGCGTTTTCAGTATTCAAACGGGATGCTTTGCATACCGGACGCGCGCGTGCGCCGGACAAGCGCGCGTACCAGGCGCTACACCTCCTCCATCCCATAGTCCCGGCAGTGCCCCCGCAACTCGGCCAGGAGCCGCCAAGTCTCGGCCAAGCGGTCCGCATCCAGATCCGCCGTCGTCGCATTAGCCCAACGGGTAAAGACGCGATTGGCCTCCGCGACCGCCGACTGGCCATCCTCCGTCAGTTCGACCAGCCGGGCGGTCTTGTGGTGCGGATTTTCGCTCAAACACACGAGCCCCTGGTGCTCCAGGTCGTTAACCACGCGCTGCACCGCTTGGCGCGAGATTCCAAGGTTGCGAGCGATCATGGGCACGGTGAGCGGCTGGCCTGACTCGTCGATCGAGCCGACGACCTGCCAACGCGCGCTCGTCAGGCCGCAGGGCCCAACCATTCGCTCGCCCATAGCGATCAACTCGCCGTGCAGGCGAAAAACCTCGAAGATCAACTCGGCGAGCTGCTCGGTTTGTGGACTGCGGTGGGGTTTGCTCATGCGAACACCATGACACCATGCTACATATTTGACAACATATTGCTTTAATGAAAATGGATTGTCTCCAACCATCAAGCATCAAACTGCCAACGACCATGCGGACAGATTTCTCGGTAACCGAGGCCAGCAAGCCGTTATGGGCGCAAGCCAAAGCAGGTCCGACCGGTTCCACGGCCACGCGCCGGTTCTGCGCACATATCGAGACATGCCGCGCCGAGTCCTAAAAGACGGACTTTGAGGACCTCAAACAATCCACACATGAATCCGACGGTTGATCTTGGAGTCCCTCCACCCGGGCGACCGATCACCTACAACGCCGAATTAAATAAAACTCATGTATCTCAGACCGGACCTATGATTTCTGCACATTCTCTATGCAGGGGATCCGGACAACCACACCGCAGGAAAGCGGCGGGTATTCACGTGAGAGCTCTCGTTTGCGTACGCTCTCTCACTCCGAGGTCGCCTTGGGATACGCATGGAGACACGGCGCCACCAGATGCTGACCTGCGCTTCTTTAACGCAGCGTTGTCATCTTTGGAATGGCGATGTCTGCCGATCAGACGGCAGACATCGCCAGGAAGCTTACGCCAGGTGTTCTTTGAAGAAGGACTGCAGCTTGTCGAAGGGGATGATGTCCATCTGGTCATACAGATCGACGTGATCCGCACCTTCGATGATCATCAACTCTTTCGGTTCGGCGGCCGCGGCGTGAGCGTCTTCGCTGAAGTAGCGCGAATGCGCCTCGGATCCCGCGATCAACAGCATCGGACGCGGCGAGATTTCCGTGATGTAGGTCAGAAGCGGCATGTTCATGAACGACATCGGGGTCGTCACGGTCCAGCCGGTCGTGGAGTTCACCGAACGTTTGTGGAAGCCGCGTTCGGTCTTGTAATAGCCGTAGTACATCCGGACCACGGGATCATCGACCCCGTCCAGGCTGTCCGGCAAGCCGCCGGCTAGCGCCGGCGAGTCGGCCTTGGCATCGACCCAGCGCTGGTAGCTCATCTTCTCGAGCTGCTGTGCGCGCTGCTCGTCGGTCATGCTGTCATAGTAGCCTTTCGCCATCACCCGGGACATGTCGTACATGCTCGTCGTCGCGACGGCCTTGACGCGCTTGTCCGCAGCCACCGCGTTCAGGGCCATGCCGCCGAAGCCGCAAATACCGATAATACCGATCCGTTCCCGGTCGACGGAGGGGTGCAGGCCGAGGGCATCGATCGCGGCCATGAAATCTTCAGTATTGATGTCCGGCGAGGCAACGCTGCGCGGCTCGCCCCCGCTTTCGCCCACATAGGACGGATCGAAGGCGACCGTGACGTAGCCGCGCTCCGCCATCGTCTGGGCGTAGAGGCCGGCGGCCTGTTCCTTTACGGCGCCGAACGGGCCCGCAACGGCAATCGCCGGCAGCGCTGCCTCCGCGCGGTCCTTCGGCAGATACAGGTCGCCGACGAGCGTGATGCCGTAGCGGTTGGTGAAGGTAACACGCCCGTAATCGACAGCATCGCTCTTCGGGAAGGTCTTGTCCCACTCCTTGCTGGACTGTGCGAAGACCGGTGCGCCAGCAACGGATACGGCACTCAGGGCCGCGGCGCCAGCCCCCGCCATCTTGAGAAAGTCGCGTCGGCCGGCATCGGGCTCGTCGGTGCGCGTCGGAGCATTTTCGAGGTCGGTTGGTCTGTTCACGGCAGAGTCTCCTAACAGGTTTGCCTTTGAACACGACAATTTAAGCAAAGCCGTACCGACCGATTAGTGAGGGCACCTTGCTTGTTGCCATGAATGTATCTCATCAATCCCCCGGCGCCCGCTTTTAGAAACGGTGCTAATGAGAGCATCCCAAATTTTCCGTGTAATCAGGGAAACTCAGGATCGTTAGTCTCCGCGCGTACGACAGGTTAAGGAGACACTTTGTGACGGATATGAGCTTTGCCGAGGGCGGGAGAAACGCAGGTGCAGCCTGGGGAGCGGTGCTTTCGATGTCGCTCTGCGTGGCCCTGTTGCTTACGGCCGAGTTCATGCCGGTCAGTTTGCTGACCCCTATGGCGGGTGGGCTGAACGCAACCAATGGCCAAATCGGTCAGGCCGTCTCGTTAAGCGGCTTTTCCGCAGTGGTGACCAGCCTGCTGATCACCACCGTGGCCGGACGTTTAAACCGCAAGCTCGTGCTGATCGCGCTCACGGCCCTGATGCTGCTATCACTCGTGATGGTGGCGATGGCCCAGTCTTTCGCCACGCTGATCGCCGCACGCGTCCTGCTGGGGATTTGCATCGGCGGCTTCTGGTCCCTGGCAACCTCGATCATCATGCGGCTGGTTCCGGCAAAGGACGTGCCGCGCGCATTGGCGTTGATGTATGGCGGACAGGCGGTCGCGGCGGCCTTTGCTGCACCTCTGGGGAGCTATCTCGGTGGGCTGATCGGCTGGCGAGGCGTGTTTTGGGCGTTGGTCCCCTTCGTCACCGTGAACCTCTTGTGGCACCTCATCGCATTGCCCTCGCTGCCGACCCGGTTCAAACAGGATATCCGCGTATTCGGCCAATTGCTCGGCCGTCGCTATTTCTTGCGCGGGCTGCTGGCGCTGAGCTTCACATTCGGCTCGGCCTTCACGATGTTCACCTATCTGCGCCCTTTTCTCGAGGAGATCACCGGCGTGGGCGTGGATACCTTGTCCATCCTGCTACTGATCCTAGGTTCTGCCGGGTTCGTCGGGACGTCTGTATCTGGCCGTCTGGTCGGGAACCAAGTCGAGCGGCTGCTCCGGTTGCCCGCGCTGGTCATGGGCAGCAGCACGCTGGGACTGCTGCTCTTCGGCGATGGCCTGATCGCCACCGGGATTCTGCTTGCCGTCTGGGGGGCGATGAACACCGCCATGTCCGTGATCTGGATGGGCTGGATGTCGCAAAACGTGGATGACCAGCCAGAAGCCGCGGGCAGCCTGATGGTTGCCATCATTCAGGCTTCGATCCTGCTCGGCGCCATGATCGGTGGTGTCCTGCTAGACCACCTCTCGGTCACCGCAACCTTCGCCGGAAGCGTGGTTCTCGCCCTCGTGGCCATTGCCATCGCTGGCAATGGCCGGAAACTGGTGAAGTCGTCTGCTTGAGGGGTGCATATCCCTGGAGAGAACGCATGAAGACAACCGATCGACTCAGCCTTAGCCGCCGCAGCTTCCTAGCCGGCGCGGCCACGACCATTCTCCTGCCGACAGCTGGACGCTCTCAGAACGACACGCGGCGGATCCGCTGCAGCTTCGCCGAGCAGGTCGCGATCTATCGCCTGCAGGACAATGCGACGGTGCGCGATCTGATCTCGATGCTCCCGCTCGACCTAACGATCGAGGATTTCTCGACCAACGAAAAGATCGCGCATCTACCGCGCCGCCTCGACGAAGAGGGATTCGCGCCTTTCCATGACGAGACGCCGGGCGATCTCTGCTACTTCCTTGGCTGGGGAAATCTTGCCTTCTTCTACGACGACTACACGTTCCGTGACGACCTGATCCGGTTGGGACATATCGAAGGTGGGCTCGCGCCGCTGCGGCACAAAGGCAAATACCCACTGCGCATCGAGCTCCTAAGCTGAGCCGGAAATCGGTCAGCGCGGTGCCAGGGGGATGCCCGACATGGCTGCGAACCGGGAAATCACCTCGTCCTGAAAACGTGAATCCGATACTTTCGGATCGGCTGACTGCCGTCGCATGTGATGCCAATAGGCGCCACTCTCTTGTACGGCAGCATCCCCACTGGTCGCCAGCCAACACTGCGTGACGTGCGCTTGTTCGATCGGGTCGCTGGCCGACCGGCCACCCATGCGGGTGGGCACCCAGCCGGGGTCGACCGTATGGCACAGTACCTCTGGCCAATACCGGGCGAGCCCGGCGGAGAGCGCCGTGACCAGCAGTTTGCTTTCGCCATAGGCCCGGCTCGCAGACCAGGGGTGGCGTGTCCAGTCGATATCGTCAAGCACGTCCGAATGGCCTCTGTGCATGGAACTGCCGGTAAAAATCAGCCGTTTCGGACGATCGGCCAGTACGCTCAGCACATAAGGGGCAATAGCATTCACCATCAGGACGCGCAGAAGCCCGTCCGGCGTTTTCTCCCGTCGATTGTCGATGATACCCGCGTTGTGGAGGATCGCGTCCATCGGACCAATAGCGTTCAAATCCTGGGCGAGGGCACGGGTTTCAGAGAGGCTTCCGAGGTCTGCGCTCAGAACCTGGGCACGCTCGGCAAGGTCGCCGAACGCCTTGGCGCGGGCGGGGTTGCGGGCATGCAAAACGACCTCATGGCCTTCGGCAAGCAGCATCTCTGCGGCATTGCGTCCAACCCCCTCGGTCGATCCAGTAATGAAAACGCGGGCCATCTCACTCTCTTTCTTAAACATGCGACGGCCTATCCGATTCTAGCGCATTCCGACAGATTAAAAACGCCAGTGACACCTGCAACGTGGCCCGAGCGCATGTGGCTCAAAGAAGCGTCCCGCCAGCGGCAACAGGCACCAGGATGGGAGTTGCGACCGATCGCCTGAGCCCCATAATAAATTCGAGTTGATCGAAACAGCTCATCAGCCTGGGACTTTATGCCGCGCGAGAACACCAACGATCTCAGAGCCTTCATCGCCGTCGCACAGGAGCGGAACTTCACCCGCGCCGCCGCCACGCTCGGCGTATCGCAGTCGGCGCTCAGCCACACGGTACGCCAATTGGAAGATCGTCTGGGCGTGCGCCTGCTGACCCGGACCACCCGCGCCGTCGCCCCGACCGAGGCCGGCCAACGGCTGCTAGACGGCATTGCGCACCACTTCGAGGAAATCGACGCCCATGTCGAAGCCTTGGGTGCGTTGCGCGACTCGCCGGCGGGTACGGTACGGCTGGTGTCTTCGGAACTCGGTATCAGCCAGTTGCTATGGCCGAAGCTTCTGCCGTTCCTGAAAGAACATCCCGACATCAATGTCGAGATTACGCTCGATAACGGGCTGAACGATATTGTCAGCGAAGGCTACGATGCGGGCGTACGGCGCGGGGAGCACATGGCGCGCGACATGATCTCGGCACGGATCGGGCCGAATCTGCGCTACATCGTTGTCGGCGTTCCCGAGATCTTCGACACCTACCCCTGGCCTGAGCATCCACGTGACCTGGCCCATCTGCCGTGCGTCAACTTCCGCCTGCAATCCAGTGGCAGAAATTTCGCCTGGGAGTTCCAGGAAGACGGTCACGTGCTGCGGGTGAAAGTTGAAGGGCAGATCGCTTTTAATAACATTTTCTTGTGTCTCGAAGCCGCCCTGGCAGGCTTCGGCCTGACCTACATGTCCGTCGATCTGGCGGAGCCGCACCTGAGAGCCGGTCGCCTCGTCCAGGTCCTGGACGCGTATTGTCCGGCCTGGGACGGCTTTCACCTCTATTATCCGAACCGGCGCCAGGCCTCCCCAGCCTTCCGTGCCGTTCTTGAAGCGCTGCGCCACCGGGAGTGAGACGCAGTCCCCCAGCCGAAATTGTGGCCGTGGGCCAGAGTTGGCGCCCTGGCGTTTGTCACTCTTGCGTGATCCCGTGGCTTTCCAACACCGCGCGCATGCGCTGCGCGACCGTATCGGGATCGCGCAGCAATCCCGCCTGGTCGGCCAGGCGCAGCAACTCCGAAAGATGCAGGATGTTGCGGGCGCTCTCCTGGCCCCCGACCATCACGAAGTGGTCCTGGAAGCCATTCAGGTAGGCAAGGAAGACGACGCCCGTCTTGTAGAAACGCGTTGGCGCCGAGAAGATAAGTCGCGCCAGCGGGACCGTGGGTTCCAGGATTTCGTGGAACCGTTTCTCCTTTCCCTCGGCCAACGCGTCGAGCGCCGCCGAGGCCGCCGGCGCGATCGGATCGAAAACGCCTAATAGCGCGTCGCTATAGCCCTCCGTGTCGCCGGCGATCAACTCAGCGAAGTTGAAATCATCGCCGGTGTACATGCGCACGCCCTTCGGCAAACGGCGGCGCATCGAGAGTTCCTTCTCCTTATCGAGCAGCGAGAGCTTGATCCCGTCGACCTTCTGCGCGTTCGCCGCCAGGACGTCGAGACAGACATCCATGGCCTGGGCATGATCGGATCGCCCCCAATACCCCGCCAATGCCGGATCGAACATTTCGCCCAGCCAGTGCACGATCACCGGCTGCTTGATTTGCGAGAGCAGGCGTCCGTAGACCTTGGCGTAATCGTCGGGAGACTCGGCCGCCGCGGCGAGCGCCCGGCTCGACATGACGATCATGCGGCCGTTCAGGGACTCCACGACCTCCGCCTGCTCTTCATAGGCGCGGATCACCTGGTCGAGCGTGACGTCTGGTCCCGGCGCCAAATGGTCCGTGCCGACCCCGCAGGCGATCATGGCGTCGCCGTGCGCCTGCGCTTCCCTGAGACTGCGCCGGATCAATTCCTGGGCCTCGGTCCAGGCAAGCCCCATGCCGCGTTGGGCCGTATCCATCGCTTCGGCGACGCCGAAGCCCAGGTCCCAGAGCGTATGGCGAAAGGCCAGCGTTCTGTCCCAGTCGATCGCCGGCTCAAGCCAGGGATCGGCTTGCGACAGAGGATCGGCCACGACGTGGCCGGCCGCATAGGCGATCCGGTTGAAGTGATTGCGCGGACGGTCGGGAAAGCGGGTCGGGGCGCCCAACGTATAGCGCTCCATGGCCCCGTTCTCGGTCGGCAGGCGAAGGCTCGTCATCACCAGAACTCCCGGAGGTCAGCTTGAATCGAAGGGGGCCAGCGCTAGGCCTGCGGCACCCACCAATTGGTGCGCGCACCCATATGGAGCTGTACGGTCTTCTGTTCCGTGAACTCGTCCAGACCGAAATGCCCGAGTTCCCGACCCAGGCCGCTCTGCTTGAATCCGCCGAACGGCAACTCCGGGTAGCCGTCCATCCAAGTGTTGACCCAAACGGTGCCCGCACGGGCCCGCCGCGCGTAGGCAAGACAATTGTCGATGCTACGGCTCCAGATTCCTGCGGACAGCCCGTAAAGACAGTCGTTGGTAATGGAAATCGCCTCGTCCAAGGTGTCGAAGGTCAGGGCCGACAGCACCGGCCCAAACACCTCGTCGCGGGCGATCTCCATGTCCGGCGAGACCCCGGACACGACGGTCGGCTCGAAATAGCGGCCTTCCCCGTTCGGCGCCTGCAACGCACGCCCGCCGAGACGCAGCGTGGCCCCCTGCGTCACCGCCTGCTCGACATAGCCCTGAATCTTGCGCTCGTGGGCCTCCGAGATGATCGCGCCCACGCGGGCCTGCGAGTCGAGGGGGTCCCCGAACGGCACCTGCCGGGACAGCTCAACAACGCGCTGCGTGAACTCCTCGGCGATATCGCGATGAACCAGCAGCCGCGAGCTCGAATTGCAGCACTGACCGCCGTTGAAATAGACGCCGAACACCACAGCGTCGGCGGCCGCCTCCAGATCGGCGTCAGGGAAGATCACCTGAGGATTCTTGCCGCCGAGTTCGAGCGACACTTTCTTGAGCGTTCCCGCCGAAGCCGCCACGGCCTCCTTGCCGACCTGCGTCGACCCCGTGAAGGAGACCATGTCGACGTCATCAGAATGGGTCAGGACAGCGCCGACCGGGTCGCCTTCGCCCAGCACCACGTTGACCACACCGTCCGGCAGACCGACCTCGTCGAGCAATCCGGCCAGCATCACGGTGGTACCACTGGTCAGCTCGGACGGCTTGAGTGCCACCGTGCAACCTGCCGCAAGGGCGAACGGTAGCTTTTGGGCGGCGATGATGAAGGGAAAGTTCCACGGCGTGATGATCGAGACGACGCCGATCGGCTCCCGCATTACCAGGCCAAGCATGTCGTCGCCGAGTGCGTTATAGCTATCGCCACGCACGTTCCAAGCCAGCGTGGCTGCGTACCGCCACAGGGCGGCCGCGCCAGACACCTCCGCCCGGGCCTGGGTGATGGGCTTGCCACTTTCCAGCACCTCCTGAACGGCGATCGTCTCGTGATCCCGTTCGATACGCTCCGCCACCTGGCAGAGATAGTCGTGGCGCTGCTTGCCGGAGAGGCGCGACCAACGGCCGTCGTCGAACGCCTGGCGCGCGGCCACGACCGCATCCCGGGCGTCGTCCGCGGTGCCTTTGGCATACTGGCCGACAAGGGCGTCGTGCGCCGGGCTTCGGCGCGCCATCGTCTGGCTATCACCACTGTCGCGCCATTTCCCGTCGATAAAATGCCTACCGACGTATGGCGTCGACGGCAAGTCTGCCGCGCGTGCGCCGAACGTCAGTTTCCAGTCCGTGCTGGCCATCGGTGTTTCCCCACGTCTCTATTTGGATGAATTACCGGCCGACAAAATTCGGCACGCGTTTTTCCTTGAAGCTGGCGACGCCTTCCGCCTTGTCGCCGGTCGTAGCCACGAAGCTGCCAGCCAAGGCCTCGATCGCGGATTCGCTCCCCTCCCCGACTGCGGCATTCACCATCTGCTTGCAGACTTCAACGGCCACGGGACCGGTCTTGGCGATCTCGTCAGCAGTTTCGCGAGCCGCTGCGAGGGCCGTGCCGGTCTCGGCCAACGCGCCGACGAAGCCGATGCGATAAGCGTGTTCGGCGTTGATCGGCCGGCCCGTAAACAGCATCTGCCGGAAAACGGCATGCGGCAGTTGCCGGGCCAGCCGCTGCGTGCCGGACCAGCCGGGCACGATTCCGACCCGTGCCTCGGGCATTGCGAAGCGGGCCGCCCGCCCGGCGATCCGGATGTCACAAGCCGCCAGGAGTTCGAGGCCGCCGCCATAGGCCACGCCTTCGACGGCACCGATAACGGGCTGCGGCAGTTGGGCTAGCCGTGCAAAGACGCGATGGCCGGTGCGAATCCAGTCCCGTCCGAATTCGACGGCCTCATAGCCGCTCCAGTCGCCGACGTCGGCACCAGCGCAGAACGCTCGCTCGCCTGCGGCATGAACGATCAGCGCCCGCACCTCCGATCCGGCCGCTTCGACCCGTTCCAGGCAGTCCTCCAAGCATGAGAGCCCCTGGCGGGTCAGCACATTCAGCCGGTCCGGATCGTTGAGCTCCAGAAACGCCATACGGTCTTCGAACCGGAGTTGAACGAGACTCGCCATCAAGCTTCTCCTTCTGAAATCTGCGTGGGCCTGTTCTGCGGAGAGCACCCGCTTCCGCAAGTTCGGCGCACCACCAAGTCGGGTTCCAGGAAGACCTGCTGCGGCTCCGAGCCGGGGTGCTCGAGCTTGTCCAAAAGCAACTCGGAAGCACGGCGTCCGATCTCGTGAACCTTGAGGTCGACGGTGGTAAGCGGAGGCACGGCGACACGCGACAAGGGCAGATCGTCGAAACCGGTCAGCGCGACATCCTCTCCGACGGCGATGCCTTCCGCCCACAGGCGCTCGGACGCGCTGAACGCGAGGAGATCGTTGTAGCAAACGATCGCCGTCGGCCGAGGCGATCTCTCCAGCAGGCGCTCGATAGCTATGGCGCCGGCCGTCACGGTCGGTCTGATGTCGATCACCCAGTCCGGGTTGAGGCCCACACCGCGCTCCTCCAGAGCCGCCGCGAAGCCGCCGAAACGGGCGTCGCGAGCCGGGTTCCCGGGTTCACCGCCGATAAACGCCAAATCGCTGTGCCCGAGGTCCAGCAGGTGTCGGGCCACCAGTTCGCCCGCCTTGCGGTTGTCCGGCCCGACGAATGCAACCCCCTCGACGTCCAGGGGACGCACGGCCAGGACCGTTGGGATCTCCCGCTCAAGAAGCGGGGACAACGCCTCTCGATCCGTGCCGGTGGCCGCACAGACGATCACGCCGGCGACCCGCATCTCCAGAAGCGACCGGATATACCGCGACTGCCGGGCTACGTTCTCGGAACTGCTCAGCAGGTGTGTCAGATAATCGTCTTCCTCCGACGCCTCCTGCACTGCGGTCGCGAGCTCGGCGAAGAACGGGTTGCGCACGTCGTTGATCAGCAGCCCGATGGCCTGCGTCGTCCTGCTGCGCAGATTGGCCGCGTTGCGATCGTAGACGTAGCCGAGTTCGTCGATCGCACGGTGCACGGCCTCCTTCGTGGCCTCCGAGATCGCCCCCTTCCGGCGCAGCACGAGAGAGACCGTGGACGGTGAAACGCCGACATAGCGGGCGATGTCGGTGATCGTGACGCGCGAGCTTGGCATGACGTGCGGCTTGCCCCCTTTGTCCTATCGCTTGGCCGCCGAAATATCGGTCTCCCCCGGCAGGCCGAAGAACGACCAAATTGCGGGCATCTGCCCTGCCAGCATTTCCTCGCCGGGCACAACCGCATGACCCCGGGCCGAAGCCGCCGCGGTCAGGCGGGTCGCCCGCCCTGCCATAACGGCATCGGCGACGACACAGTCCGGGTCGAGCCGCTCGGGCGCAACGGGAAGAGGATCCGCCGGGTCGAGGCCCAGCGGCGTGCAGTTGACCACAAGGCGCAGCCCCTGGAAGTCGTCAGCGAATTCGCACGCTGGGTATCCAGACTGCGTAAGCTGGTGGACAAGCTGCCGGCAGCGGTCGGTATCGCGGTCGCGCACCTGGATCGGCGCCGCGCCTGCTTCGGCCAGGGCGAACGCGACGGCGACGCCCGCCCCGCCGGCGCCGACTACGAGCGTAGAGCGGCCGTCCGGCTCCACCCCTGCGCGCCGCAGCGCGTTGACCATACCGAACCCATCGAACAGGTCGCCGTGCAGGCCATCGCCAGTCTTACGAACGACGTTTGCCACGCCGGCGGCCTCGGCCGCACGTCCATGGCTGCCGCATTGCAGGAAGGCGGCGCGCTTGTGCGGGATCGTGACGACCGCGCCCTCGAAGTTCCGGACCCCGGACAACCCGTCAAGCACGCCGGCGAAGTCCTCGGCGCCGACATGCAGCGACAGCATGATCGCGTCGACCCCGCGCTCGGCGGCCAAAGCGTTGAAGACGTCGGGCGAACGGGCCTGTTTCACAGGGTCTCCGATGATTGCGAACAGCCTTTGCATCACGCCGCTCGCGCCCCCGCAGCGTCCGCTTTGATCATCTCGGCGGCACGCTCGGCGATCATGATCGTCGGCGCGTTCGTATTGCCGCTGATCTCCGAGGGCATCACGGAACTGTCGCAGACACGCAGTCCCTCGACCCCCCTGACGCGCAGACGTTGGTCCACGACCGCCTCGGCGTCCTCGCCCATGCGGCAAGTCCCGACCGGGTGATAGTCGGTCTTCGCCCACGCCCGCGCATAGTCCAGCAGTTCGGCGTCGGTCCTGACGTCGGGGCCTGGCATGTGCTCGCCCTTCAAGTATTTGGCGATCGCCGGCCGCGCGAGAATCTCGCGTGCGTACTTCAAGGCCTCGACCGCCATCCGGCGGTCCTCCTCGGCACTGAAATACCCGGGGTCGATCAGCGGAGCCGCACCCGGATCAGCGGAGCGCAACCGGACGTTGCCGCGGCTATGCGGGCGCAGGAAGTTGGTATAGAGACTGATGCCGTAATCCTTCACCCGCACCATGCCGTGCTCGATCACGAAGGCGGGCAGGAAGTGAAGCTGCGTATCCGGGATTTCGGAGGCCGGATCGACCGACACGAAGCCGCCGGCCTCGACCACGTTGGTGGTCGCGGGGCCATTCCCGAACAGGATGTATTGCAACGCCCACCACGCCTGCTCGAAATACCGGTCAGTTCCGAAGTAGCTATGCGGCCCATCGCAATAGGCGGTCACATAGCAGTCCAGATGATCCTGTAGATTCTCGCCAACGCCGGTGAGTTCGTGAACCACGTCGATGCCGTGTCCGCGCAGATGGTCGGGACGCCCGATTCCCGAGAGCATCAGCAGTTTCGGCGACCCGATGGCCCCGCTCGTGACCAGCACCTCCCGGTCAGCCCGGACCTCTTGCTCCTCGCCGTTGCGATCCTGCCGGTAGCGAACGCCGACGGCCCGCCCCTTCTCGATCAGAAGCCTGGTCGTCGTCGCGCGGGTGGCTACGTCAAGGTTCGGCCGGCTGCGCGCCGGATGCAGGTAGCACACGGCAGCGCTGGCGCGACGCCCCCTGACCGTCGTGGTCTGGTGAAAGCCGACGCCGGTCTGGCTTTCGCCGTTAAAATCCGGGGTAAAGCGGGCTCCGGTATCCTGGGCGGCCTTCAGGAAGGCGCGCGTGATCTCGCGCGGACTGATCGGATCCGACACGCTCAGCGGTCCGTCGATGCCGTGATAGACATTGTTCAGCCGGGAGTTGGCCTCGGCCTTGCGGAAATAGGGAAGCACCTGGTCATACGACCACTGGTCGCAGCCTTCCCTGGCCCACCGGTCGTAATCGGCCGCATGCCCCCGGGTGTAGATCATGGCGTTGATCGACGACCCACCACCCAAGGTTCGGCCCTGAGGATACCACATCTCGCGATCGTTCAGATGCCGCTGCGGAACGGTCTTGTAACCCCAATTCACCCGCGGACCAGCCAGCTTGGTGAAGCCCGCCGGGATGTGGATCATCGGGTGGCTGTCCGACGAGCCCGCTTCGATCAGCAGCACCCGAATATCCGGGTCTTCCGAGAGCCGTGCAGCCAGAACGCATCCGGCGGAGCCGCCTCCGGCGATGACGTAGTCGTAACGTGTCGCCGCCTTGTCCATCGTTCGCGCTCCGTCGATCAGTGGTCGAAAATGTCGCTGCGCATCAGGGCGGGGTTCCGAACGATCGGCGTGAACTCCATGGCCGCCAACACGTCGCGTTCGAGGTCGATGCCCGGGGCGATTTCGATGATTTCGACGCCGTCCTGAGCGAGCCGGAAGGTGGCGCGCTCGGTGACGTAGATGACCTCCTGTCCGCGGGCCAAGGCTTCCGGCCCGGAGAAGGTCACGCTGGCCACGCGGTCGATCAGCTTCGGGTACTGACCGTGCTGGCGCACCAACAGTTTCCCGTCCTCGACCGAGGTCTGCGTGCCCTTAGCGTCGAACCGGCCGCAGAACACGACTTTGCGGGCGCCCTGGGAGATATCGATGAAGCCGCCCGGTCCGGTCATCTGGCCGCCGAGCTGCGAGACGTTCACATTGCCCTCGGCGTCCATCTCGGCCATTCCGAGGAAGGTGATGTCGAGCCCGCCGCCGCTATAAAGATCGAACTGCTGGGTGGAGGGCACGATCGCCATCGGCCGCGCGGCGATACCGAACAGGTCCCCCATCATCAGTTCGCCCCCATGGATGCCCTGCTCGATCGTCACCCAGTAACGATCGGACGTTCCATTGCGCGCGATGATCTCGGCGACCCCGGCAGACATCCCGAAGCCGAAATTGATCACGGCCCCCTCGAACAGTTCGTCGGCCGCGCGCCGGGCCACAATCCGACGAAGCGTATCGCTCTCCCCGGCAATCGGATCCTGCGGCGCATCGGCCAGACCGGCGAGCGACAGGTCATAACCGCCCCGATAGGTCTGTTGCTGATCGGGCACGACGAGCACGTAATCGACCAGGTTTCCCGTCACCGTCACTTCGCGCGGCCGGAGGCTGCCGGAAGCGACGCGCTCGCGCACCTGGGCGATCACGATCCCGCCGCTATTGCGGGCCGCCATGGCAACGGCCGCATTGTCGAGGTCCGCCGGCTCCTCAACGCAACTAACGTTGCCGTCGGCATCGGCGTAGGTGCCTCGGATGATGCCAACGTCGACCCCGAAGGGCTTATAGCGAAGATAATCCCGGCCATCGAAGGAGACCTTCTCGACCAGATCCTCGTGCGTCCGGGCATTGCATTTCCCGCCGCCGAGCTCCGGGTCCGCGAAAGTCCCCAAGCCGACATGGGTGATCAGGCCTGGGCGGCGAGCGCCGATCTCGCGGAACAGCAGCGAAATCGCCCCGGAGGGAAAGCAATAGGCCTCGATCTCGTTTTCCTCAGCCAGTCGCAGCATCTCCGGAGACCAGATCCAGTGTCCGCCGATCACCCGCCTAACCATGCCCTGATGGGCAAACCGGTTGGTGCCACGGGTCTTGCGATCACCCATCCCCAGCGCGTGCACGTACGTCAGATCGCGCGGGTGTCCGCCTTCCAGGAACGCCTGCTCGATGGCCTGGAACACGCCGTCGGGTTCGACCAGTCCACCGCCGGAACCGCTCGAGATCACTTGCGCTCCGTCCTGGATCAGGGCGGCGACGTCGGCGGCGTCGATTGCCTGCGCCATTATTCGACCTCCAGGGCTTTGCAGGCGTCGGAGGCCCCGACGATGTGGGCAACGACCTGTTCCATCGAAGTGTTCTCGATCTGCTCGTCGGCGCTCACCACGCCGTGGTAGAGCGAGATCACCCGGTCGGCGACCTCGAAGATGTCGGTCAGCCGGTGACTGATCAGAATGACCGTAATGCCCTGGCGCTTGAGTTCGCGGATCAGTTCGAGCACGTGTTCAATTTCCCGCACCGCCAGGGCAGCCGTCGGCTCGTCCATGATCACCAGCTTGGGGCTGAACGTCAGCGCCCGGGCAATGGCGACCGACTGCTGCTGGCCGCCCGAGAGCTTGCCAACCTTCAGATAGATCGATGGAAGACGGACGCTGAGGCGCGAGATCATTTCCTCGGCGCCTCGATAGACGGCGCGTTTATCGATGATGCCGGTCTTCGCGCCGAAGAAGCTGTGCGTGGGCTCGCGTCCCAGGAAAATATTCGAGGCGACATCCTGCTGATTCATCAGCTCGAGGTTCTGGTAGATCATCTCGATGCCGCAGTCGCGAATCACCGCAGGGTCGCCGCCCTGGATCGCTTCGCCGTCAAAGCGGATTTCTCCGGAACTCGGCCGATAGACACCGGTGATAATCTTCATCAGCGTCGATTTCCCGGCCCCGTTGTCGCCGACGATGGCGATCACCTCGCCCTTGTCGGCACAGATATCGACGCCGCGCAGCACCTCAATCGGCCCGAAATGCTTCCTGATATTGCGTATCTCAAGTTGCGCCATTATTCGCTCCTGCGGCTTGACGCCTGGTCGATCCAAACGGCGAGGACCAGAACGATGCCGATCGAGATCTGCTGCCAGAAGGTCGGCACGGCGAGCAGGTTCAGGCCGTTCTGCAAGACGCCCATGATCAGGGCACCGATCAACGTGCCGGCGACGGTCGCGCGGCCACCGAAGAGGTTCGTGCCGCCGATAATGGCTGCGGTGATCGCGCTTAATTCGAAGGTCATGCCCGCCGTCGGATCGCCGGCGTTCACGCGGGCCATGGTCAGCAAGCCGGCAACGCCAGCCATCAGGCCGGACAGCATGTAGAGCTTCACGCGGTGCGGGCCGATGTGGATGCCCATGGCGCGGGCGCCGGTCGCGTTGTCCCCGATCGCCACCGCGTACTTGCCGAAGCGCGTGCGGACCAGAATGAAGTGCAGCCCGAAAGCAAGCAGAATGAACACGATCGCCGGCACCGGGATACCGAAGGGACGCCCCTGTCCCAGGAACAGCAAGGCCTCCGGCAGGCCGTAGATCGATTGCCCGTCGGTCAGAAGCAGCGCGACGCCGCGCGCCACCCCCATCATGCCGAGCGTCACGACGAAGGCTGGGACCTGTCCATAGTGGGTCACGACCCCGTTGACGAAGCCGCAGGCGGCGCCTGCGGCGAGGCTGCCGACCACCGCGAAGTACCAGGGTAGTCCGAGATCGTTCACGACAAGGGCGCCAACGACCCCTGCCAGCGCCATGACCGAACCGACCGAAAGGTCGATGCCCGCCGACCCGATTACGAAGGTCACGCCAAGCGCCAGGATGCCGATCGTCGAAGTCGCCAGAACAATGTTGACCAGGTTGGTGAAGCTGAAGAACAGCGGTGACAGGCTGCCCATGACGATCAGCAGCAGAGCCAGCACGATCAGGGATTCCAGTCGGAAGCCGAATTCGCGCAATCTGGTGACTTGAGACGGTACGGCCCTGCGTATGAACGATGCCGTTGCGTTCATCCGAATATTCCCGAAATTTGGGTGGAGGAGCGGTCGTGGCGGGCGCAAGCGTCCCGCCACCCCACCTGGAGCTATTGGATATAGTCCAGAAGCGGGTTCTCTCCGGTTTCGAGGACGTCCTGGGTCAACACCAGCATCTCGGTGTGCTGATAGTCGTCCACCTGCGCATCTTCGCGGACGACCTTCTCAAGCACATCGACGGCCGTCTTACCCACGAGATACGGAAAGGTCGCAACGCTCGCCGTCAGCCGTCCCGAGCGGATCGACTTGATTGCGCTCGAACTGCCGTCGACACCGATCGTTTCGATATCGCCTCGCCCCGCTGCGATCGCGGACTCGGTGGCGCCGAGCGCCATCGTGTCGTTCGCCGCGAACACGGCGACGAGATCGGGAGTTCGCAGCAGGATGTCGTTGGTGATGTTGGCAGATTTGCCGCGATCCCAGTCGCCGTGCAGCGTGTCGGCGATCTTCAGGTTCGGCGCGACCTCCGACAAACGGCTCTCAAAGCCTTTCGTCCGGGCGATGCTGACGGAGTTGCCGGGCAGCCCCCGCAGAACCAGCACGCTGCCGCTGGCATCCGCCCCCAGTCGATTCGCCAGAAATTCGGCCGCCGCCTTACCGGTGGCCCGGCCGGGCGCGCCGACGGTGAAGGTGACATCGACCCCGGCTTCCTTGGTGATTTCGCGGTTCAGGTTGAAATCCAGATCCGCAATTGGAATGCCCTGCTCGGTCGCGCTCTTCAGGCACGGCAGAAGAATATTGGAGTTGATCGCGCCAACCAACAGCGCATCCGGCTCCCGCAGCAGCATCGATTGGCAATTATTGAGTTGCTGCTCGGCCGCGCTTTCGTTCTCGACCGTCGAGACGATGATATCGATTCCGTGCTGCTCGCCGGCCGCCTTGATGCCTTCCGTCATCGCCCCCCAATGCGGGTTCGCCGGGGTCTTCAGGACGGCCCCAAACATCGTTTGGTCGTCGGCATGTGCCGTTCCCACGGCCAAGCCGATGATCGCGGCCGCCGCCAATAGCGCCCTTCGCATGCTTCCCTCCTCAGGATTTTCGATGGCTCCGGTTGACCGGATGTTATTGGTAGAACGTTACACTAGAACGTTATACTAAGCGCATCAGCTGGAACCGTGCAAGGTTTCAAATGACGTGCCAGTCAGGATCGGGTGAAGCGCCATCGGCTGAACGTGCCGAATGACGCGCTAAACCACTAATTTACCTGGGATATCTGATGCGAGTGCACGCTGGTTCAGCTCACTGGGCCGGCCAGCTAGCTGTAGCGGGCACCGGTGGTATCGCCCCGGCTCTGCTCCCGCGCTTGGTTCACAATCTTGGACTGCCCGCGGGCAGCGCCTCCTGACCGGGAAGATGCAATTATTTCCCGGCGGCGTCGAGGCAACGGCGGCAGTGCACCAGGGCGCGGATGATGTGCTTCTCCACCATGTTCCGGGAAATCCCCAGGCGGGCCGCGATCTCGCCGTTGGCGAGTCCGTCAAGCCGGCTCATCAGAAAGACCTCGCGGCAGCGTGGGGATAACGCGTCCACGGCCTCGGCCAGCAGCAGAAGGCGCTCCCGCGCGAGGGCGGCGGTTTCCGCATCCGGCTCGGAGCACGCCACCGCCTCGGGTACCGGGCTGCCGTCGACGACGCCCGCGTGCGTGCGCTCCCGCGCCATGCGGTCGCGGGCAGCATTCGCGGCCACCTGGAACAGATAGGCCCGGGGCTCTTCCACGGGCCGTCCTGGCGTGCGGCGAAGCAGACGCAGCCACGCCTCCTGAGACACCTCAGCCGCCGTCTCCTCGCAGCGCAGCATGCGCACGAGAAACCGGCGCAACGCCGTCTGATGCTGGCGGTATAGCGCCTCCACCGCAAGCTCCTGCGCCGAGGATCCCATGCTCCCATCCCATCCGCGTCCCGGCCTCCCTACGGCGCGTCGCCATCCGCGCGCTCCTGCTTGAGTGCACCCTCGGGAATACCTGACTGTTTGAATCGGGATGGACGTTAGTGAGAATGCGAACCACTCGCAACAATGAATCGCCGCGCCAACAGGCGGCGGCAAGCTACAGAATCGGCGACTAAAACTCCTGTCATGGAACCTGGCTGGCATCTGCCAAGCACAGTTAGACCGCTTAAACCACAAGAGCCTCTAAAGCGTTCCCCACGTGAGTGGTGTGTCGGGAAATTTCCTTGAGGCGGGCCCCTTTGAGCTCCATGAGGCTGCTTTTCCGAGTTACGGCTAAACAACCACGCTGGCGCCGTCTTCGGCCCGCCCGACGTGCCCACGGAAGGCAGCGAACAGGTCTCGGCCAAGGCCATGGTGATAATCGGACAGGTCAGGCCGCGCGGGCTCGCGCGCCGCCAGTTCGTTGGCGTCCAGCTTGACGTTCAGGCTGCCCGTGATTGCGTCCAGACACACGACGTCGCCGTCGCGCAACCGTGCCAGCGGCCCGCCGTCGGCCGCCTCCGGGCATACATGCACGGCTGCCGGCACCTTGCCCGAGGCGCCCGACATGCGGCCGTCGGTGACCAGTGCAACCTGATGCCCCTTGTCCTGCAGCACCCCCAGCGACGGCGTCAGGGAGTGCAGCTCCGGCATCCCGTTCGCCCGCGGTCCCTGGAAGCGCACCACCACGATCACGTCACGGGCCAGCTCACCGGCCTTGAAGGCAGCTATCATCTCCTCCTGGTCGTGGAAGATCCGAACCGGCGCCGTCACCGTATGGTGCTCCGCTTTCACCGCCGAGGTCTTGATCACGCCAGTGCCCAGGTTCCCGCGCAGCAGCTGCAGACCGCCGGTCGTCTGGAAGGGCTCATTGGCCGGCCGCAGGATCGAGTGGTCCAGGCTCTCCGCCTGTCCGTCCGCCCAAACGACCTCGCCGTGGTCGTCCAGTTTGGGTTCCTGGGTATAGCGGTGTAGGCCGTCTCCGGCGATCGTGCGCACGTCCGCGTGCAGCAGGCCACGGTCGAGCAATTGCCCGATCATGAAGCCCAGGCCGCCGGCCGCGTGGAACTGGTTCACGTCGGCCAGGCCGTTGGGGTAGACCCGCGACATCAGCGGCGTGACCTCCGACAGATCCGACATGTCCTGCCAGGTTAGCTGCACGCCCGCCGCCCGCGCCATCGCCAGCAGGTGCAGGGTCAAATTGGCCGAGCCACCGGTGGCGAGCAGGCCAACGACACCGTTCACGAACGCACGCTCGTCGAGCACCTCCGAGATCGGCGTGTAGGCGTTGCCCAGTGCCGTGATCGCAAGCGCGCGACGCGCGGCCTCCCGCGTCAGGGCATCGCGCAGCGGCGTGTTCGGATTGACAAAGCTGGCGCCCGGCAGATGCAGGCCCATGAACTCCATCAACATCTGGTTCGTATTCGCCGTGCCGTAGAAGGTACAGGTCCCCGGCGCGTGATAACTACGCATCTCGGCGCGCAGGAGTTCCTCGCGACCGATCTCTCCAGCGGCGTAACGCTGGCGTATCTTCGACTTCTCGTCGTTGGGCAGGCCCGAGGGCATCGGCCCGGCCGGCGCGAACACCGCCGGGATGTGCCCGAAGCTGGCCGCAGCGATCACCAAGCCGGGCACGATCTTGTCGCACACGCCCAGGAAAATCGCGGCGTCGAACGCGTTGTGGCTCAACGCCACGCCGGTCGACAGTGCGATCGTGTCGCGGGAGAACAGGCTGAGCTCCATGCCCGGCTGCCCCTGGGTGACGCCGTCGCACATCGCGGGCACGCCGCCGGCAACCTGTGCGGTCCCGCCCGCCTCACGCGCGGCCGCGCGGATCAACTCGGGAAAGCGCTCGAACGGCTGGTGCGCCGAAAGCATATCGTTATAGGCGGTCACGATGCCGATGTTGCCGGCGTTGCCGCTGGCCAACGCGTTTTTGTCATGGACGCCGCAGGCGGCCGTCACGTGGGCCAGGTTGCTGCACGACAGACCCGCCCGGACCGGGCCCTCTTCGGCGGCGCGGCGAGATCGCTCAAGATAGGCGCTACGGGTCTCCTGGCTACGCTCGCGGATCCGCTCGGTTACCTGCGCGACTGTCGAATTCAGCATTGTTCCAACCTTCCGTTCGGCGCTGCGTGCGCCTGCCATGCCGACACACGTCAGTCGGCGTAGACCACCTCAACCGGGCCGGCACGCGTCAGCACAACCCGCACCGGCGCCTCTAAGGCCGATGTCGCCGTCAGGGCAGCGTCGAGCGCCGCCCGTTTCTCCGTACCCTGGATCAACAGGTAAACTTGGCCGGCGCCGCACAGCACGGGGGCACTCAGGCTGACGCGCGGTTCCCCTGCGCCTGGAGCGTGAACCGCGACCAGCGACTGCAGACACGCCGGGTCCAGCGCCTCTTGCAACTGCTCGGCCCCCGGGAACAGCGAGGCCGTGTGGCCGTCCGCCCCCATCCCCAGCACACAGACGTCGAGCGGCAGCATGCGTTCGTCGAGCTCCCGGCTTTGCCGCTCTGCCCCGGTTTCAGGGGATAAACCCGGCGCGTAAAGCGGCACGAACTCGGCTGCTGCCGCAGGTCCGTGCAACAGATTCGCCCGCACCAGGCGCGCGTTCGACCGCGCGTCCTCCGGCGGCACCCAACGCTCGTCCGTCAGGGTCACGCGCACCCGCATCCAGGCAATATCCGCCTGGGCGAGCGCGCGCAGGAAACGGCCTGGCGTTTCGCCCCCCGGCACGGCGAGCGTGGCCCGCCCCCGCGCGTCGATCGCGGCAGCCAAATCCCGGGCGACGCGCTCGGCCAAGCCGGCAGCCAAGAGGTCGCGATCCGGGAAAGCTGTCACGGGCGGGCTGTCCACGCCGGCGGTCATATCGCGATCTCCCGCCAGCGCCGACCGTCGCGATGCATCAGCATCAGCGCATCCTCCGGACCTGACGAGGCGATGTCGTAAGGCGTGGGGCGATCCCGCCGCTCCGCCCAGTCGGTGATCAGCGGATCGATCCAGGCCCAGGCCGCCTCGACCTCGTCACTCCGCATGAACAGCGTCTGGTCGCCGCGCACGACGTCCATCACCAGCCGTTCATAGGCGTCGGGCATCCGCAGGTCCGGCTGCCCCAGACCATCCGCGAAGGTCATGTCCAGGTTGGCCCCGGTCAGCCGCATGCCGCCGGGACCGGGGTCCTTGATGGTCATGCTGAGCGTGATCCCCTCATCCGGCTGCAAGCGGATCGCCAGCACGTTCGGCAAGGGCTCGCCAGCCGAATGCGGAAAGATCGAGTGCGGCGCGTCCTTGAAGAAGACCGCGATTTCCGACATCCGGGCGCGCAGACGCTTGCCGGTGCGCAGGTAGAAGGGCGTGCCCGACCAGCGCCAGTTCGCCACCGCCGCCTTGATCGCCACGAAGCTCTCGGTGCGTGAAGCCGGATCGCCGACGTCTTCGCCGTAGGACTCCAGGCGCTCGTTGCCGCGGTACTGGCCGCGCACGATGTCGTCGCTGCCGGATGGCGGCGTCAGCGAGCGCAGCACCTTCACCTTCTCGTCGCGCACCGCGTCTGGATCGAAGTGCGCCGGCGGCTCCATCGCGGTCAGGCAAAGCAGTTGCAGCAGGTGGTTCTGCACCATGTCGCGGGTCGCGCCGGTGGCGTCGTAGAAGCCCCCACGCCCGGCGACCCCGACGCTTTCCGCCACGGTAATCTGGACGTGATCGACGTGGCGCGCGTTCCACACCGGCTCGAACAGCGCGTTGGCGAAACGCAGCGCCATCAGGTTCTGGACCGTCTCCTTTCCCAGGTAGTGGTCGATCCGATAGATCTGACCCTCCTGAAACACCTCGGCGAGCTGGCTGTTCAGATCGCGCGCCGAGGCGAGGTCGTGGCCCAGCGGCTTTTCCACCACGATGCGGACATTCGACCCATTCAGGCCATGCGCCGCCAACTGCCGGGCGATCGGGCCGAACAGATCGGGGCCAACCGACAGATAGAACACGCACGGCCGGTCCTCGCCATGTGCGAGCCGGTCCGACAGCGCCCGCCAGTCGTCATCACTGTCCACGCTAAGCGGCACGTAGCCCAACAGACTGACAAATCGGCGCAACGAGTCCGCATCGCGGTGATCGGCGGCGACATGGTTCTGGATCGCCTCTTCGGCCAGTTGCCGGAAGCCGTCATCTTCCATGGGGCTACGCCCGGTGCCCAGGATCCGCGCGGCTTCGGGCAACTGCCCATCGCGGAACCGCTGATAGAGCGCCGGCAGCAGCTTGCGCTTCGAGAGGTCGCCCGTGGCCCCGAACACGATGAGGTCGAAGGCCGGGACCGGCACGACGCGTGCAACCATTAATGCACCTCCAGATCCAGCGCGGGCAGCTCCGCGCGGTAGGCCAAGTCAGCGCCGCGGCGCGCACAGGTAAGGGCGGCAGCGGCCATCGCGAAGTCAAGTAAGCGGGACAAGGCTTCGGCGTCGAGCGCAGCGACGGCCTGGCCGGTCAGCCGACCGCTTTCAAGCAGCGCCGCGATCAGCGCGGCCTGAAACGTGTCACCAGCCCCGACCGCGTCGACCACATCCACGCGCCGTGCCGGCATCCGGACGTGCTCTGCGGCGGTGAACGCTTCCGCGCCCTGCCCGCCGGCCGTCACCACCACCAACTTCGCCCCCGTCGAAAGCCAGCACCGGGCAATCTCGGCCGGCGCGACCCCAGGGTACAGCGTTTCCAGATCCTCGACACTGACCTTTACCAGATCGGCCGTCTTGACGAAGGCGGCGATGCGCTGACGCCAGAGTGCGAGGTCCGGCTCGACTGTCGGCCGCACGTTTGGATCCAGCGTGATGAGCCGGCGGCCAGCTTCCCGGTGCGCGAGTTCGAGCAGACTGCTCCCGGTCGAATCGGTCACCAGCGAGTAGGACCCGAAATGCAGGCCGGAAACGTCTTCACCCAGCTGCGGCAGATCCTCCGCAGCCAGCGCGCGGTCGGCCGCGCCGGTCCCGTAGAAGGCATAGGCCGGATGGCCGTCGGGTCCGAGATCGACCAGGCTAAGCGTGGTCGGCGCCTGTTTCGTCATCAACAAGGCGGTATCGACGCCCTCGCGGTCCAGAGCCGCATGCAGTCGACGGCCCAGGCTGTCAGCCGACAACCCCGTCAACAGCGCCGACCGCTTTCCCAGCCGGGCGACGCCAACAGCGACGTTGAACGGCGAGCCGCCGACCCGGGCGTCGAACTGGAGGTCGCCCGAGGACGTCTCCCCCCCGAACAGGTCCCAAAGCGCTTCCCCACAAACGACAAACATGGTGCCTCAGTGCACCGGGTCCGGCGCGTGGGGGGCCGGCGGTTCCATCGCACCCGTCATGATCGCGACCGCGTCCGACATCGTGCACGCGTCGGGTTTGAGGACGGCGTGGCGCCGCCCCAGCCGATGAACGTGAATACGGTCGGCAACCTCGAACACGTGCGGCATGTTGTGGCTAATCAGAAGCACCGACAAACCACGCGCCTTCACGTCCTGGATCAGCTCCAGCACCTTGCGACTCTCCTTCACGCCAAGGGCGGCTGTCGGCTCGTCCATGATCACCACCTTGGAGCCGAAGGCTGCCGCCCGGGCCACCGCCACACCTTGCCGCTGACCGCCGGACAGCGTCTCGACCGGCTGACTGATGTCCTGAATCGTGAGCAGGCCAAGCTCGTTCAACCGCTCACGCGCTAGCTCATGCATCCGCTTGTGGTCGAGCATCTTGAACCAGTTCCCCCGCACCCCCGGTACGCGAATCTCGCGGCCCAGGAAGAGGTTGTCCGCGATCGACAGCGAGGGCGCCAGGGCCAGCGTCTGGAACACCGTCTCGATGCCCGCCTTGCGCGCGTCCATCGGGCCGTTGAAGTGGACCGGTTCTCCCGCGATGCGGATCTCGCCCGCATCCGGGATGGTGGCGCCGCAGATCGCCTTGATCAGGGTGGACTTGCCAGCGCCATTGTCGCCTATGACGGCCAGCACCTCGCCCTGATGAAGATCGAAATCGGCGCCGTCCATCGCCGTGACCCGGCCGTAACGCTTGACCAGGTTACGACCCTGCAGAATGGGGATGCGTGTCGTCATCACGCGGATACCTTTCTGAGCCACTGATCGATTGCGACCGCGAAGATAATAAGGGCACCGACAGCGAACTGCTGCCAGAGCACATCGACGCCGGACAGATTGAGGCCGGAGCGGAACACCCCCACGATCAACGCCCCGATCAGCGTGCCAAGGATCGAGCCACGCCCGCCGAACAGTGAACAGCCTCCAATAACCACCGCCGTGATCGCGTCGAGGTTGCCCTCGTAGAAGGATTGCGGCGACACCGAGCCAACGCGGCCGATCGACACCCAGGCCGCCAGGGCGCACAGGGTACTCGCGAGCATGTAGACGCTGAGCAGAACGCGCCGGGTGGGAATGCCGGCCAGGCGAGCGGCATCAGCATCGTTGCCGACGGCGTAGACGTGACGCCCCCAGGCGGTCTTGTTCAGCACGTACCAGCCCAGCGCGAACAGCGCCAGCATCAGCAAGGCCCCGGTCGTGAACTGAGCTCCAAGAACATCGAAACGGGTCCCGAACACCTTCAGCGCCGGGGCCGACGTGTTGATGTCCTGAGAGCGCACCGACTGGCCACCCGAAAGGAACAGGGTCAGGGCGAAGAACATCTTCCACGCACCCAGCGTCACGATAAACGGCGGCAGGCGAAAACGCGTGACAAGCATGCCGTTCATGAAACCGCAGGCCGCCCCGCAGAGCAGACCGATGGGGACCGCCACGAAAGTGGGCATGCCCTGATAAACAGCCAGGTTCCCCATGACCACGGCAGACAGCATCATCACCGCGGCGACCGACAGATCGATACCAGCGGACAGGATAATCAGCGTCTGCGCGACGCCGAGGATACCGATGATCGTCACCTGCTGGATGATCAGGGTCAGGTTGAAGGCCGTGAAGAAGTTGTTCGCCACGGCCCCGAATACGACCACACTCAGCGCCAGCACCAACATCGGCACCGCCGTCGGGTTGACGTGCAGAAAGTGGTGCACCCGCTGGATCGGGCTACGCGCATGCTGTTCAAAGGAGGCAACCTCCTCGGGGCTGCCTTCGACCATGGTGTCGTATCTCTGCGACGCGCCCTTTTGGGGAGCGGATTGATCGGACATAGCTCACTGCCTCGGATGACGGGGCACAGCCCACGCGGCCGGGCGGACCGCGCAGGCAATCTGCGGAAGCGGCAGGGTCACCCCCAGCACTTCTCGAGGCCTTCCTCAGGGGAGATCGACGGCACCCCCTCAACGGGATCGTCGGTCACGAGTTCCACGCCGGTGTTGACGAAGTTCGAGTCCGCGCCGGTCTTCGGCAGCTTGCCGGTGTCGGCGTACTCTACGACCGCGTCGACGCCCATCTTGGCCATCCGCAGCGGGAACTGCATCGACGTCGCGCCGATGACGCCGGCCTTGACGTTCTTCACCCCCGGGCAGCCGCCATCGATCGACACGATCAAGGCTTGATCCTCGAAGCCGAAGGAACGCAAGGCCTCGTACGCGCCAGCGGCGGCCGGCTCGTTAATGGTGTAGACGACGTTGATGCCAGGGTTCCGCTGCAGCAGGTTCTCCATCGCACGGCGACCGCCCTCGGCCGAGCCCTGGGTCACGTCGTGCCCGACGATCCGTGGATCCTCCTCGTCGCCGATGTCCTCAGGGTCCTTCACGTCGATACCGAAGCCGGTCAGGAATCCCTGATCGCGCGCCACGTCGACGGAAATTTCCTTGGTGTTCAGGTCGAGCATGGCAATGCGCGCATCGCTCGCCGCATCGCCCAACTGAGCCCGGGCCCACTGACCAACCAATTTACCCGCTTCGAAGTTGTCCGTCGCGAACGTGGCGTGCGCGGCTGACGCCGGGGTCAGCGCAGTGTCCAACGCGATCACCAGGATCCCGGCCTCGCGGGCCCGCTCGACCACTGGCACCAGAGCCGAGGAATCCGAAGGCGTCAGTAGAATACCGTCGGCCCCGGCGGCGATCAGGCTTTCGATCGCCTCGATCTGCGAGCCGACATCGCCATCGTAATTGCCGGCATAGGAGCGCAGGTCGACACCGTGCTCCTCGGCAGCCTGAGCCGCCCCCTCCGTCATCTTCACGAAAAAGGGATTGGTCCGCGTCTTGACCACGATCCCCACAAGCGTGTCGTCGTCAGCGGCGGCAGCACCGACAGAGCCGGCAACGATACTGGCGCACACGACGGTGGACGCCAGAAAGCGAAACAGCCTCGACATAGCATTTCCTCCCAGAAACTTGCTTTCGACGGTCCCAGGTGCCGGCTCGGACGTTGTCACCGCCTCTTGCACAACCGGCCCTTCTTCCGGGCACCGCACCTTTAGAAGATCAGCTTTCCCACACCAGATCAATAGATAAATCAAGTTGATTTTGTTATTATCTGACGCATACTGACGGTGGTGTTAGGCTATGGTGCGCAGGCTCATGCGTATCAGCGGCAAGGAGACGGAATGGCGCGGGACACCGACGGCTACGGCGAGCAATCGGACGACCAACGCGGCGGCGATCGCGCCGGGCTGCGGGCTTACAATGAACGCCTTATCCTGTCCGTCATCCGCCAGCGCGGCCCCCTTTCCAAAGCCGAACTGGCCCGCGTGACGGGACTGAGCGCGCAGGGCGTCTCCATCATCGTAAGTGGCCTGCTCAAGGAGAAACTGGTTCGTAAGGAAAGCAAGGTCCGGGGGAACGTCGGCCAGCCCTACACCCCGATCGCCCTGCACCCGCGCGGCCGCTTCTCCGTCGGCATCAAGATCGGCCGACGCAACCTGGAAGTCGTCCTGTTGGACTTCGTCGGCACGGTCATCGCGCACGAGCGCATGGACTATGCCGGCCCCTACCGGCAACAGGTGATCGCGTCGGCGCAGGACGCGCTATCGCGGACGCTCGACACGCTTTCGGCGGAAGAGCGGCAGCGCACCATCGGGATCGGCATCGCCATGCCCGGCGACATGCACGCCTGGGCGTCGGAACTGGGTCTCGAGCCCGGCGCGCTCGACGACTGGCAAGGCGCGGATCCGGCCGATGAACTGCAGGCCGCCACCGGCCTGCCCACCTTCCCGTACAACGATATCACCGCCTCCTGCGCCGCCGAGATGTACTTCGGCGAGGCGATTACCGCGCGGAGCGTCGTTTACCTGTTCGTCGGTGGTTTCATTGGCGGCGGCATCGTGCTGGACGGCCGGCTGCACACCGGCAGCCGCGGCAACGCCGGGGCGCTCGGCTCAATGCCCATGGACAGCGCGAACGGCACAGAGGGACCGCCTGATCAGCTGATCCACCGCGCTTCTCTGATCTTTCTGCAACGGGACCTCAACGCGGCGGGCCTTGACGGTCCGGGACTGATCGCGGGCCGGGTCGACGATCTGCGCGGGGAGGAAATCTTCCAGGCTTGGTGTGCACGCGCCGGCGCCGCCATCGCTCGCACGGTCGTCTGCGCCGCTAGCGTGTTCGACTTCGAGCAGGCGGTGATCGACGGCGTCATGCGCGCCGACTGGCAAGATCGCTTGGTCCATAAGGTCCGCCATACGCTGACCGACCTAAATCTCTCCGGCCTCTCGCCCATCACGATCGAGACCGGCAGCGTCGGCGAGCAAGCCCCCGCGCTCGGGGCTGCCCTGATGCCTTTAACCCTCCGCTTCACGCCGCACGCCGACCTGTTGGTGAAGCAGACGCCCACAACGGAAACCCTATCTTCTGCGGGCGCCGACGACTCTGTCGGCAATCGACTCGTGCAGAGTGAATCGTGAACTCTGCGAGGCTGCAAATAGGAGGTGTCAGCTTGATCGCGGTCGGCCCGCCTGTCTTGCGGGCCGACCGCAACCGCGACTAGATCAGGCTGAAAGGTCAAGGACCATTCGGCCCTCGATTTTTCCGTTCCTCATCCGGTCGAAGATGGCGTTGATATCATCCAGAGGCGCCGTATCGATGGTGGCTTTCACCTTGCCCTTGTCTGCGAAATCCAGCGATTCCTGCAGGTCGAGCCGGGTGCCCACGATCGAGCCGCGCACCGTCACACCGTTCAGCACCATGCCGAAGATGTTGAGCGGGAAGTCCCCTGGGGGCAAGCCGTTCAGGGCTACGGTTCCGCCGCGATCGACCATGCCCACGGCCTGCTCGAACGCCTTTTCGCTGACGGCGGTCACAAGCACGCCCTGAACGCCACCGCCGGTTTCTTCAACAACCTTCGCCGCCGGATTATCTTCGTTCCGGGCGTTCACGGTTACCGCCGCGCCAAGACGCCGGGCAAGGTTGAGCTTGGCGTCGTCGATGTCGACGGCGACCACGTTCAGCCCCATTGCGACGGCATATTGCACCGCCATATGACCAAGGCCACCAATCCCCGAGATCGCCACGGTATCACCCGGCTTGGTCTCGGTCATCTTCAGGCCCTTGTAAACCGTCACACCGGCGCAAAGGACCGGTGCGATCTCGTTGAAGTCCACGTTCGCCGGCAAGTGACCGACATAGTCGGGGTCGGCGAGCACATAGTTGGCAAAACCGCCATTCACCGAATAGCCGGTGTTCTGCTGGCTCTTGCACAGCGTCTCCCAGCCAGCCAGGCAGTGCCGGCAATGGCCACACGCGGTGTAGAGCCAGGGCACGCCAACCCGGTCGCCTTCCTTGACGTGGTTCACCCCCTTGCCGACGGCAGAGACATAGCCAACGCCTTCATGGCCGGGAATGAACGGCGGCTCGGGCTTGACCGGCCAGTCGCCTTCGGCGGCATGCAGATCGGTGTGGCATACGCCAGAGGCCTGGATCGCCACCTGGATCATGCCGGGCTCGACTTCCGGGACGGGAACCTCGTCGATCTGCAGGGGCGACCCGAATTCGCGGACGACGGCTGCTTTCATCTTTTTCGACATCGTTCTACCTCCCTCAAAAGAAGCCAAGCTTTTTGGGATCGTAGCTGACCAGCATGTTCTTGGTTTGCTGGTAGTGGTCGAGCATCATTTTGTGGGTCTCGCGCCCGATGCCCGATTGCTTGTACCCGCCAAAGGCCGCGTGGGCGGGATAGCTGTGGTAGTTATTGACCCACACGCGGCCCGCCTCGATCCCACGGCCCATGCGGTAGCAACGGTTCATATCGCGGCTCCAGACACCCGCACCCAGACCGTACAGAGTGTCATTGGCGATCTCTAACGCCTCGGCCTCGTCTTTGAAGGTCGTGACCGATACGACGGGACCGAAGATCTCCTCCTGGAAGACACGCATTTTGTTGTGTCCTCTCAGGATCGTCGGCTGGATATAGAACCCCGCCGACAGGTCGCCTTCCATCTTCGCCGCACCGCCGCCGGTCAGCACCTCGGCGCCTTCTTCCACGCCGATGGTCAAGTAGGACATGATCTTGTCCTGCTGCTCCTCGCTGGCCTGGGCGCCGACCATGGTTTCGGGGTCGCGCGGATCGCCCTGCTTGATCGCCTTCACACGGGCAATGCAGCGTTCGATGAACTCTTCGTAGATATCTTCCTGGATCAGCGCACGGCTGGGACAGGTGCAGACCTCGCCCTGGTTGAACGCAAACAGGACAAAGCCTTCGACCGCCTTATCGAGGAACGCGTCATCCTCGGCCATGATGTCCGAGAAGAAGACGTTGGGGGACTTGCCGCCCAGTTCCAGCGTCACCGGGATCAGGTTCTCGGTCGCGGCCTCCATCACCTTGCGCCCGGTCACGGTCGAGCCGGTGAAGGCGATCTTGGCGATACGCGGGCTCTTGGTCAGCGCGGCCCCGGCTTCCGAGCCATAGCCATTGATCACGTTCAGCACGCCGTCCGGTAGCAGGTCGGCGATCATCTCGGCCAGCACCATGATCGCCGCGGGCGTCTGCTCGGCCGGCTTCAGCACGACGCAGTTGCCCGCCGCCAAAGCGGGGGCCAGCTTCCACGCCGCCATCAGGATCGAGAAGTTCCACGGAATAATCTGGGCAACGACGCCGAGAGGCTCGTGGAAGTGATAGGCCACGGTTTCGCCGTCAATCTCGGACATCGTGCCTTCCTGCGCCCGCAGAACGCCTGCGAAGTAGCGGAAGTGGTCGATCGAGAGCGGGATGTCGGCGGCCGTGGTCTCGCGGATCGGCTTGCCGTTGTCCCAGGTTTCGGCCTGGGCCAGCAGGTCGAGGTTGCTTTCCATCCGATCGGCGATCTTCAGGAGGATGTTCGCACGCTCGGCCGCTGGGGTGGCGCCCCAACCGGCTTTGGCGGCGTGGGCAGCGTCGAGCGCCTTTTCCACGTCACCCGCACCGGAGCGGGCAACTTGGCAGACTCTCTGTCCGGTGATCGGTGTTACGTTGTCGAAGTAAACGCCTTCAACCGGGGCGACGAACGCACCGCCGATGAAATTGTCGTACCGATCCCGGAAAGGAGAGGCGTAGGTACTTTCGGGTTTGCTAATCACGTTCATGAGTGTTTCTCCCTTGGTCACCGGTTTCTTCTTTCCGGTGTAGGGACCATCATGACACGGGGGATTGATGGCGAAAGCTGGCCGAACCAGCGAATGCACACGCAGTGTCTCAGGCGTGAGACAGGTACGCCGACCTATCTGTCGATATTGAGCTGCCGCATCCGGCGATAGAGCGTGGCCCGCCCGATCCCAAGCGCTCGGGCAGCCTGTGAGACATTCCCGTCCGTACGGGCGATCGCGCGCACAATCGCGGCACGTTCCGCCTTCTCGAACCCCGTGGGTCCATCCCCGCGACCGAAGATATCCACCGCAGGACGCGGCTTGATCGGGCCGGTCGGTTCCAGCCCGAAGATGCGCCGCGCCGCGCGGGTCGCCCCGATGACAAGATCATCCCCATCCACGGCCAGCAGGACAGCCGCATCCACATCGGCGGTATCGGCTGTGATGATGCGCGCGCCGGGGAACGCCGACTTGAAATTGCAGGCTTCGATCGCCTGCGCGGACTGGGCTACGGCAGCGGCGAGCAGCCGATTGAAGCCCTCGGTCTGATCGACCCGCGCCGAGGAAACGTCGAGCGCGGCGAGCAGGCGCCCCTCGGCCCCGAAGATTGGCGCGTCCATGCAGCTAAGGGCGGTGTTGCGCGCTAGGAAGTGATCGTCGCGATGGATGGTGACGCGGCGCTTTTCGGCCAAGCACGTGCCAATCCCGTTCGTACCCTCGCACGCCTCGCTCCAGTCGGCCCCGGGATGCAGACCCCAGTCGCGAAACGTGCGGGCGTCCGCCTCGGCGTACCTTCCTTCAAGCACGATCCCCGCCTCGTTGGTCAACAGAACGCCGCACCCCGAAGCGCCCACAAGTCCGAAAAGCTGGTCCAATTTCGGCGCCGCCAGATCGATCAGCCGGCCCAGTTCGTCCCGCCTCTGGGCCAACTCGCGCTCCTCGATCAGATCGGGTGCCCTGCTCCAGGCCGGATCCAGCCCGTAACGCTCCATCGAGCGCCGCCAGGACGCAGCCAGAGACGAACAGGCCGCGTCCGACTTGGATCCAACCACGCGGAACACTTTTTCTGCGTGTTCTCTTTCCTGCCGCATAACGCACCTCCAGGGCCGTGGCGGCATCGGGCGGTGACGTCCCGAGCCGTCCACTTATGAGCGTTGCGCAACCTCCCGCCTCTGGCGAAGTCCCCGTCTCATCATCTCTACGGCTTCCGCAAATACACCTTGTCGTTCTTCAAGCGCGGAATCGCAGAGCGTGAGTTCCATTTATCGTTCATATGGAGACACCGCAGCTTAAACGCATTCAAAGGCCTTCTTCCAGTAGTTATCCGCCGGACAAAGCCCGCGCGCCGACGCCACGGCACGAATGGACCACGTGATCAGTTGATCCACCGCGCCTCTTTGGCCTTGCTGCAAGGGGAACTCAACGCTGCAGGCCTTGACGCGCCAGGGCCAATCGCGCGTTGGCCGACATCGACATGCACCGATGCGCTATCCCGCCTTTGTGCCGCCTGCCAGCCTCCAGGACTCATAAGCAAATATCGGACACGCGCAACAGCGCCCGCCAATCACGCACGTTCCGCCAAACGCGCGTGCAGCACATCGATTTCCGTTTCCGCAAAAACCTCGATGCCGTTCTCGCGCAGCAGAGCGGTGGTGACCCCCGCGCCAACGTGCTTGCGGCCGAGGAAACTGCCGTCATAGATAAAACCGCTGCCACACGAAGGGCTGCCATCCATTAACAAGGCGAAGCGGCACGCGTGCGCGCGCGCCGTGGCCAGCGCGGCCTCGGCGCCGGCAACATACAGGCTGGTTACGTCGGCGCCTGTCGCCTCCGACACCTGCCCCTTTCCCGCAAGAACCGCTTGGCCGTCCCGCGCGTTCGAGATTTCGGCCGGCGGACGCGGCACGCTAAACCCCGCCGTCAACTCGGGGCAGATGGCAACCAGGCGCCCCTCCTGCCGCCATTGCGCCAATCGTGGGTGCTCAACCAACTTGGCCGAGCCGTTGTAACGCACCGGGCGGCCGACAAGGCAGGCGCTAACAAGGATTTTTTCCATCACCCGTCCGAGGCCTCTGTGGGGAGAATAGAGAGTGGGGAACGGTGGGTCGGCGGAAATATATTTTTGTTTTTGCTAGAAAACTGGCGGAGGGGGAGGGATTCGAACCCTCGGTACGGGGAATACCCGTACACACGCTTTCCAGGCGTGCGCCTTCGACCGCTCGGCCACCCCTCCGCGTTGACGCGCCCGCTATCGTTCTGCCCCAGGAACACACGGGGCCAACGCGGGCGCAGATATGATGTCGTCGCCTGCGGCGGAGTCCCGCCGCGCGGCGCGGGCGCAACCTAGCGAAGGCATCCCGGCGATGCAACAAGGCGGCAACCGCCGACAGCCAACGTCCATGCGCCTGTCCCCCAGGCGCCTGTCCGAGGCGCGCGGAAGGATACAGATGCGGGCCCGCCCCTTCCCCGCCGGCTTAACCTGCCCTAGGGTTCGATGGCACCTGTGCGGCGCCGTCGATACCGCGCGGGCGCCGGATGGGGGCACACATAAAGCGGGGAGCGAGCGCGAATCGTGCGGTTTATTTTTGGACTTCTGGGCCTGCTGGCCCTGCTGGTCGGACTGGCAACGAGCGGGCTGCTCGCGGCCGCGGCGGCCTCCGGCCAGCCGCTGATGCAGCCGCTGGGGCAGATCTGGTTCACGCTGGACGCCGGCAGCCTGAACCTGGTTCAGGCGACGATCGAGCGGGGCCTCTGGCCGCCGCTTTGGCAGTCCGGGGTATTCCCGCTGCTGCAGCAGCCCGCCCCCTATGTTGCGCTGGGCGCGCTCGCGCTTGCCCTCGTGCTGTTCCTGCTCACCCGTGCCGGGCGGAAGCGCGACCACAAATTCGGCTGACACCGGACAGCCGCGCGCCCTCCCCGCACGGACTTAGGCTGAGCGCACCTCCGTCAGGAAGCCGTTGACCGCACCGCGCAGCGTTTCCGCCTGCTCGGCCAGCTGGTCCGCGGCACTGCTGACATTACCCGTGGCCTGGGAGGTTTGCTGCGCGGCCTCGCGCACACTGGTCAGATTGCCCGACACGGATTCCGTGCCCTGGGCCGCCTGCTGCGCGCTGCGGCTGATCTCGGCGGTGGTCGCGGTCTGCTGTTCCATCGACGCGGCGATCGCGCTGGTGGCCGAACTGATCTCATCGACCTCCTGGACGATCTGGCGGGTGCCGCCCACGGCCGCTTCGGAGGCCCGCTTTACCGCCGTCAACTGGGAGGCGATGCTGTCGGTCATCCGCTGCGTCTGATTGGCCAGCGTCTTCACCTCGCCGGCGACGACGGCGAAGCCCTTGCCGGCATCGCCGGCACGCGCCGCCTCGATCGTCGCATTCAGCGCCAGCAGGTTGGTCTGCTCGGCCACATCGCCAATCTGGCTGACGACCTCATCGATCTTCGCAACGGCCTGCTGCAGTTCGTCCATACGCTGACCGGCATCCTGCGCGCTGGTCGCGGTCGCTTTCAGCTTCTCGGCGGCGTTTGCGACCTGCCCGTTGACCTCCTGGATCGCCGCCGACAGCTCCTCCGCGGCCGACGCCACCGTCTGAACGCTGCCCGAGGCTTGGTCGCCGGCGCTGGCGGCCGACGCGGTCTGGGTTTCAGTCGCATCAGCGGCCCCGGTCAACTGCTTGGCAGTCGCCTGCAGCTCGGTGGCCGCGGAACCGACCATGTCGACGATTCCACCGATCTCCTGGTCGAAGCGATCAGCCAGCTGGTGCATCGCCGCGCGCTTCTCCGCCTCGTTACGCTCGGCTGCTTGCTGCTGCTCGGCCTCCAGCCGGCGCTTCTCCAGCGCGTTGTCCTGGAACACTTGCAGCGCCTGCGCCATGCCCCCGACCTCGTCGCGGCGCGCGCTCTCGGTGATCTCCACGTCGAGGTCGTCATCGGCGATCCGGCGCATCTTGGTCGACAGGCCACTCAGCGCGCCGATCATATCGCGCTGGATCGCCAGGACCACGCCGGCCGCGATCAGCGCCAGCACCAGGATGACCCCGCCAACGCGCAGGGCTAGACGGTTGAACGCGGCATCGACGTCGTCGAGGTAGACGCCGGTGCCCACGAACAGATCCCAAGGTTCGAACGCGATCGCATAGCTAAGCTTACGCTCCGGCGCTTCGGACCCGGGACGCGGCCACATGTAATAGAGATGCCCACCCCCCGGCTGCTGCGACAAGCGGACGAGCTCCTGGATCAGCTTCATCCCGTTGCTGTCGGTCATCCCGAACTTGTTCTGCCCCACCATCGACGGCTTTGCCGGCATGACCACGTTGGTGCCGTCGAAGGCCCAGGCGAACAGGTAGTTCCGCCCACGGTCGAACCACATCGCGTTCAGCGTCTCGCGAAACCGCCCGATCGCTTCCTCATGGGTGAGTTCACCCGCCTCGACCTGCGCCTCCAGGCTGTCCGCGACACCGTGGGCGGTCTCGGAAAGGTCACGCAACTTGGCGATGCGGTCCTCGATCATGTTCTCGTGCGCGAAGTAGAGGGCCGTCCCCGTGGCGAGCAACAGCGCCAAGACCGCCACCGCGAGCAAGCTCCACAGCTTCGATCGGATCGTGATGTTCTTAAGCGACATGGTTTTGATAACTCGGGCAATACAACGAAAAAACCGGCCCAGGCCAATCCCGGGCCGGCTGACTGCGTTGCAGAGCTAACCGATAAATCGCTAAGAAAAAATTGAAGTAAATACTTTCGACATAAAATAGAAATGAAGGTGACAGGGTGCGTTAGTGTTCTTTCTTAGAACTTTCGTAAAAACACACCCCTGACGACCGATAGGTTCACGCCCCTTACTGATCGTCCATCTTGAGCGCCGCCAGGAAGGCCGACTGCGGAATCTCGACCTTGCCGAACTGGCGCATCTTCTTCTTGCCTTCCTTCTGCTTCTCCAGAAGCTTGCGCTTACGCGTGACGTCACCACCGTAACACTTCGCCGTGACGTCCTTGCGCATCGCCGGCACGGTTTCGCGCGCCACCACCTTACCGCCGATCGCGGCCTGTACCGCGACCTTGAACAGCTGCCGCGGGATCAGCTCCTTGAGCCGCTGGCAGACCGACCGGCCGCGCGGCTCCGCCTGGCTGCGGTGGACGACCAGGGCGAGCGCGTCGACCCGCTCCTGGTTCACCAGGATGTCCAGCTTGACCAGATCGCCTTCGTGATAGCCGGCCATCTGGTAGTCGAACGAGGCGTAGCCGCTGGTGATCGACTTCAGCCGGTCGTAGAAGTCATAGACCACCTCGTTGAGCGGCAGCTGGTAGACCACCATCGCCCGGTCGCCGGCGTAGGTCAGGTCCTGCTGAATGCCCCGGCGCTCCTCGCACAGCTTGAGCACGTTGCCGAGGTAGGTGTCCGGCACCAGGATGGTCGCGGTGATCCAGGGCTCCTCGATCGCCTCGATGTGCATGCGATCGGGCATATCGGTCGGGTTGTGCAGCTCGACGATCTCGCCGCTGGTCTTCATCACCCGGTAGATCACGCTCGGCGCGGTGGTGATCAGGTCAAGGTCGTATTCGCGCTCCAGGCGCTCCTGCACGATCTCCAGGTGCAAGAGCCCCAGGAAGCCGCAACGGAAGCCGAAGCCGAGCGCGGGCGAGTTCTCCGGCTCGAACTGGAAGGAACTGTCGTTCAGGCGCAGCTTGCCAAGCGCGTCGCGCAGCTGCTCGTAATCCTCCGTGGAAGCCGGGAAAAGGCCGCAGAACACCACCGGCACGGAGGGCTTATAGCCCTCCAGCGGCTTATCGCAGGGGTTCTTCTCGTCGGTGATCGTATCGCCGACCTGCGCCTCGTCGATGTCCTTGATGCCGGAGATGATGTAGCCAAGGTCGCCCGGCCCCAGTATCTCGCCCTTGGTGCGGGCGGGCTGGAAGGTACCAACCTCGTTGACGTCGTGCAGCGCACGGGTGCCCAGCATGCGGATCTGCGTGCCCTGCTTGACCTGCCCCTCCATGATCCGGGTCAGCACCACCACGCCCATGTACTGGTCGTACCAGCTATCGACCAGCAGGGCCTTCAGCGGCGCCTGGGCGTTGCCCTCCGGCGGGGGAATCCGCTTGACGATCGATTCCGTGACGTCGGCCACGCCCTGCCCGGTCTTGGCGGAGATCAGCAGCGCGTCGGTCGCGTCCAGGCCGATCACGTCCTCGATCTCCTGCATCACCCGCTCCGGCTCGGCCGCCGGCAGGTCGACCTTGTTCAGGACCGGGATGATCTCGAGGTTGTGGTCGAGCGCCAGGTAGACGTTGGCGAGCGTCTGCGCCTCCACGCCCTGGCTGGCGTCGACCAGCAGGATGCAGCCCTCGCATGCCTTCAGCGAGCGCGAGACCTCATAGGAGAAGTCGACGTGGCCGGGCGTATCGATGACGTTGAAGGTGTAAGCCTGCCCGTCCGTCGCCCGATAGGTCAGGCGCACCGTCTGCGCCTTGATGGTGATGCCGCGCTCGCGTTCCAGGTCCATGTTGTCCAGGAACTGCTCGCGCATCTCGCGCTCGCTCACGCCCTCGCACAGCTGGATCATCCGGTCGGCAAGGGTCGACTTGCCGTGGTCGATGTGCGCGATGATGGCGAAGTTGCGCGTGTGCTGCTGATCGGTCATGCGGAGCTTTTAAGGGTTTCGTGTGTTGGGAGCGACGCGCGGCCCGGGGCGCGGCGCAGGCGGCGGCCCGGCCAGCCGTCTGCGGCGCCGTCATCGCGGGTGATGCGCGCGGGCGGGCGCGACCATAGGCGCCGCGCCCGATCCACGCAACTGGCCCGACGACGACGCCGGCTCTCTTCCCGTCCGCCAGGGCCTCCAGGCCCCGGCAGCGTGCCTGTGATGCACCATCGTCCCATCCGCCTTAGCCTTTGACTGCCCGATTTCTGCCCAGAGATCGGTGAACCAATCCCGAGGTAAGCGCGTAGTCAGGGGTGGTTCGCGGTGGTCTCTTCCCGTCTTTCGGATCACCGCGAGCCGGGCCCCGCATGCCGGGCCCTCGGGCCGCCCGTCAGGCACGCCATGCCCGTTCGTGCGGGCGGGCGGCCCAGCTCTTCTATCACAATGAGGCGAACTTGGTTGCGCAGGGTGCCGACGGACCTTTCCTCAGGAAAGTCGCGCCCCATTTTGGCGCAAGTGCGCCAATAATGGAGGCGATCCATGCGCTCCCCGATCCTGGCGGCCCTGGCCGCGTTCATCCTGCTTGTCCCGGTTCTGGCCCAGGCCCACCACGGCTGGCGTTGGACCACCGGGGGCAACATCGAACTGACCGGCGTCATCCGGGAAGCCAAGCTGGGCAATCCCCACGGCGTGCTCACGGTCGAGGCCGACGGCGAAAGCTGGACGGTCGAGGTCGGCCAGCCATGGCGCAACGCACGCGCCGGTCTGAAGGACGGCGACCTGGCGCCGGGCGTTGAGATCCGCGCGATCGGTGAACCGTCGGCCGATGCCGAGGCACGCCGGATGAAAGTGGAACGGCTGTTCCTCGGCGACCGGGAATACGTCCTCTATCCCGAACGCGACTGACCGCCAAACGTGCCCGAGCTGCTGGCGACAACGCTGAGCGCGCTCGGCGAGTGGGAGGTCGCGCAGGCGCTGACGCAGGGGCGCTGGAGTTACGCCACCGTCAGCGCGCTGCACATCCTCGGGATCGCATTGCTGGTTGGTGGCATCCTGCCGCTCGACCTGCGGCTACTCGGGTTTTGGCGGTCGGTCGCGTTGCAAAGCCTGGCTGCGATCCTGACGCCGATGGCGGTCGCGGGCCTGCTGCTCGCGATTTCCACGGGAGTACTGCTGGTCAGCGTGCGCCCGCTCGACTATGCGGGCCTGCCCGTGCTGTGGGCCAAGCTGACGCTGATCGGCCTCGGTGCGGCCGGCGCCCTGGCCTTTCGGCTGCGGGTCGGACGCGATCCAGAGCGCGCCAGCCGCCGACTGCGGGTCTTGGCCGCGCTCGGATCGATGACGGCGTGGCTGGGCGCGCTCGCCTGCGGGCGCCTGATCGCCTTCACCGGACCCTGAGTCGCCCCTTTCCCCGACCTCTTCCGTTGCTCACCGGGAGCGTCCCGATGCCCCGTCTTGTCGTTCTTCTGGCCCTTGTTCTGCTGACCGTCCCCGCCCTGCCCGTTCCCAGCCAAGCGCAGGAGGGCGGCGATGTCTGGGCCGCGCTGGAGGCGCCCGGCACCGTCGCGATCATGCGCCATGCGCTGGCGCCAGGCACCGGCGATCCATCGCATTTCAAGCTGGGCGACTGTTCGACCCAGCGCGACCTGAACGCCGCCGGCCGCGCGCAGGCACGACGGATCGGCCAAGCCTTCCGGGACAACGGCATCGAGGTCGACCGCGTGCTGACCAGCCAGTGGTGCCGCTGCCGACATACCGCGCAGGAGTTGGGCCTGGCCTCGGTCGAGGATTTTCCCGCCCTCAACTCCTTCTTCCAGAACCGCGCTACCCGCGATGCCCAGACGGCGGCCGTGCGCGACTTCCTCGCGACCGCGCCGGACGACGCAAAGCTCGTGCTGGTCACCCACCAAGTGAACATCACCGCGCTCACCGACGTCTTCCCGTCGAGCGGCGAGGTGCTCGTCGTCGAGGTGGCGGACGACGGCACCGTGGACGTTCGCGGCAGTTTCCTGATTCGCGCCCCGCGCTAAAGCGGATATTCACCACCAAGACACGGAGACACCAAGCCTGGGGCCTAGATCGACTTCGGTTCACCGGAAACAGCCGCAACCCGGTTTTCCGGGCTGCAAAAGCCTTGAAAGGCCACCGGCATGCTATCCCGGTGCCTTGGCGGTGACCCGATCATCTACCCCCGCAATTCGCCGCCCGTCTTCTTCGTCACCTGTCCGATCACCTTCTGCCCGACCGCGTCGATTTCCTTCTCGGTCAGGGTCTTTTCGGTCGGCTGCAGGGTGACGGCGATGGCAAGCGACTTCTTACCCTCGCCGACCTTGTCGCCGGTATAGACGTCGAACAGCTTGACCTCCGCGATCAGGGCCTTGTCGGCGCCCTTGGCCGCACGGATCACGTTTTCCGCGGGCACGTCGGCCCCGACCACGAAGGCGAAGTCACGCTCGACCGGCTGCAGGGACGATAGGCTGAGGCCGCCGCGCTTCTTGGTCTGCGGCACGCGGTCGACGAACACCTCGAAGGCCGCCACGGGCCCGCGCAGGTCGTAGGCCTCCAGTATCTTGGGATGCAGCTCGCCGAAGGTGGCCAGAACCTGCTTGCCCAGGCGCAGCGCGCCAGAACGGCCCGGGTGGTACCAGCCTGGCGCGTCGGTCGAGACCTGCAGGTTGTCGACCGGCGCCCCGGCCGCCGCCAGCGCCGCGAGCGCATCGGTCTTAGCGTCGAACACGTCATGGGACCGACGGTCGACGTCCCAGTGGCGTGGGGCGTTGTGGCCGGCGCGCAGACCGGCAGCGAGCGTTTCCTGCCCGTCCGGCGCGGCGGAGAAGTACTGCGGGCCGATCTCGAACAGGGCGACGTCGGGGAAGCCGCGGTCGGCGTTGCGCGTGCCCGCCTCGACCAGGTTGGCGAGCACCGCCGGACGCATCACGTCGAGTTCGCTGGAGATCGGGTTCGCGACCTGAAGGTCCGGAATCTGGCCGCCGAACAGCTCGGCATGGCGCGACGACATGAAGGAGAAGGTCACCGCCTCGTTCATGCCGCGGGCGGCGAGCGCGGCGCGCGCCAGTTCGCCCCGGCGCTGCGCCGGGGTGACGGCCGCCTGCGGCACGGCCGTGAGCGGTGGCAGCGGCACGGTCGGAATGGCGTCGTAGCCGTTGATCCGCAGCACTTCCTCGACCAGGCACGCCTCGCCTTCGACGTCGACGCGCCAGGGCGGGACGGTCGCCTTGATCACCTGGTCGTCGCCAGCCGTCTCGAAGCCGAGGTCGTCCAGGATCCGCCGGCAGGTCTTGGCGCCGATCTCCAGGCCGCCCAGCTCCCCGACGCGCGCGACCCGCAGTTCGATCTGCTTGCGCGTATTGGGAATCTCGCCCGCGGCCGTCAGATGGCTCGCCTCGCCGCCGCAAAGCTCCTGAATCAGGCGGGTGGCGACCGCAACGCCCCAGTCGGCGCTTTCCGGGTCCAGGCCGCGCTCGAAACGGAAGCGCGCATCGGACAGCAATCCCAGCCGCCGGCCGGCCTTGGCGATACGCACGGGATCGAACAGCGCGACCTCCAGGAACACCTCGGTGGTATCGGAGGTCACGCCGGAGTCCTGTCCGCCCATCAGACCGCCGATGCCGTGGGCACACTCCCGGTCGGCGATCACGACCGTCTCGGGGTCGAGGGTATAGGTCTGCTCGTCCAGCGCCTCGATCTGCTCGCCGTTATGGGCGAGGCGCATGGTGAGATCGCCCTTCACCTTGGCCGCGTCAAACACGTGCAGCGGCCGACCCAGGTCGAAGGTGACGTAGTTGGTGATGTCCACGAGCGCGGAGATCGGCCGCAGCCCGATCGCGCGCAGGCGCCGCTGAATCCACGCCGGACTCTCGCCATTGCGCACGTCGCGGAAGTGCCGCCCGCCAACATAGGGGCAGGCCTCTTCCGCGCCCGCCGGCAGGTCACGCCGCCACTGCAGCGGCGGTTCGTAGCTGCCCGCGACCGCGGCCAGGCGCGGATCTTCCTTCAGCGCGCCGAGCCCGGCGGCGGCCAGATCGCGCGCCACACCGCGCACGCCCAGGCAGTCGGCGCGGTTGGGCGTGATCGCGATGTCGAACACCGGATCGTCCAGCCCCATCACCTTCGCGAACGGCTCGCCGAGCGGCGCGTCGTCGGGCAACTCGATGATGCCCTCGTGCGCGTCGCTGAGCCCCATCTCGCGCTCGGAGACCAGCATGCCGTTGGACTCGACGCCGCGGATCTTGCCGGCCTTCAGCGTCAGATCGATCCCGGGCACGTAGGACCCCACCGGCGCAAACACGCCCTTCATGCCGGTCTTGGCGTTGGGCGCGCCGCAGATCACCTGCACCTCGGAGCCGTCGCCCGGATCGACGGTGCAGACCTTCAGCCGGTCGGCATCGGGATGCTGGGCAGCCTCCTTGACGTAGGCGACGCGGAAGGGCGCCAGCTCCTCCGCCTTGTTCTCCAGACCCTCCAGCTCGAGCCCGAGGTTGGTCAGGGCCTCGCCGATCTCCTCGGCGGTCGCGTCGGTGTCGAGGTGATCCTGCAGCCAGGACAGCGTGAACTTCATCGTCTCACAAACCCTTCACCGGCGACGGCGTCTCGATCGGTAGGAAGCCGTAGTGGCGCAGCCAACGCAGATCGGAATCGTAGAAGGTGCGCAGATCGGGGATGCCGTACTTCAGCATCGCCGCACGCTCGACCCCCATGCCGAAGGCAAAGCCCTGGTAGACGGCCGGATCGATGCCGCAGTTTTCCAACACCTTCGGGTGCACCATGCCGCAGCCCAGGATTTCCAGCCAGTCGCCGCCCTTGCCGATCTTGAGCTCGTTGCCCTGCTTGGAGCAGCCGATATCGACCTCGGCGGACGGCTCGGTGAACGGGAAGTAGCTGGGACGGAACTGCACCGGCAGGTCCTCGACCCCGAAGAAGGCGCGGCAGAACTCGATCAGCGTGCCCTTGAGGTGCCCCATGTGCGTCTTGCAGTCGACCACCAGCCCCTCGATCTGGTGGAACATCGGGCTGTGGGTGGCGTCGTCGTCGCTGCGGAAAGTACGGCCGGGCGCGATCACCCGGATCGGCGGCGCTTCCAATGCGCGCATCGCGCGGATCTGCACCGGCGAGGTGTGCGTGCGCAGCACCTTGCGGTGGCCGTCGTCGCCCGTGCCCTCGACGTAGAAGGTGTCGTGCTCCTGCCGGGCGGGGTGCTCGGGCGGGATATTGAGGGCGGTGAAGTTGTGGAAGTCGTCCTCGACGTGCGGCCCTTCGGCGACCCGGAAGCCCATCGCCCCGAAGATCTGGATCATCTCCTCGATCGTGCGGGAGATCGGGTGGACGCGGCCCATGTCGAACGGGCGCGCCGGCAGGGTCACGTCGACCCGCTCGCGCTCCAGGCGGGCCTGCAACTCTGCGTCCGCGAGGTGTGCCTTGCGCGTCTCGATGGCGTTCTGAACGGCGTCCTTGACCGTATTCAGCGCCTGGCCAACGCGCTTGCGTTCGTCCGCGTCGAGCTGACCCAGCTGCTTCATCTGCTGGGTCAAGCGCCCCTTCTTGCCGAGCGCGGAAACCCGCACCTGCTCCAGATCGTCGAGCGTCTGCGCGGCCTCAACCTCGCTCAGCAGCGACCGCTTCAGCTCTTCAGGCTCGTCCATCGCGGCACACGTCTTGGTTGTTATCGATCATCGCGGGCGGGCTTGGCGCCCGCCCGGCGCACCAGCGGCCCAGCCATCGCCGTGATGACCGGGCCGCCTGCAATCCTTCGTCAGGAAACGTCTCGCGGCCGCTGCGCGGGCCGCGATGCGTCCTACATGGCGCCGCGGCCGGCGGAGGAATCTTCCTTCGCGCCCGCCGGCAGAGCCTTGCGCGCCTGCTCGACCAGATTGGCGAAGGACTCCGGCTCGCGCACCGCGATATCGGCCAGCACCTTGCGGTCCAGCTCGACGCCGGCCTCGCGCAGGCCAGCCATCAGCTGGCTGTAGGTCAGGCCGTTGTTGCGCGCCCCGGCGTTGATCCGCTGAATCCACAGGCTGCGGAATTCACGCTTGCGCTGCTTGCGGTCGCGGTAGGCGTACTGGAGGTTCTTTTCGACCCGCTGACGGGCAACGCGGATCGTGTTCTTCTGCCGGCCCCGGGCGCCCTTGGCGGCCTTGAGGACCTTGTTATGCTTAGCGCGGGAGGTAACTCCACGCTTCACGCGGGACATGGCGGCGCTCCTGCTTGGCTAGGAGATGACGGGAATTCAGTCTCGGGATCGGTCGGTCGCGAAGCGGCCCTAGTGGTAGGGCATGTAGTGCTTCTTGACCATATCCGCCTCGGTGGTGCGCAGCACCTGCATGCCACGCGCCTGTCGCTTCATCTTCTGCGAACGCTTGCGCAGGTTGTGCGACTTGAAGGCGTACTTGACCCGGACCTTGCCGGAGCCGGTCATCTTGAAGCGCTTCTTGGCGCCGCTCTTCGTCTTGAGCTTGGACATTTTCGTTCCTTTCGGATCGGGCCGTTGGCGGCCGGTGCGCAAAACCGCACCGGCACAGTGTTCGGACTTCCGGGCATGTCCAGATGGCCGCGGTCGCCCTTGTTTGGAGGTGCCGGGTTATAACCACGCAGGTCCGCCATTGCAAGGCGGCGCGACGGGCCGCCTTGCCGCGGAGAGCCGGCCGATGCAAACCTACGATGGGTGCCCGCCTGTGCGCCCCGGCCGGAGATTGCCGTGCCTCCTCCCATGCATACTCCCAGCGCCGCCACAACCCACCGTGCCTTCGCCGCGCTGCTACGCGATCTCCGCACCGAGGGCGGCAGCGATCAGCGGACTCTGGCGAACGACGGCGTGCGCGCCTGGCTCCGCGCGCTGGCCGATCAACAGCTGGGGGACGCGTGGCGCAGACGACATCTGGGCGAGGGGCCGAGCGCCCAGGTGGCGCTGTGCCCGCCGACGCCGGGCGACGTGCAAGCAACCTATGCACACCTGATCGGGCTGGAGGGGGCCAATGATGACGCGGGCGACATCGTCCTGCGACCCCGCCCCTTCGCCCGGCAACAGGCCGGTGCGTACTATACGCCGCCTGCCCTAATCGACCTGCTGCTCGACCAGGCAGGCGTCGGTCCCGCTACCCGGGCACTGATCGACCCCGCCTGCGGTGCCGGCGCATTCCTGTTGGCCGCGGCCGAGCGGATGCCGGTCGAGCGGCTTTACGGCATCGACATCGACCCGCTGGCCGTGGCCTGCACGCGGGTCGCGCTCGCCCTCAAGTGCCAGCAATCGGGCGTGGCACCCCCGGACCTGACCCAGCGCATCGTGTGCGCCGACGCCCTGCTGGATGACGATGCGTGGGCGCGCCTGACGCCGGCGGGCGGCTTCGACGCGATCGTCGGCAACCCGCCATGGGAGCGTGCGAAGCTGCAGCAGGTCGAGTGGCTGGCCGCCCGCGACCCCGCTTTCCACGGGCTGGACTCCGCCGGGCGCAAGAAACGTCTCGCCCAGCTCGCCGCAACCGGCAGCCCGCTGTGGCACGCCTTCGCGACCGAACGGCAGCGGCGCGCCGATTACGCAGCAACCCTGCGCGCGCGCTACCCTCACACCTGCGCCAGCGACGCCAACCTCTACGCCGGCTTCGCCGCGCTGGC